>JAWXUF010000005.1:0-45195 GCA_044432865.1 bacterium | reverse complement strand
TTATTATTATAATAATTTTAGAATTAAAGAAAAATTAAAAGGAATGACTCCTATAGAATATAGAATTCATTCCTCTAATTAAACTTTTTATTAAATTGTCCAAAAAATTGGGTTCACTTCATTTTTTGTTTATTAGTTTTTAATTTCTAATACTTCTACTTGATAATCATTACGACTTTCAGGTCTTACTGTTTTAACATCACCAACTGATGCTCCTAAAATCGCTTGACCTAATGGACATTCTGTTGAAATTTTTTGTTCTAAAGGATTAGATTCAATTGCTCCAACAATATGGTATACTGTTTGTTTATTTGTATTTTTATTTAATAAAGTTACAATAGTCCCAGCAGCAACTACATTACTTTGTGTAGTTGAAATGATTTGATGATTTTTTAAAATATTTTCTAATTCTAAAATTCTTTGTTCGATTCTTACTTGATCATTTCTAGCAGCATCGTAATCAGCATTCTCAGATAAATCCCCTTGAGCTCTTGCTTCTTGAATAGCTGTAATATTATTTGGTCTATCAACTGTTTTTAATTGATCTAATTCAACTTGGATTTTTTTAAGACCTTCTTCTGTTATTTCAAATACTTGTTTATTCATATATAATTCCTCCGATTTATTTTTTATTATACTATATTTTATTAAAAATTAAAAGGTATCATTCATTTTTATTTTTCTCATTATTTTATGCATTTGTTTACTATTAGGAACAAATGTATCTAATAAAGCGTAAAACTCTTTTGAATGATCAAAATGCACCATGTGACATAATTCATGACACAATGTTAAATATAGAAAGATTCTATCATACTTAGCCAGTTTATAATCTAATGTAATTGTATGATTCTTTTTATTATATTGTCCAAAAGATGATTTTAATTGTTTAATTTTATATGTTGGTTTTTCAATACCTTTAAATGCATAGTTTAAACTATCATTTTGTTCTAAATATTTTTTAATATCATTAATAAATAATTCTTTTATTAATTTTTCTTCATAACCTTTTGTTATTACAAACTCTTGTTCATTAAATATAATATTATTACAATGCTCATCAACACTTCTAATGTTATATTTAACTCCTTGAAAATAAGTAAAATTATTTGATAATTTTGACTCTTCTAATTTAATTACAAATTCATGATAATTTTTTATTAAATATTTTTCAATATCTTTATCACTAATTTTTGGACATGTTATTTTTATTACTCCATCATTAAATCTAAATTTTATTGATTTCATATTTTGTTTATAAGTAATATCAACTTTAAATCCATATAATTCTTTTTGCATTATTTCACTAACCTTAAAAAATCATACTCATTTAATTCAATTTTAGAATCAATGTAAACTAATTGTAGTGGATGTCTTGCAGCATCTAACTCTTCTAAGTTTTCATCTAAGATTGTTTTTATTTTAAATTGTATTGTATCTTTACTTGGAGATAAAATTTCTAATTTACTGTTTGGTTTAAAATGATTTCTCACTTCAACAATATATTTCTTTTTATCTTCATCATAACCTTTTACAATCCCAACAAATTCTTGAGTTGGTTGTTCGCTTCTCATATTATATAATTGTTCATTTGCTGTTAATTTACCTTCTAACCATCCAATTGAAGTTAATCTGTTTTCACATTTTTTTATTTCGTTTTCATATTTTTCATAATCTTTAATTGTTTTTGTATTTTTATATTCATCAATTAACTTACGATAAACTGATACGACAGTTGCAATATAATGAAGAGATTTCATTCTTCCTTCAATTTTAAAACTATCAACTTTAGCATTAATTAATTTTGGTAATTGCCTTACAGCAGATAAATCCTTACTACTCATAGCAAAAAAATAATTTTGTGTAACTTCTTTATCATCTTCATATAATCTATAATTCCAACGACAAGAATGAGCACAACCTCCACGGTTCGCATCTCTTGTAGTCATATTATTACTTAACATACATTTACCACTATAACTACTACACATACCACCATGAATAAATACTTCTAATTCGATATCTACATTATCTTTAATTTTCTTAATTTGACTTATAGATAATTCACGTGCTAAAACAACTCTTGATAATCCATAGTCTTTGTAAAATTGTACTGCTTCTGAATTAGTTAGAGATTGTTGTGTTGAAATATGAACATCTAAATTTGTATATTTTTTAGCTGCTTCTACAATAGCAAAACTACTCGCAATAATTGCATCTATATTACATTTTTCTAATTCTTGTAAATAATCTACAAGACCAATAAGGTCGTTGTTATGCGGTATTATATTTGTTGTTACATATAATTTAGCATTATGTTTATGGCAAAATTCTGCACCTTCTTTTAGTTCTTCAAAGGTAAAGTTTGATGCTCTAGATCTAAGAGAGAAATCATGACCTCCAACGAATACAGCATCTGCTCCATAAATTACAGCTATTTTTAATTTTTCTAAATCTCCAGCAGGCGCTAATAATTCCATTAGAAATCTCCTTTCTTATAAACACTGTCTTCATAGACAAAATTATAAGATAAATTATCAAATAACTTTTCAAGTTCTTGGTTATATAAGTTTAAATGATCAATATCATTTAGTGCATCTTTGTATATATCAATAACTTTTAAATAATCATCTTGATTAATATACATACCATCAAGTAACATGAAATCTACTACTTCATTTATTGTATCTAAAGCAGGAAGTATATTTCTAATACCAGATTGATATATATGTGTCCCATTACTTTTTTCATCTATTAAGTATTCTTCTTTTCTTGTTTCTTCTACTAATTTCAATTTACTTTTTTTAGGTATTTTAGGTAAATCAAAATTTTCTTGATATAAAGTAACTAGTTTTCTTTTAGAATGAAACATTGAAGTTTTACCAAAAGCTTTATAAAATAATTTATTTTTCTTATTATTACCAATAACAGCAATATCAGTTAAAGGAATTTCTAAAGAAGGGAAAGTACCAAATATTTTATATTTAGCAAAAAAGTTAAAATCAAGGTAGTTACAAACATAGGTATCAGGAGCATATATTAATTTCTTATTTAAATTTAATCTACTTAATTTCATAAAGAATCCAATATCACTATAAACATAGAAGATATTATATTCTTGTAAATCTAAAACTAATTTATAAGCTTTCTCTAATGATTCATCATCAAATAAATTTGTAAAATCAACATACACTGTTAATTTAAATTTAATAGCTATAGATATTACTTCTTTTAATTCAGTTGTAGAAAAAGCTACATCATATCTTAATGACATATCTTTATGTCTTAATAATACACCTTTACACTTTTTCTTAAGATCAACTAAATCTCCTGCTTTTTTAATTGTACCTATTATTTTCATAAACCTTACCTCTTAATAGCGGAATCCACCTTTATTTTTACCTTTACCTTTTTTATGTTGAACGCCACCCATTGATGGCATCTGTCCAGTTTGCATTTGTCTTTGCATTTGTTTTGCTTTCTTTTCATCCATTCCAGCCATTTGTTTACCCATTGCTCTTTGTTGTTGTAACGACTGTCTTAATCTGTTTACTTCTTGAATACTTCTTCCAGAACCTTTTGAAATTCTTTCACGTCTCCTAGAAGAATCTTCAATTAAATCAGGATTAGCTCTTTCTTCTTTTGTCATTGATGAGATAATTGCTTGCATATATAAAAATTGTTTTTCATCAACATTTTTCATTTGATCTTTCATTTGTCCCATACCAGGTACTAAACCTAATAATTTTGACATAGAACCCATTTTTTTCATCATATTAAACTGTTTAGTCATATCGTTATAATTATAATTACCACTTGCCATTTTTTCTACCATTGACATAGCTTCATCTTCATTGATATTCTGAGTTGCTGTTTCAATTAATGTTAAGACATCACCCATTCCTAAAATACGGTCAGCCATACGATCTGGATGGAATATTTCTAATTCATCTAAATGTTCACCAGTTGACATAAGTTTGATAGGAACATTAGTAACTGTTTTAATTGATAAAGCAGCTCCACCTCTTGTATCTCCATCTAATTTAGTTAAGATAATACCTGTTATTTCTAAGTTTTCATTAAATGTTTTAGCAACATTAACAGCATCTTGACCTGTCATAGCATCTACAGTAAGTAATACTTCATCTGGTTCACAAATCTTTTTAACATCTTTTAATTCTTGAATTAATTCTTCATCAATATGTAAACGACCAGCTGTATCTACAATTATAAAATTATGTCCATGCTCTTTTGCGTATTCTAAACCTGCTTTAACAATTTTAGTTACTTTCTCTTTAGTACCCATTTCAAATACATCGATATTAACTTGTTTACCTAAAGTAACTAATTGATCAACTGCTGCAGGACGATAAATATCAGCAGCAATCATTAAAGGTTTAACTTTTTTTATTTTTCTAAAGTAAACCGCCATTTTACCAATAGCTGTAGTTTTACCTACCCCTTGTAACCCAGCAGTCATAAATACTGTTTTACCGCTTGCTTTAAATTTTAATTCATGAGTTTCATCACCAAGCATTAATTTTAATTCTTCGTGAACTATTTTAACTACTTGTTGTCCAGGATTTAATCCCTTCATAACTTTCTCACCTAAAGCTTGTTCTTTTACTTTAGCTAAAAATTCTTTAACTACTTTATAGTTAACATCTGCTTCTAATAATGAAAGTCTTACATCTCTCATCATTTCGTCAATATGTTTTTCAGTTAAACTTCCTTGACCTCTAATTTTCTTCATTGACTCCTGTAGTCTTGCTGATAAACCATCAAATGCCATTTAAATCACTCCTCAATTATTTCTAGTAATAAATCATTTGTTAATGTATTATTTTCAATATGATTTTTTATTTTAGTATTTTTATTTAATATATTTAATTTTTCTTCAAAATTTTCTAATATGTTAATAACTTTTTTTATTTGATCGAATATTGCATTTCTACTAACATTGTATGAATCACTTATTTCTTTTAAAGAATAATCTTCTAAATAATATTCTACAAAATAAGTTTTTTGTTTATCTGTTAATAAATTTTTATATACATCAAATAAATTAATATAGTGTGTTCTTTTTTCTAATTCCATAATTAATCAAAGAAATCAGCGAATAGTCCATATAAATATTGTTCAATATCAAATGGTTCTAAATCATCTAATTTTTCTCCCATTCCTACGAATTTAATTTGTAAATCTAATTCATTTCTAATAGCTAATACAATTCCACCTTTTGCTGTACCATCTAATTTAGTTAATACAACACCACTTAGTTCAACACATTCTTTAAATAATTTAGCTTGAGACATACCATTTTGTCCTGTTGTTGCATCAACTACTAGTAATGTTTCGTGTGGAGCTTCTGGAATTTCTCTTGAGATAACTCTTTTAACTTTTTCTAATTCTTTCATTAAGTTAACTTTATTTTGTAATCTTCCTGCAGTATCACAAATTAAAATATCATAATTTCCTTCTTTTGCTTTTTGAATTGCATCAAAACAAACACTTGAAGGATCACTTCCTGCCTCACGAGTTACTATATCAACACCAATACGACTAGCCCATGTAGCAAGTTGTTCAATTGCTCCAGCTCTAAAAGTATCTGCTGCAGCTAAAAGTACTTTTTTACCTTGTGCTTTTAAACTATGCGCTAATTTAGCAATTGATGTAGTTTTACCAACACCATTAACCCCAACAAATAAATAAACTGATAATTCATTTTCTAATTCAACTAAATTAGTATCAACAATTTGACCTTTTAAATAAATTTCAAACATTTTATCAATAATAATTTCTTGTAATTGAGTAGGTTCTGTAATACCTTGTTTTTCTACTTCATCTCTTAAATCATCAATGAATTTAACTACAGTATCTACACCAATATCTGCAGTAATAAATATTTCTTCTAATTCATCAAATAAATAATCATCGATATTTTTACTATTTTGTAACACTTCTTTTAAATTAGAAAAACTGTTACTTCTTGTTTTATGCATTCCTAATTTATATTTTTGTGATTTTTCTTTATCTTTACTTTTAAATAACCCAAAAAATGCCATAGTTATTTCCTCCTAAATTAATAGTTACACCTTTAAATATAATACCATTTTTATGAATTAAATACAATAAAAAACATTGTAAAGAAATAGAAAAAATAGTTAAGAATTTAATCTTAACTATTTTGCTTTAATTCATCATATATAGGATTTTGTAATGCTTCTTGTGCTAAATCTAAATTTCTTTGAGCAGCAATTGATAATAACTCAAATGCTTTATTTAAATCTTGTTTGACTCCTGTACCATTTTGATATAAAATACCCATTCCATATTGGGATAAAACATGTTGGTGTTCTGCTGCGGTACCCCAATAAAATACAACTTTATTTAAATCAACATCTACTCCCCAACCATTTAAATAGATACATCCTAAAACACCATATGATTCTAAGTAATTAGCTGATGCAGCAAGTTCAAAATATTTAATTGCTTCTTTGTAATTAACTTCACCGCATGCACCATTTAAATACATATCACCAACGATATGTTGTGCTTCAAAATCACCTTCAAGTCCGGCTCTTTTTAAGTATTCCATCGCAATAGGATAATTAACTTCTACACCTTCACCTTGTAAATATATCCCAGCAAGCCTTTGTAACGCTTTTAAATCTTTTAAATTAGCAGCTTCATTATAAAATTCTAATGCTTTTTCAACATTTACTTCTACACCAAGACCACTATGATACATACTAGCAACATTAAACATTGCACGACTACTTCCTAAGTTTGCTGCTTTAGTAAATAATTCAACAGATTGTTCAATATTTTTTTCAATACCTTCACCATTAAAACAAAGAGTTGCATATAACTCATAAGCATCTTTATTATTATCATCCATTAATATTTTTAGAGTTTCTATACATTCGTTATATTTTAGTTCTTCTCTAAATTTAATAGCGTCTTCTATTGTAACCATAAAATCACCTCTTTAGTAAAAATAGGTGTCATAAGACACCTATTAATTAGAATTCGTAACGCATTTTTCATCACTACAAACTTCTTTATCTTCTTTTATAACAATCATCTTATTACAAACTAAACATCTTTTGTTTGTTGGGGGATCAGTAAACAACGTTCTACATCTTGGGAAATTATTACAAGCATAAAATTTATTTCCAGAATTTTTTCCTTTAGTTGCAGTTTTCTCAACTAATTCACCCTTGTTACAAACAGGGCAAATAATTTTTTCACTTGGATCTTTACCACAATCAACATTTGAACAAATTAATCCATCTGGTGATTCTAATGATACAGAACCACAAATACTACAAAACTCTTCTACAGGTTTATATGAATATGAAGTTTTACATTTTGGATAATTGTTACAAGCATAAAATACATTTCCTTTATTAGGTCCTCTTTGAGCAACTCTATTAACAATATTACCTTTTCTACAGTTAGGACAAGTAATACCGATTTCTTCTTCCTCTTCAAATTCCTTCTTAATATATTTACACTCTGGATAACTCATACATGCTGTAAAATCACCATATCTACCTTTTTTAATAACTAATTCATTATTACATTTCGGACAATATTCACCAGTAGGAATATCAGCTATTTTTTCCATATTTTCAATAGCGCTTTGATATAAAGGTTCAAATCTATCATAGAATTCTGTTAACTCAATAATATTATTTTTTTCACCATTTGCTATCTCATCTAAAGAAGTTTCCATCTTAGCTGTATATGATGGTTCAATTATCTCATCAAAGAACTCTTCTAACTTCCTTGTAGTCAAAATACCTTGTTCTGTAGGGAAAATTTTGCCTTCTTCAATTACAATATAGTCTCTTGAAATAAGCGTTCTAACAGTTTGTGCATAAGTAGAAGGACGACCAATTCCTAATTCTTCCATGGCTTTAATTAAGCTTGCTTGAGTAAATCTAGCCTTAGGTTTTGTATGTAATTCTTCTAATTCAATAACGATATTATTTAGAACTTGACCCTTTTTAAAACTAGGGATAAATTCATCATCTTTCTTTGGAGAAAGTATTCTAAATCCATCAAATAATAATTTCTTTCCTACTAACTTAAAATTATAACTATTGTTATTAAATACAACAGTTGTATTTTCAAAAGTTGCCGCAGCCATTAAACTACCAACAGCTCTATTATAAATAATTGTATAAACATTTAATTCTTCTTTTGTTAAGTATTTTTCTAATGATTTAGGAGTACGATGTACACTTGAAGGTCTAATAGCCTCATGTGCATCTTGTTGATTTTTTGATTTTTTACCTGACTTAATACTCCCAACATACTCTTTACCAAATTCACTAGCAATAAAACTTTTTGCGTCATTAATGAACATATCTGATAACCTTGTAGAATCGGTACGCATATATGTAATTAACCCTAATAAATTACCACCAATTTCTTTACCTTCATATAAAGATTGAGCAATACGCATTGTTCTATCAGGAGCATATGAATGTTTGTTTGATGCTTCTTGTTGTAATGTTGAAGTAATTAAAGGAGGTCTAGCTTCGCTTTTTGACTCTTTAATAATGATATCTTCTACTTTAAAATCTTTACCTAAACTATCAAAAACATGTTTAGCATCTTCATACTTATCATATTTAATTTTAGTTAATTTGTTATTAACATGTTCTACTTTATATTTTTCATCCATTAAACCATCTAATTCCCAATATGGTACACTAATGAAATCTTTAATTTCTTGATCTAACTCAACAATAATTTTCAAAACACTTGATTGAACTCTCCCAGCAGATTTACTTTTAATCTTTCTTTGTAATAAAGAAGATAATTTAAAACCAATAATTCTATCAAGCATTCTTCTTGTTTCTTGAGAAGAAACTAAATTCATATCTAAATATTTAGGATTATTAAATGCTGTATGAATAGCGTCCTTAGTAATCTCATTAAATACTACTCTTTTAGTAGTAAGTGGATCTAAATCTAATACACTTGCTAAATGCCAACTAATTGCTTCACCTTCGCGGTCTGGATCGGTTGCAAGAAATACTTCATTACCAGCACATGCCTTTTTTAAATCTCTTACTCTTGTTTTTTTATCATCACTTATTATATATGATGGGATAAAACCTTTAGCAATATCAATACCTAATCCACCTTTTCCAGATGTAGCTAAGTCTCTAATATGACCATAAGAAGCTAAAACTCTATAATCATCACCCATATATCCTTCAATTGTTTTTGATTTAGCAGGTGACTCTACTATTATTATCTTCATTTGATTAATCCCCTTTCATATTGTCTAATTTAAATAATATTATGAATTACATAACTTTGTCAACAAAGAAATTAAATATCTAATTTCATTTGTGGATCTTCTAAAAATTTCTTTATAGGTTTATAACTTTTACGATGAATATCACATGGACCATATTTTTCTAATGCTTCCATATGTACTTTTGTACCATATCCTTTATGTTTATTAAAAGAATACTCAGGATATTTTAAATGCATACTTTCCATATAATCATCTCTTGTTACTTTTGCTAAAATACTAGCAGCACCTATTGAAACGCTTAATGCATCACCCTTAATAATAGATTGATGTTCAATCGTTAAATTAGGTAATGGCATTGCATCAATTAAAACATGCTCTGGTTTAATACTTAATTCATCAATTGCTCTCATCATTCCAAGTTGAGTTGCTGCATATATATTATGCTCATCTATTTCTTCAGGTGTAATAAACACTATAGAATATGCTATAGCATGTTTTTTTATTTCTTCGAATGCAATTCTTCTTTTCTTATCACTAATACTTTTAGAATCATCTACACCTTCGATTTTAACACCATTTGGTAAAATACATGCTGCAACTACTAACGCACCAGCTAAAGGACCACGTCCAGCCTCATCCACTCCAGCAATATATTTAACACCTTTATTTATTTGTTCATTCTCAAACTTGTAAATATTCTTCATCTCTATCATAACTTAATACCCCTAATTTGTTATGTCTTAAATCATGTAATATTAATTTAACTACTCTCTCGTAATCTATTTCATTACCACGCATTATACATCCGCGTTTTCTTCCAATTAAATCATAAACTTCTAAAACTTCTAAATTATCATCTATTTCAATATTATAAGCTTTTGATAAATTAGCAGGATAGAATTTTTTCATAAATTCTAGTCCATAAGTAATTACTTCATCAATTGGTAAAATATCATCTTTAATTGCTCCAGATAACGCTAGATTTAATGCTATATTTTTTGTATCAAATTTAGGCCATAAAATACCTGGAGTATCAAGTAACTCTAAAGAGTCGTTTACTTTCATCCAAGTTTGTCCCTTTGTAACACCTGGTCTATCTCCAACTATTAAACTTTTTCTTTTACATAATGTATTAATAAATGTAGACTTCCCAACATTAGGAATTCCAATAACCATAGCTCTTATTTTCGCTGCTTTAAGACCTCTTGATAAATCACGATCTATTTTATCTTTTAATGCTTCAGTACATACTGTCATAATTTTATTTAGATTATAATTTTCAATTAAATCTATATCTAATGTGTAACAACCTTGTGCTTGATAATACTCCATCCAATATTTTGTAATCTTTGGATCTGCTAATTTAGCTTTATTTAATAAAACCAATCTAGGTTTACTTTTTACTATTTCTCTCATCATTGGGTTACTACTAGAAAATGGAATTCTAGCATCTACTATTTCAAAAACAATATCTACTAAATGTAATTTTTCTGTTATTTCTCTTCTAGCTTTCGCCATATGACCTGGAAACCATTGAATTTGTGCCATACTACAATACCTCCTTACTTGGAAATCCAATATTACTAAATGGTAATATTCTAAATATTGATTTTCCTATTATATTATCTATATCAATTAATCCTATTTGTCTACTATCAGTAGAATTGTCTCTATTATCCCCTAGAACAATTACAAAGTTACTTGGAACTGTTACATAAGTTGTTTTTGTATCTAAACACGTTAATAACATATAATATTCTTCAGATGTTAAAGACTCAACAAACAAATCATTTACATATAAAGAATTTGATCTATATTCTACTTTATCATTTGCTGTTGCAACAATACGTTTTATAATGTAATCAGAATTTTTTAATACTGGTGAATCTGATGTATCAATAATAACTACATCGTTTAATTTCGGTTTATAAAATAAGTTCCATACTAATACTGTATCATTGTTTTGATATGATCCTTCCATACTATCCCCACTAATTTTAGCAGGAGCACATACGTACAAGAAACAAAACATCATTATAGTTATAACCTTAGCACCAAATACAAAAATATCATAAATTCTATATATTGTTGCTAAAACTTTTAGTTTTATAAGTGATTCATTGTTTTTGAAAACAAAATATATTATTGCTGTAAATCCTGCAGAAAAAAGAAACAAAAAAAGAATTATTATCAAATAGGAGTCTCTATTAGCAATTGCTAAACTACTATGAGATCTATTACAAATCAAAGTTGCTAAAAATAACGCCATAAATAAAAGCATTACAACAACAGAAACATAAAGAATTCTTTTCACTATTTTAGCTGAAGATTCATTAATTTCAATCATATCGAACTCATTTAATTCTACTATTTTCTCTAATTCTTTTTTCATTTTCTCAATCCCTTATTAAATACTTACTTATTAAAAATTTCGTCTAATTGCTCTAGTGAAACTAAAACTTCTCTTGCTAAAGTACCATTTCTAGGTGAAACAATACCCATTTTTTCTAATTGATCAACAACTTTTTGAGATCTATTAAATCCAAGATTAAATTGTCTTTGTAAAGCATTAATAGAACAGTTTTGTTCATGTATAAAGAATGTTGCTGCTGAATGTAATAATTCATTATCATCATTTCCAGATTCACCACTTGGTTTAGCATCTGTAGCTTTTAATTGATCATGTGAGAAAGCATAACTACATTCATTATTATTTCTAATAAAATTAGTTACAGCATCTATATCATCACCTTTAATATAAGCACCTTGAACACGAATCATTCCTTCAACATCTTTAATTAACATATCTCCAGAACCAAGTAAGTTTTCAGCTCCACCTTGATCTAAAATAGTCGTACTATCTACACCAGAACTTACTCTGAATGCAATACGTGTTGGAATGTTAGCTTTAATTGTACCTTTAACAACGTCTGTAGTAGGTCTTTGTGTTGCTACAATTAAATGGATCCCAGCAGCTCTTGCTTTTTGTGCAATTCTTTGTACTGAGTCTTCAACTTCAGGACCACTTGACTGCATTAAATCAGATAACTCATCAATTACAATTAGAATAAAAGGCATTTTTTCAATCCCTTGTGCTTCTGCCGCTTTATTATATTCATCAATATTTCTAGTTTTTAAATCTCTTAATTGTAAATATCTTTTGTCCATCTCTTCAACGGCCCATTTTAATCCTTTTGCAGCCATTCTTGGATCAGTAATAACTGGAGTAATTAAATGTGGTATTGCATCATATGAACCTAACTCAACTACTTTAGGGTCAATTAAGATTAATCTTAATTCATCAGGAGAATTTTTTAATAATAAACTAATTAATAATGTGTTCACACAAACTGATTTACCACTACCACTTGCACCCGCTACTAAACCATGAGGCATTCTAGCGATATCTTGATAAATAGTAGTATTATCAATATCTTTACCTAAAGCAATAGTTAAAGGTGAAGATTTTTTTAAGAAATTTTCATTATTTACGATATCAATAAAATGAACTGTTTCAGCTTTTCTATTAGGAACCTCAATACCTACAGTACTTTTACCAGGAATTGGAGCTAAAATCCTAATTGTCTTAGCACTTAGTTTCATTCTAATTGTATCTTGAATACTAGGAATTTTTTTAACGTTAACTCCAGCAGCTAAACTAATTTCATATCTTGAAACAGTTGGTCCATGTACTAAATTAGTAACTGTACCATCAATATGGAATTCTTTTAAAGTATTATCAATGATTTCTTTATTAACTTGTAAGAAATCTAAACTTTCTTGTTTAGATCTATCTGGTTGTGCAAATAAACTTAACGGTGGATATTTATAAGGTTTTTTAGGTGTAGACTTTAATTCAACCGTTTGATTCATCACAGGTTTTTGTGGTTCATCTATATTATTGTCAAAATTTTGAGAATTTACTAAATTATTTTCAACATTTTGTACAGGTTCTTCTTTTTCAACAAAAGGATTATTACTTTGTTGTGTAGATCCACCAAATAAAAACGGAGGTAATTTTGTTTCTTTTGAAGAATAATCTTCTTTAGGTTGTTCAAAATTAACACTATTAAAATTCGTGCTTCTAGTTTCTTGTGGTTGTGAAAAAGTTGGTTGAGTATATGTTTGAGTTGGTTCAGATTTAATTTCAAAATTCATATTTACTGATTGTTCAACTTTACTTTGTTCTCTTTGTTGTGGTTTAGTATTTTTATTACTATTAGGACCTTGACCTTCAATTCCCAAAAACTCAGGATAAATAGTACCGTGATCTCTAATTAATTGTTGATTTGAAATTTTCTTTTCTCTACTATCACGAAAAGGCTCGTAAGCAGTTGTTACATTATTATCAATATCACTTGTTGGTGAAGCAATAACATCCTTAACATTATACCCCCACATCGATGAAGCAAAATCAGATCCTTTGAATTTTTTTTCAAAACTTCTTAATCCAACATCATTATCTTTCATTTGCGGAATAACATATCCAATAGGACTATTTTTAATTATCTTCTTCTTGTCCATAACTATCCTCCTCATACGCATCAATTTCTTCGACAGAGAAATCACTTAAATCTCCCTCAATTTCATTGGCTAAATCTTTATATTTATCTACAATAGTAACTTCTTTATTAAACACATTTTTTGAATAAATTTTGTAAGTTTCTTCAGCAGTAATAGCAATTACCATTAAACAAACTTTACTAACAGCAAAATTCAACGTTCTATTTAACATTAATTTCTTTGCCCAGTATAATGGATTAACTACATTAAGCGCTCCAGCAACTGTTTTGTAAGCTTCAATAAACTTATATTTCTTAGTAGCTTTCATCAATGAAGAATCATCGATAACTTTCTTAACATCACCCATACCAACTAATGATGATAATTTTAGTTTTTTAAGTAATCTTAATCCTTTTCTATCAAGTAATTCATTAATTCTATTTGAGATATAAACACTAAGCATTAATAATTCATCAATAGATAACTCCATTAAAGGACGTTTAGATTTTGGAAAATATACACTTGCTATATCAAAAACTAAACTAGCACATACATCCTTACAATGAGCTACATCTGATAATTCACCTTTTAAATCTTTATCTAAAAAGATATCTTGAGCAAACTTAATCTTCTCATCTATTTCTGCTTCTGTTAAACCTTTTGTTCTTGATTTAACAATATATTGTTTTGGTTTTAAACTTTTTAACATTAGTAAAATATAAATTACAAATGTTAAAATAACACCGAAGAATATTCCAAATAATAATAAGACAAGTTCGCTTAGTTCGAAATCAACTAAATCATTATTTATAGAAATTATATTCATCATTTTAATTAAACTCATTCTTATCACCTTCATCTTACTCATTATACTATAAAATATGGTAAAAAAAAAGATTTAAATGATGTATTAGATTTTATTTTACTTTTATTATATAATATCTAGGAAAGAGGGTGAGAATATGAAATTTTTAATACTATGTGATATGGATGGAACACTTCTAAATAATAATGAAGAAATTTCAGAATTCACTACAAATTATATTAAAAACTTAGCTAAAGAACATTATTTTTGTTTAATTTCTTCAAGCAGTTATCAAAGAATGTTACCAGTTTATAACGCATTAGAACTAAACACACATATTGCTTGTAAAAATGGTGGATTAATAATAAATCCAAATACTAACGAAAAATTTGTTCATGCAATAAATAAAGATGATATTTTAGTATATTTTAACGAAGTAAAAGAAAAAATAACTTCAATGTTTTATAAATGTGAAGGGGATGCATATTGTTACAATTTCGATCCTAAATATAAAGTTGTTATGAATATTCCAAGTAATATTAAAATAAACAACGGAAATTATAATGATATGAATTTGAGTAATTCAACAAACTTATATATTATATGTCCTGTTGAAAATGATACTTTTATTGAAGAATACTTCTCTTCTAAAAATCTTTCAGTAGATTGTATGGGGAAAGACAAAAAAATAGCAATATATGTTATTACTCATTTAAAAGCATTAAAGCATGAAGCTTTAAACTTTTTCAAAGAAAATTATAAGTTTGATAAAGTCATCTCTTTTGGGGATTCTACAAGAGATTTAGAAATGTTAAAAAATAGTGATATAGCATACCTTATGAAAAATAGTTCAATTAAAAATTCTAATATACCATTAACAGATTATTCTAATAAAGAAGATGGTGTTGCTAAACAACTAAAAAAAATAATAGACCAATAATTGGTCTATTTTTTTTACCACTCAACTTTTATTTTGTCTAACTTCCAAATTTCATTATTATATTCTTCGATTGTACGATCAGTAGTGAAATAAGTAGACATAGCTGTATTCATAATACTTTTTTTGTACCATGATACTTCATCTTTATATAACTCATTTAAATTTTCATGAGCTTTTTTATAAGCATCAAAATCTTTTAATACAAAGTATTTATCATTATTAAGTAAATTGTTTCTAATTTCTAAAAATTCATCTTTATCAACATTAAAAAATCCATTTGTTAAATTATCAATAACTTCTTTTAATTCACCATTGTAATAATCATAAGGATTGTAAAAAGTTGTACTATTTACTTCATCAGCATTCATACCAAATATTTCAATATCATCATTAACTAATTCTTTCATCTCAACATTAGCTCCATCAAGTGTCCCTAAAGTAATTGCTCCATTCATCATAAATTTCATATTACCTGTACCACTTGCTTCATATGAAGCTGTAGATATTTGTTCACTAATGTCACAAGCAGGAACAATGACTTCAGCATAACTAACATTATAATTAATTACAAATACTACTTTTAAATATTCATTAGTATCATTATCATTATTTACCTTATCTGAAATTGTGTTAATAAGTTTAATAATCTTCTTTGCATAATGATAACTAGGTGCACTTTTTGCCCCAAAAATAAATGTATGTGGGTGGTAGTTTTCTTTAAATGCATCATCTGTCTTAAGTTTATTATAGACATACATAATATGAAGTGCATTAAGTAATTGTCTTTTATACTCATGTAATCTTTTTACTTGAATATCAAAGATACTATACGGATCTATCTCTATCCCTTGAGATTGAAAAATCTTGTTACAAAGCAATTTTTTGTTTTCTAATTTAGCATTTTTAAATTTCTTTTGTAGTTTTCTTGCTTTAATTGATTTAAGCAATAACTTTAAATCTTCAGGATTTTTCACCCAATCATTACCACAATATTCATTTAATACTTCTACTAAATTAGGATTAGAATGATACAACCATCTTCTATGAGTTATACCATTTGTTTTATTATTAAACTTTGTAAGGTAATAATCACTAAAATCTTTCATTTCAATTTCTTTTAATATTTTTGTATGAAGTTTAGCAACACCATTAACACTAAATACACAGTGTACAGCAAGTCTTGCCATATGTATAACACCATTATTTATAATATCAAGTTTATTATTACCACAAGATAATCTACTGTTTATTTCTTCTACTATTGAATAGATTCTTGGTAGTAAATTCTTAAATAAATCAATAGGCCATTTTTCTAATGCTTCAGATAAAATAGTATGATTAGTATAAGCACAACATTTAATAGTAATACCGAACGCTGTATCCCAATCTAATGATTCTTCATCAATTAATATTCTCATTAATTCTGGAATGATTAAAACAGGATGTGTATCATTAATATGGAAACACACATAATCACTTAAGTTTAATAATGTACCAAAATTCTCTTTATGTTTTAAACAAATATTTCTTACACCAGAAGCACTAAAGAAATATTGTTGTTTAAGTCTAAGAACTTTACCATCATAAGTTTCATCATTTGGATATAACATTGATGATATTTGTTTTAATCTATTATTATATTCAAATGAATTATCACTATTGTTAGATGCCTCAGCACTCCATAATCTAAGTGTTGTAATTACATTATTTTTATTTCCTATGATAGGTACATCATATGGTACTGCTTTAACATATTCACAATCAACATGTTTTACAAACAACTTATTATTTATATATTCAAACTTTAGATTACCATAAAAAGGAATATCTAACGATTCTTCTTCTCTTCTTATTTCCCAAACATTTGTATCTTTTAACCAGTTATCTGGTTGTTCTACTTGATATCCATTTACTATATCTTGTTCAAAAAATCCATAACGATATCTAATACAATTTCCATGAACAGGTAGATTCAAACTACTTACACTATCCATAAAACAAGCTGCAAGTCTACCTAACCCACCATTACCTAAACCAGCGTCACTTTCAACTTTTTCTATTTCATTTAAATCAATACCAAGATCATTGAATGCATCAACTATTACTTCTTTAACTCCACTATTCATTATATTATTAGAAATCATTCTTCCCATTAAAAATTCCATAGAAAAATAAAATGTTTGTTTCATCTTTGATTCTTTAATATACTTATTTGTTTCACACCAGTTATGTGCAATATGTTTTCTAATCATTTCACCAAGTACATTGTATTGTTGTCGTACAGAAGAATCTTTAAATTCAATTGCATAACTTTCTTCTACTAATGAAATGAAATTTTTTCTAAATAATTCTTTATTAATAAAATATTCGCTTTTCATAATAATCACCCCTTATGAAAATATAATACATTATTCTTATTCAAAAATTACATATGCAACCGGTACCACATTACATTTTAAGATGTTTAATTAAAAGAAAAAAGTTATATAATGTAAATTCATTATATAACTTTAAACAAATTGTTTTTTTATAATATTTTGTGTTTTAAAATAATTACACTTAAACTAGGTAAATTTATTTCGACTGTATTTTCAAGATTATGAAATACATTATCAAATGATTCTAGTTTAGAGTTAACATGATTCTTACCACCATATTTTTTATTATCACTATTTAATATTTCTTTATACACACCTTTATATCTAACTCCTACTTTGTAATTAGAGTAGTCTACTGGTAGTGCATTTAAAATTACTACTATATATTCATTTATATATTCTCTTGAATATATAAAGACACTTTGTTCTTTATTATTAGCTTCTATAAAATTAAAACTTTTATTATCATTATCTGTTTTAAATAAAGCTTTCTCCCTACAATATATTTTATTAATATCTTTATAATAACAATTTAAATCAAAATTTAATTTTTTATTATAAAGATTAAAATCAAGCTTGTCTTTAAAATCCCATTCATTGTATACAGCAAATTCTTGCCCCATAAAAAGCAACTTCTTACCAGGATGAGTAAACATGTAACCAAAAAACAATTTCAAGTTAGAAAACTTTTCATAATCATTTCCACACATTTTATTAAACAATGAGTTTTTCATATGTACTACCTCGTCATGAGATATTGGAAGTATATACTTTTCATTAAAACAATAAGTAAAACTAAATGTAATTAAATCATGATGATATTTTCTATATAACGGATCTTTTTTAAAATATGTAAGTGTATCATTCATCCATCCCATATTCCATTTAAAATCAAATCCTAATCCATTACTATTTGTTACATTTTTGTAGGCACTTGAATCCTCAGCAGTAATAACAATGTTTTTATCTACTTTTTTTATTTCTTTATTTAAATATCTTAAAAAATTTATGGCATCAATATTAATACCATTTTCTTCCTTACCTAAATAATAAATTAAATTAGACACAGCATCTACTCGTATTCCATCAATTTTATAATATTTAATCCAAAATAAAATAAATGACACTAGAAAAGATTTCGTGATTCCTTTTGATAAATCTAGATTAGCTGTACCCCATGAATAATTTTCTCTTTTAAATTCACTTTCATATTCATATAAGTATGTATCATCAAATTTATATAATCCAAAATCATCTCGACATATATGTCCTGGTACTACATCTAAAATAACTCCTATATTATTTTTATGTAATTCATCAATCAAACTCTTTAAATCACTTGGTTTACCATATCGTGAAGTAGCACAGTAATATCCCGTAGTCATATAACCCCACGAATCATCTAATGGATGTTCTGTTAGAGGTAAAAACTCTACGTGTGTAAATTTATGATCAATTAAATATTTTATCAAATCAATTTTTATATCATTATAATTATTTAAATTTTTATTCCATGACCCAATATGCATCTCATATATACTTATTGGTTTATCTTTAAAAGATTTACGTCTATATTTTACATCGTCTATTACTAAATCATAAACTTTAGAATTATTACTTGGCCTAACATCAGCGTAAAATGCATACGGATCTGCCTTATATAATATTTTACCTTCTTTTGTTTTAATAACATACTTGTAACTACTATATTCTATATTATGATTAATATAAATGTAGTAGAAACCATCTTTTATTTCTTTTAGTTCTATTTCTTCAAAGTTGTTGAATTCCCCAATTAAACATACTTTATTAGCGTTAGGTGCATATAATAAAAATTCACACCCAACTATTTCATTATCCCTTTTTTTAATATGAGCACCGAAAAACTCATAAGCATTTGTGAGTGTACCATTAAAAAAATGATAATAGAAATCATGCGTTAGTCTTTCTAAAACCATTTACTATTCTCCCTTTTTCCACATATCCACTTTTTCTTTTATTAAATGATACTCAAATCCTTTATACATCAGAAAATTAATTATTTTCTTCTCTTGGATAAAAGCATTATTTTCATCTAAATATTTTTTAATCGCTTTTTCAAATTGTTTATTAAAGATTTCTTCATTAAAAACGAATTCATTTATTTCGTTATCATATCTCATAATGATTTCATTTATATCAGTATAATCAAACCCATGTGATACTAGACGATTTTCAATCTTTTTCTTAAGATCTTTTTTATTTAATGATTTTAATGTATTAAATAATTTTCTAGTATATAAATCAAGAGAATCAATTTCTAATTCTCTATTTTCTTCTATGACTAAATTAATTATTTCTTTTTCTACTTTTAAATCAATTAGTTTCCTTTTTATTTCTTTATTACCATACCCTTTTTTATATCTACTTGCTGTGTATATAGTAGCAGTATAATAATCATCAATAAATCGATATTTAACCAAGTCTTCTATCACCATATCTACGATAATATTTTCTTCATTCTTGAGTAAATAATCTCTTACTTGAGAGATAAATTTAAAACTAGTAATATATTTTATAGCCCTATCTCTAGTGAAAAAATATCGATTATCAAGTAATGTCTTTTTATATACATCATCAGATATTTCGATATTTTCTTTTAGTAGATTATATTTAATTATTACTTCCTCATGATACTTTATTGTTTCTTTATCGAAACAAATTTCGTATAAACCTTTTACTTTTTTAATATGATTAATTACCATCAAAACCCACCCCAATAACTTCATGAGTTTCAGATACATATGTAAAAGCAGATTCATCTATTTCTTTAATTATTTCTTTTAATTCATAAGATTTTATTTTTTCTAATGTACAAATCACCATTGTATATTCATCAGATGAATACCCACCTTGAACCTTATTATAAGTTACACCTCTATTTAATTTCTCATAAATAGAGTCTCTAATTTCATCTGGTTTTTTAGTGATAATATGAACTGTACGAGTAGATTTACCACCCACACTAATTTTATCAATAACAACTCCAATAAAAAATATAGATATTACACCATAGAAAGTTTTTTCAAGACCAAAAGTATATAACCCTAATAAAACAACTAATCCATCTGTTATATATATAGCAATGGAATATGGAATTTTAAACTTTTGTGCAATTACCTTTTGGATAACATCTATACCACCAGTAGTTACATTATTTTTGAAACATATACCTAGACCTAATCCACACAAACCTCCACCAACTAATACAGCTACGACTAATTGTGAAAGACCTGGATCAAATTTATCAACTATATAATTAGCATCAAAACATATTTCAAGAATAAATATAATAATAGGCATTAATAGTGTCCCATATATTGTTTTAAAGAAGAAATTCTTCCCTAAACAAACTACACCTATGAATAGACAAATTATATTACCAATTAAAATCAATAATGCTTTATCAATAACCTCTGAAAATATTAACGATAAACCAGAAACTCCACCAACTACTAAATCAAGTGGTGTAAAAAAGAAATAAAATCCAAGACACATAATAATAACACCAATTGTTATTTCAATCATAGGTCTAATTTTTTTCTTTATTTTTGACATTCTATTCCTCCATAGCACTTTTTAAATAAGCATAAATAAATTTATCAATATCACCATCAACAACATTATTTACATTACCATCTTCTTCATTTGTACGATGGTCTTTAACTAAAGTATAAGGACAAAATACATAAGATCTAATTTGAGATCCAAATGCATTTTGTGTGCTTTGACCTTTTAATTTTTTCATTTCTTCTTCTTGTTTTAAGATTTCAAGTTCAATTAATTTACTTCTTAAAACATTCATAGCTTGTTCTCTATTTTGAATTTGACTTCTTTCATTTTGACAAGTAACTACAATCTTAGAAGGCTTATGTGTAATTCGTACTGCCGAGTCAGTTGTGTTTACACTTTGACCACCGGCACCACTACTTCTATATACATCTACTACTAAATCACTATCATCAATTTTAACTTCAGCTACTTCATCTACTATCGGCGAAATATCAACTGAAGCAAAAGATGTGTGTCTTCTTGAATTAGAATCGAAAGGAGAAATTCTTACTAAACGATGAACTCCACGCTCTGCTTTTAATAAACCATAAGCATTTTTTCCCTTCACTTCTATTACAACACTTTTTATACCAGCTTCTTCACCAGGTAGGTAATCAATAACTTTATATTTAAAATTCTTACGTTGGAAGTATCTAACATACATTCTATATAACATATTAGCCCAGTCGTGTGATTCTGTACCACCGGCACCTGGATGAATTTGTAGTATTGCATTATTTGAATCATACTTCCCACTTAAAATAACTCTTACTAATGATTCATCAAGTAACTTATCATAAGAAAGTATTGCCTCTACAAGTAAAGGCAATACTTCTTCTTCATCACTTTCTAACATATCATAAAAATCAATGATATCACTTAATCCACTTTCTACCTCTTTAATAATTTGTGCTTTTTCTTTAAAAATATTTAAAGAAGATATAACTTTTGAAGAATTTGATTGATCTTTCCAAAAATCTTCATGAGTAATAGTGACATTAAGTTCCTCAATTTGTTTTAATACAAAATCCTTATTTAATGCTACAGTAATATCATTAGAAGTTTTTTTGAATTTTTCAATATATTTATTTATTTCATATTTTTCCATGATATTACCCTTTCATTATTTAGATTTTTCGCTTAAAACAGCAAATGGCGACTGAATAACATTTGAGTCGTTAACTTCTTTTGAAGAAGCATCAATAACATTGTTACCTTGGTTCTCTTTATGTTGTGCCATAGCTTTCTCTTTTATAGCTTGCATTTCAGGAGTAAGTTGAGCTCCTTCAGGAATATTAATTCTAATTTGTGTTAATAAAATATATCTTGTAACATCAATTGCAATGTTAATGTTCATTTCATCAAATAATTTTCCACCTTCTTCTTGGTAGAAAGTTAAAGGATTAGCTTGAGCATAACCTTGGAATCCAATACCTTGTCTTAATCCAGTCATTGCATCAATTTGTTTTGTCCAATACATATCTAAAACTTTAATTGAAATTACTCTTGTAAAATCAGTGAAGATTTCAGCTGGGATTGCTGCTTTTTTAGCTCTAAATAACTCGATAGCTTTATCATAAATAAATTTTACTACTTCATTTTCATCTAAAGTTTCAATATCTTCTTTTACAAAAGTATTTGCTGGGAATAATTTACCATTAAATTCTGCAACAATTGCATCATCGTTGATATCATATTTATTTCTTCCCACTTCTTGAATAAATTTAGAAGTTACTTCAATTGCACATGTTTTGATTAAACTTTCAATAATGTCAGAACAATCTGGTAATTTTACAATTGACATACGTTCTTTATAAAATGCTTCTCTTTGTTTTCTTAATACTTCATCATATTTTAATACATTTTTTCTATTATCAAAATTATGACCTTCAATTCTTTCTTGAGCAGATTTAACTAAATAGTTAAATACTTTCATTTCTAATGGTTGAGATAAATCTTTATTACCTGCTTGAATTGTATATGCAATTCTATTCTTAAAGTTATCTCCACCAAATCTTTGTAATAATTCATCATCAGCAGAAATATAGAATCTACTATAACCTCTATCACCTTGACGTCCAGCACGACCTCTTAACTGATTATCGATACGTCTTGACTCATGTCTTTCAGTACCAAGTACACATAATCCACCTAATGCAGATACTTCTTCAGAAATTTTAATATCAGTACCACGACCAGCCATATTTGTAGCTAGAGTAACAGCAAATTTATCACCAGCTTTAGCAATGATATCTGCTTCTCTTTCATGGTTTTTAGCATTTAAGACTTCATGTTTAATTTTATTTTTAGTTAATAATTTAGAAATAATTTCAGATGTCTCAACAGCAACTGTACCTAATAAAATAGGTTGCCCTGTTTCATGAATTCTTTTTACATCTTCAACTAAATAATTATATTTAGCTTCTGCAGTAGCAAAGATTAAATCTATTTTATCATCTCTGATAACTGGTTTATTTGTTGGGATTTCAACAACATACATATTATAAATATTTCTAAATTCTTCTTCTTCAGTTTTAGCAGTACCTGTCATACCTGAAAGTTTAGAATACATTCTAAAGAAATTTTGATATGTAACTGATGCAACAGTTTGAGTTTCTTTTTTAATTTCAACCCCTTCTTTTGCTTCAATTGCTTGATGTAAACCATCAGAATATTGTCTACCTTTTAGGATACGTCCTGTAGATTGATCAACAATTAAAATTTCACCATCAGAAACAACATATTGATTGTCTTTTTTCATAACAATATTTGCTCTTAACGCATTGTTAACATGATGTAATAAAGCAACATGTTGTACATCATAGATATTTGGAATACCAAAATGTCTCTCTGCTTTTTTAACACAATCTTCTGTTAATGAAACAGATTGTGATTCAATATCAAAATCATATTCTTCTTCTTTTAATCCCTTACAAAATTGATCAGCTTGTGCATATAAATTAGCAGTTTTTTTAGCTCCACCAGAAATAATTAAAGGTGTTCTTGCTTCATCAATTAATATTGAATCGATCTCATCGATAATTGCATGGTTTAACCCTCTTGGATTTACTAAGTTACTAGCATTTTGAACCATGTTATCTCTTAAGTAGTCAAAACCTAATTCACTATTTGTACTATATAAAACATCACAAGCATACGCTTCTTGTTTTTGTTGTGGAGTACATGCTCTAATATTTAACCCTACAGTTAAACCTAGATATCTTAATAAGTCCCCAATTTCTCCTTCAGTCTCTCTGGCTGCAAGATACTCATTTACAGTTACTACGTGCACACCTTTTTGAGCTAATGCATTTAAATATGATGGCATTACAGAAGTTAAAGTTTTACCTTCCCCTGTTTTCATTTCTGAAATGTTACCACCATGAATTGCAATTGCCCCAACTATTTGTACAAAGAAAGGTTTTTTATTTATTAATCTTGATGCTGCTTCTCTAACAGTTGCATATGCTTCAACTAATAAACTATCTAATGTTTCACCATTTTTATATCTTTCTCTAAAAATATTAGTTTTATTAACTAATTCTTCTTCACTCAACTTTTGGAATTCTTCATCTAAATCCATTACTTTCTGAGCAATTTTTTTACATCTTTTTAATTCTTTATGTCCACTATCAAATAATTTCATATTTTTACCTCGCTATATTTAATTATAAATCACTATATTATACTATATTACAAAGTTATATTCAACGAATAAAACGATATATCACCATAATTTCAAAAAAATCCACCCATTATAATTGGGTGGATTTAATTCAATAGGTTTATTTAGTTTCAATAACAGCATATCCACTGTCGTTTCTTACGTATAAAACATTAACTTTCATTGTAATTTCATCTAAATATACAAAGAAATTATGATCTAATAATTCCATTTGATGTATCGCATCTTCTTGAGACATCGGTACTAAATCTACTTGTTTAGTTCTCACTAAACTCGAATTATTTTCTTTATGATTAACTTCATTATCTACAGTTTCTTTATGAACTGTTTTAATTCCATCTTTATCAAATTTGTTTTTTGTTTTATCTTTATGTTTTCTAACTTGAACTAATAGTTTATCAACCGCTTTATCAACCGCAGCATATAAATCGTCATCTCCAACTTCAGCTCTAAGAATTAAATTTTTAGTAGGAATTGTAATTTCAATTTTATGATGTTGCTTATAAACTTTACATACAACTTTAGCATCTACACTTTCGTTATCTGGGAAATACCCTTCTAACTTTTCTAACTTTTTAAGACAATACTCCTTGTTTGCATCTGATGGTGTAAAACCATTCTTTCCAAATACTTCAACTTTCATAATATCACTCCTTAAATGTACCTTTTTGTACACCCTTATTATAACACTATGAAAGCGTTTTTACAAGTGTTATATTTTATTTACTTTTCCTGCTTGTAAACCTTTATCACCTTTAATTAATTCGAATTGTACTTCTTGACCTTCTTCTAATGTTTTGAACCCTTGATCCATTATCGCTGTGTAATGAACGAAAATATCTTCTAAGTCTTCTTTTAGGATAAACCCATACCCTTTTTCATTATTAAACCATTTTACTTTTCCTGTTAACATACTAACACACTCCTTTTTCTTCATCTTTATTTTATTAAATCCATATCCACTTTTCAATTTATTTCGTAACCAAAAATTCGACATTTTTTTAATCATATAATTGAGTTACTAATAATACTACATTATTTTTATGGTGATTAGCTAAATGTTCAAAGAACACATAGTTTTGTTCCGACATATAGTATTTATTATAACTTAGTACTAAGTTATTTTTTTGTCGTAATTTGTTATATATTTTTGAATATTCATTTATTAAACAATCATGTATAATTTTCTCATCATTTATTATCAGATAATTAATTCTTATATAATAATAATTAACCGGTAATATTATTTCATTAAAATCAAAATTAATATTTTTAAAGCATTCATCACAAATATATTCCTTTTTTAAAGAAAATAAATTTAGTAAATTTCTTTTTATAACTATATTACCTTTACAATTTAAACATTTCATTTTATCACCACATATATATTATTACTAAAAAAACATTTTTTTCTTAAAAGAAATTAAATATTATTTTGGTTAAAATAAAAAACGGCTTACATAAGCCGTTTTCTTTTCAAACTATTTGTACTATATAAATACTTTTTTCAGTATCAAATGAAGTATTTTCATTTCTAGATGAATCTGATTCACTTTCAGTGTAACCTGGTAATACCTCAGATTCAGGAGCGTCAACAGAAGAAACACCAACTGACATAAAACAACATCCAGCAGCAAATACAAATGCTGTTGCAGCAAAAAATTTAAAGATACTACTTCCAAATACTTTTTTAATTTTCATGTTTTAGTCCTCCTGTTTTATATATTTAAAGTATACACTTTTTTTCAACAGCATTCAAATCGAAAAAAGCAAATTAATATTTATAAAAGAGCAAAAACAGTGGTTTTATAACTTTTTACTAGAAAAAAGAAAAAAACACCATAAAGGTGTTTAAATCTATTACTTAATATTTTTTAATAAAGTTTCAACTTTATCAGTTTTTTCCCATGGTAAATCTAAATCAGTTCTACCCATATGACCATATGCAGCTGTTTGCTTATAGATCGGTCTTAGTAAATCTAATGAAGATACAATTCCTTTAGGAGTTAATTCAAATGTTTTTCTTACTGCTGATGTGATTAATGATTCACTTACACTTGCAGTTCCAAAAGTTTCTACTAAAATACTTGTTGGTTCAGCAACACCAATAGCATACGATAATTGAACTTCACATTTTGATGCTAATTTAGCAGCAACAATATTTTTAGCAATATATCTAGCCATATATGCAGCACTTCTATCTACTTTAGAAGGATCTTTTCCTGAGAATGCTCCTCCACCATGTCTAGAATAACCACCATATGTATCAACAATAATTTTTCTACCTGTTAAACCTGAATCTCCTTGAGGTCCACCAATAACAAATCTTCCTGTTGGATTAACTAAAATTTTAGTATCTTTATTGATTAAATTAGCAGGAATTACGTATTCAATAACATGTTGAATTAAATCTCTTCTAATTGTTGCTAATGTAGCATGTTCAGCATGTTGAGTTGATAATAATACTGTATCAACTGATACAACTTTATTATTCTCATCATATAAAACTGTTACTTGAGATTTACCATCTGGTCTTAAATAATCTAAAGTACCATTTTTTCTTACTTCTGATAATCTTCTTGCTAATTTATGTGCAAGTACAATTGGTAATGGCATTAACTCTTCAGTTTCATCACAAGCAAAACCAAACATAATACCTTGATCTCCAGCACCTTGAGCACCTTTTTCATCTTCATCAACACCCATAGCAATATCAGGTGATTGAGGATCAATTGCTGATAATACAGCTATGTTACTAGCGTCATATCCATATTTACCACGGTTATAACCAATTTCATTTACAGTATCACGAACAATTTTTTGAATGTCACAATATGCAGTTGTTGTTATCTCACCACAAACTAATGCTAAACCTGTTGTTACAGTTGTTTCACACGCCACACGTGCATATTTATCTCTTGATAAAATATCATCAAGAATTGCATCACTTATTTGATCTGCAATTTTATCTGGATGACCTTCAGTTACAGACTCTGATGTAAAATATCTTTTTTCCATTATACTAACACCTCTGAAATAGCTTTAGCTAATTGGTCACCACATGAAGTTGGTCTAGGACCACATGTATTACCTTCTAATAAATTTTTTACTTCTTCTAAACTTTTACCATCAATTAGTTTCGCAATAGCTCTTAAATTACCATTACATCCACCAGTAAAATTCACGTTATAAATACATCCATCATTATAATCGAATGTAATTTCTTTTGCACAGACACCAGCTGTTTTAAATGTTTTGTTTTCCATATATATTTCTCCTTTTATTTTATTTTAAAGAGAATCGATTAATAACTCTCTCATTGTTAGGGTATCCCCTCTGGTCAAAAGCACCTAAATTAATAGGTTGCTGTCTTATCAATGGTTGACTCACCTCAAAGACTCTTAATAAGATAACAAATTAATTATACAATATAACTTAGAATATAACAAGATTTTTATAGATGTATTTAATGGTAAAAAATAAAAGTAAGATGATTATCCATCTTACTTTTTATCGAAATATTCTTTTACAAGTTTATAAGCAATATAACTTTTATTTAAAAGTTCTAAAGCCTCTTCTTTAGTTACTAACTTATAGTTATCAACTTCATGATTTGTTTCAATTTTACCTTCTGCTTCAACAAAATAACCAAACATAATGTTATTCCCTTTTTCATGAAAATAACTATTCACATAAGTTATACTTTTCACATCAAGTCCAACTTCTTCTTTTATTTCTTCTCTAATAGTTAATTCAGCATTACTTCCTTGTTTTATATGACCTGCTACTAAAACATAGTTATCTGATATATAATTTTGTTTAATAAGTAAATATTTTTCATGATATTTAACAAAACAAATTACACAAGGATAACTAAACGGAAAGTAAACTTTATTACAATCACAACAAAAAGGAATCAGTCCTTCGTTTGTAATATCTTTCTCACTTAACAAACTACCACATTCAGGACAATATTTAAATTTCATTATTAATCCCTATCATAAATATTTTCAAATTCTGTTTGATATTTTATAAATCTTTCAATTAATGCACTTTCAAAATAAACATGAAATTGATTTCTAATGTGATCCATAGTTAAAACATGTGTATAAGGTCTTTTATAAGTTGTATATTCTCTTAAAGTAATATATAAATCAGCAAGTAAAATAATATCCATCTCAGAATTTTTTTGAATTTTATTCATTGAATTAGTAAAAGCTGGTGAAACTTCACCCTCATGATGAGCTCGTGAGATTTTTTCAGTTTTATCAGCTAATTCAATTCTTTTAACTAGTTTTGTTCCAAGTTCAGATTGATTACGTAAAAACTCAAAGTTATCCTCGTCACTCCCAACATTTTCTAATTTAAAGTCATTTTTATGTTTTGTTAAGAAAATAGAATATTGTGCAAGTTCTTCACCCTTTTTAGGTTCTAAACCATATAATGAAGATAATTTTTGTGTCATTAAATACAAACTTTCATCTCTAGACTCATCAACATCATTACCTGCTCTTGATTTAATTAATACATCAAATAAGTCTGATACTATAACTGTAAAATCTTGTTGAATTTCTTGTCTTTTCCCTAGTTCTTGCGTTCTAGCTTCACTCATCTTTTCACCTAATACACAAATTACATATACTACTATCATAAAACATATCATTATAACAGTTCTAAATGCTATATCTCTAAATTCAGTAGTTGTAAAGAACTCTTTTAAGAATGTAAATAACTCAGCAGAGTATTCATAGGAGAATAAATTATGGGTAAGTAATACATGGACAACAGTAATCATCGGTAACATCCATGTAAATACTCTTTTTAACATACTTCTATTTTGATATAAACTTACTACAATTAAAGAATAGTAAATTAACATATATCCAGCATCTGCTAAATATGGATCTGTTGCTACAGATAATTTTAAATAAATTAATATTGCTGATAAAAACATATAAAAAGATGACATATACATCGCAACTTGTTGAGTTATTAGCACATCTTTATCTTGATGAATTAGTCTTTTTATTGTTTTATTTATTAAAAAGGTAATAGGAAATGGTATTACAGTAAAAAGCCAACTCCCTGGCTCATCACTACCAAAATTAAGAACAAAAAGAATAGAAGAGTAAACAATGTTTGATAAGAATATAATATTCTTAATTACAACATTTCTTCTAAATAATACTTCTGTTTCATTTGATAAATCAATATCACTTTCAAAACTAAAGTGTTTAGTAAAGAAAGCAATTATTTTTTTTTTACTAAAGAACTTCATTATTTATTTTTCGCTAACTCTTCATTCATTACTTGTGCAACTCTTGTAGATGCTGCAGCTGCAATTGCACCAACGATATCATCCATAAAAGTATGACAATGTCCTTCTTTTTTACCTTCTTCATTTAACTTATCAACAATTCCTGGTTTATTAATATCAACATCACCAAAATTAGTTTTACCAATTACACCGTAAATACCTGAAATATCTAATCCTAAAACTTCATCAATACCAAATAACCCTAAATCATGATATAAGATATCTTGAATAGGTCCTTTAAAAAGTTTTTCTTCAGTTAAACGATCAATTTCAGCACCTAATTGAACATGGTGAAAAATATCTCTGTATGATAACACTTTAATAACACTTTCAACACAAACATCCATACTAACATCTTTAGTATATTTTGATTGTTGATTAAAAGATATTAATGCAATCTCATCAATTGATACACCTCTTTGTTTTAATGTTTCAATATTCATTTTTGTCATTTCTTCTCTTGAAAATAATAATTTTGGATTTGCCATAATAATCCCTCCCATAAGTTAATTACATTATACTACAAATATCGATAAAATAACATTATAAAATGTCATTTGAAAATAAAGTATTTAATTCTAATAATTTTGAACCATTTAAAAATGATTTACTATCCATCATCTTTTTACCACTTAATTGCAATTCTTTAATTTCAATTGCTCCATCTAATGTTTTAATTAATATCTTTTTATTTAAATCGATGATTGTACCTGCATTTGCATTAGATGAATCTTCTTTCATTTCAACTTCTTTGATTTTTATTACATTACCATTGTAACTTGTTAATGCACCAGGGTTTAATGTTAGTCCTCTAACTAAATTAAAAATTTCTCTACTTGTTTTATTCCAATTAATAAATTGCTCTTCATGTTTAATATTCCAAGCAAATGTAACTTCATCATCATTTTGTTTAATAGGTGTAATCTCACCATTAATTAATTTAGGAATAGTTTCTAATAGCAATTCATTTCCAATTACTGATAACTTTTCAAATAAAACTGTTGTATTATCAGTATCTTCAATAACTAATTCTCTTTGAGATAAAATATCACCAGAATCCATTTTTTTCTCCATATACATAACTGTTACACCAGTTTTTTCATGACCAAAAATAATTGATTTATGAATAGGAGCACCACCTCTTAATTTAGGAAGTAATGATGCATGAACATTAATTGATTTATATTTTGGATGATGTAAAACTTCAACAGGAATAATTTGTCCATAAGCTGCAGTAACAATTAAATCAGCATTAAAACTATTAATGTATTCAATATCTTCTTTTATTTTAACTGGTTGAAATACTTCAATGTTATTTTTTAATGCAGTTTCTTTAACTGGCGAGAAAACTATCTCTTTTTTTCTCCCAACAACAGCATCTGGTTGTGTTATAACTAATACAACTTCATATTTATCGATTAAACTTTGTAAAATTGGAGCACTAAACTCAGGTGTTCCCATAAAAATTATTTTCATATTGTTCTCCTAACCTCTATTTATTGAAATAGAAATATCTTTATTTGTAATTGCATTTAGATATATTTGTTCTAAAGCACTTTTCATTTTATTATCTTGAATATATTTTATTGATATTTTATATCTATATCTATCATTTAAAAATAATATTTCATCTTCAGCAGGACCAATTACTTTAGCAGTTGTTTGAGAAGATAAATAATTCTTTATTTTTTGTGCGTACTTCATTGATTCAATCTTATTTTTAGAACTAACTATAATTGTAATTAATTCACTAAAAGGCGGATTAAATGAAAGTTTTCTAATCGATAAATCTCTATTATAAAATTCTAAATAATTATTTTGTTTAGCAAGTTCAATTGCATAAGAATCTGTTTGATAAGCTTGAACAATAACTTCACCATCTAAATGATGTCTTCCTGCTCTACCTGCTACTTGAGTAATTAATTGAAAACATTTCTCATTAGCATCATAATTAACAGATTTAAGTCCTATGTCAGCTGATAGTATTCCAACTAATGTTACATAAGGAAAATCTAATCCTTTAGCAATCATTTGTGTACCAACTAGTATCTTACTTTTTCTTTCTTTAAATGTATTTAATATTTCTTCATGTGAATTCTTTTTAGAAGTCGTATCAACATCCATTCTTAAAATCAATTCATCAGGAAATGATTCTTGTAAATTTTCAACGACTTGTTGTGTACCAATACCTATATATTTAATATTAACTGATCCACAAGATGGACATGAGGATACATTGTTTTTAGAATGACCGCAATGATGACATCTTAAAGTATTGTTAGTTTTATGATATGTTAAACTAACATCACAATGAGGACACTTAACTGTCTCATCACATTCTCTACACATAACAAAACTTGAATATCCTCTTCTATTTAATAAAATAATGGTTTGTTCATCACGATCAATTCTTTCTTGAATTTTCTTTTTTAATTCCCTAGATAATAATTCTCTATTACCACTCTTTAACTCATCAGCCATATTAATTACTTTTAAAGTAGGAAGACTTTGCTTATTAGCTCTTTGTTTTAATTCAAGTAATTTATACTTTCCTTCTTTAGCTTTATAAAAACTATTTATATCAGGTGTAGCACTACCTAATATAACAGGACAATTATGTTTATTAGCACGTATCCTAGCAATCATCCTAGCATCATATCTAGGTTCAACATCTTGCTTATAACTAGACTCATGTTCTTCATCAATAATGATAATACCTAAATTAGAAAATGGCGTAAATACAGCACTTCTTGCTCCTACTACTATTTTAACCTCTTTATTTATAATACGTCTCCACTGGTCATATTTCTCACCTATAGAAAGTCCACTATGATAAAGTGCAACAGTATCATTAAATCTTCCATGTACACGCTCAATCATTTGAGGAGTTAAAGAAATTTCTGGTACTAACATTATTGCTTCTTTACCTTGATTTACTACTTCTTCAATCATATTCAAATAAATTTCTGTTTTACCACTACCAGTTACACCATGCAATAAATATGTTTCAAATTTGTTTAATCCTATTTGATCAATAACATTAATTTGCTCTTCATTTAATTCTACTTTTTTATCTTCATGTTCTTTAATAAGAAGTCTATTAACTTCTTCTTTTTCTTCAAATAAAACTTTTTTATCAATTAATAATTTTACTCGAGCAGTTGAAAAAACATCATTTAAAATTGATTTATCAACTTTATCAATATTATCAAAATAATCAACAATTTCTTGTTGTGATTTATTTAATTTAATATCAAATGTATTTAAAGATAAAACACTTTTTTCTTTGATATTACCTTTATCTGATACACTTTGTACTAATTCTAATTTATCTTCTTTTACTAATTTTAATATTGTCTTTAAATATTCATTATGTTTATTTTCTAAAGTAAATGTATTATTTTTAAACAACATATTAATATCATTTGGAATATCATCACTTACTTTATTAATAATTGTTTTATAACTACCTCTTAACGCTTGAGGAATCATTGTTTCTAAAACTTTAACATATAAACAACAATAATAAGTATGCATGTTTTGTGCTAAATAAAGTAGTTCTTCTGTTAAACAAGGTATTACATCTAGGATTTGTTTAACTTCTTTCAATTTATCATATTCAGCTTTTTCTTTAATAGCAACAACATAACCAATTAAATCTTTTCCAGCGAAATTAACTACTACTCTCATCCCTACTTTAATAACATCTTCTAATTCTTTAGTGACTAAATAATCATAAGGTTTATTTACTGATAAAGTTTTTCTATCTACAACAACTGCTACAACCATTTTAATCACTCCTTTTGTTACTTTATTATACTATAAATAATTATCTAATTAAAGAAAAAAAGAGAAAATTAATTCTCTTCTATAGGTTTAAAATTATTATTATATTTAAATACTTTAATTTCTTTTCCATCTAAATCTTCTTTATGCATATCTATTTTCATAATACTATAATTTTGATAAGTATTATAATAATAAATCCCATCATCAATATTCATACAACTAGTGTATTGAGTAATATTATTTAATCCTGCTTTTATCCTAGCAACACCATCAACCATACTAACACTATTCATAATATGAAAGTATTGTGGTACGTTAATATTTTTACAATTTTTAATTGTACCATCTTTTAAAATAACAGTACGTACAAATCTACTCGCTGGACTAATATCTCCAGGAATTCCTAGTAAACTATTACCTTGACCATGTGGAGTAATTTTAGTTTTAGAAAAAGTAATAGGTTTAGATAGATTGTAACTAATATTAGTGTAATTAGATAAATTCATCATATGATAATCAAAAGTTGGGGAATTAGTTAAAACTCCTACACTATTATCATATACATTTAAACCTTTTTTAGTTTGTTCAATAACAATTGAAGCACCTGTTTTATCTGTAACAATAAAATGTAATGTAGCACATGCAACATTAGTAAATATTTCTTCGTCTATTAAAGCAATTTTATTAACATCTTTTTTAAATTCTTTAACTGAAGAATAATTAGATACTATATGTAATAGAAAATTATATACTGGAATATTTATTTTGCCCATTACTTCTTCTTTATAATAATATGCATGTCTAGGAAAATTAAGACCTGCACATGCTAGTCCTTTTTCATTCATAACATCAGAAAAAGTAGGAAAACCATTGAATACGGTACCCATTCCTAAAATAGCATATTTATTAGTACATTCTAAATTTGTATGTTTATTTATTGATGTATAATTTCTTGGAATGAAAATAATTGATTGATTGAAATTATATTCTAAATCCATTGTTCTACCAAACAAATGTTTTTCATCTGTTGTTTTTAAAGTTAAAGCTGTACACATATTAACACTTCCTTTTACTATATTATACTACAATATTATAAAAAATATTTATTTAGAAATAATTTTACATCAAATAACATATTTTAAAAAAGAAATAAGACTCTTTCGAGTCTTATTAATTATATTTTATTTGTAGAACCTAATACATTTTTAATTTTGTTTTCAACTACTTCACGTACACTATCACGTCCAGCAGTTAAATATTGTCTTGGATCAAAATGACTTGGATTATCATTTAAATGTTTTCTAATTGCAGAAGTCATTGCTAATCTTAAATCAGAATCAATATTAATTTTACAAACAGCTTTAGCAGCAGCTTCTCTTAACATATCTTCTGGAATACCAATAGCATCAGGCATAGACCCACCATTTTCATTTACAATTTTAACATGATTTTGTAATACTGAAGATGCACCATGTAAAACGATAGGGAATCCTGGTAATCTTGATTCAATTTCTTCTAAAATATCAATTCTTAATTTTGGAGTTTGACCAGGTTTAAATTTAAATGCACCATGTGAAGTACCAATAGCGATAGCTAATGAATCAACACCTGTTCTTGTAACAAAGTCTAATACTTCATCAGGATTAGTATATTGAGCATCTTCATCAGATACATTAACATCATCCTCAACACCAGCTAATCTTCCTAATTCACCTTCAACAGTAATGTAACGTCCACGAGCTTTAACATCATGAGCGTAATCACATACTTTTTTTGTTAATGCTACATTATCTTCATAAGAATGATGAGAACCATCAATCATAACTGAAGTAAATCCACCATCAATACATGCTTTACATAATTCAAATGTATCACCATGATCTAAATGTAGAGCAATAGGTAAGTTTGTATCTTCAATTGCTGCTTCGACTAATTTTACTAAATAACCATGTTTAGCATATTTTCTTGCTCCAGCAGAAACTTGAAGTACGATTGGAGAGTTTTGTTTTTTGGCTGCTTCTGTAATAGCTTGAACTATTTCCATATTATTTACATTAAAAGCACCAACTGCATAACCTTCTTTATAAGCTTTTTCAAACATTTCTTTCGTGTTAACTAACGGCATAAAAAATTCCTCCTTATTTATACTTTAATTATAACATTAACATTTAAAATATCAAAGTTAAATTTAAAATCAAATTCATTATTTTTTAATTATATTAACTAATTTTTCAACAACATTTTTAGAACTTACTTCTTGTTTTTCATTTGTATATCTATCTTTAAATTCAATAATTTCCTCTTCAGATCTCTTACCACAAATAATCATGTAAGGTACACCGATTAATTCCCAATCTTTTGCTTTAAATCCCATACCAGCATCTCTATCATCATATATAACTTCAATACCTTGAGCTTTTAAATCATTATATAAACTAGTTGCTAAATTAGTTTGTGCTTCTTGTTTTAAACTAACAGGAACAACTACAACTTGATAAGGCGCAACATTTAATGGCCAAACAATACCATTTTCGTCATTATACTGTTCTACGATACTAGCCATTGTTCTAGTAACACCAATACCATAACATCCCATAACCATTGGAGTATTTTTACCAGTTTCATTTACATAAGTACAATTCATAGCTTCACTATATTTTGTTCCTAATTTAAATATTTGACCTACTTCAATACCACGTTCTTGATTTAACTGTTTACCACATACAGAACATTTATCATTAGCTGTAGCTTTTCTTAAATCTAAAACAGTACCATTGAAGTCTCTATTAAAATTAACATTTTTTAAATGTGTATCAACTTTATTAGCACCAACAATAATATTTTTCATTACTGAAACTTCTTCATCAACTAAAACATCAACATTTAAATTAACAGGTCCCATAAATCCAGTTACTGAGTTAACACTATTAACATCTGTTTCACTTGCTAAAACTAAGTTATGTTCAGCAATATTTAAATAATTAACTAATTTAATTTCATTAACTTCTTTATCACCACGTACCATTACAGCAACTAATTTTTGATTTTCTAAATCTCTATATAATAATGTTTTAACAACATCTTTGCTTGTAACATTCATAAACTTAGAAACTTCTTCGATTGTTTTAACTTTAGGTGTAGAAACTTCTTCTACTTTTAATTCTTTTTCTTTATCTTTATAAACATCTGCTTTTGAAACTGCTTTTTCTTCATCAGCAGCATAATTACATTCACAATAAATTATATTAGATTCACCAACTTCAGATAAAGCCATGAACTGATGAGAACCACTTCCACCAATAGCTCCTGTATCTGCTAAAACAACTTTATACTTTAATCCAACTCTATCAAAGATTCTTTCATATGTTTTATGCATTGTAGCATATGAAACATCTAATCCTGCTTCATCTTTATCAAATGAATAAGCGTCTTTCATAGTAAATTCTCTTCCTCTAATTAAACCAAAACGTGGTCTAACTTCATCACGATATTTAGTTTGAATTTGATATAAATTAATAGGTAAATTTTTAGAAGATTTGATAGTACCTTTAGCAATATCTGTGAAAATTTCTTCATGAGTAGGACCTAAACAAAACTCTCTTTGATTACGATCTTTAAATCTCATTAATTCAGGACCATACTTACTCCATCTTCCTGACTCTTCCCATAACTCTTTAGGTTGAATAGCACTAGATAATAATTCTTGCGCATCACTATTATCCATCTCTTCTCTTATAATTTGTTCAATTTTTTTGATTACTTTTAACCCTAAGGGCATATAGTTATAAACACCTGAAACTAGTTTTCTAATCATACCTGCTCTTAATAATAGGATATGTGAATCAATTACTGCCTCATTTGGTGCTTCTTTTAATGTAGAAATTAACATTTTACTTGCTTTCATATTTAATACTTCCTTTCAATCATCATATATACAATTATATCATAAAGTAATATTTTTTAAAATATATAGTGTATCATATCAAATAATTTTATATTTACTAAAAACTATTATTTTAATTTATAAAATATATTTAATAAAACATTTATTTTTTTCTATTTTGTGATATAATAGTAATAATGATTTTATTCGTACAATTAAAAAAATTAAGGAGAAATATATGGAAAACAACGAAAAATTAAAAGATGAAATAAAATTCTTCGCATTAGGTGGACTAAGCGAAGTTGGTAAAAACTGCTATTGTTTTGAATATAGAAATCAAATATTTATAGTAGATGCTGGGATCTTATTCCCTGATGAAAGTTTATTAGGTGTAGATTATGTAATACCTGATTTTTCATACTTAATGTTACATCAAGATAGAATTAAAGGATTATTTATCACACATGGTCATGAAGATCATATAGGTGGTATTCCATTTTTATTAAAACAAGTTAAAATCGATAAAATTTATGCAGCTGGTGTTGCTGTAGATTTAATTGAAAGTAAATTAAAAGAACATAAAGATATTAAAACTAAAATAATTGAATATAAAAGTCATTTCAAATATGAATTTGATGGAATCGATTTATCATTTATTAGAATGAATCACTCTATTCCAGATTCATTTGCATTTGTATTCTCAACAGTACATGGTCACATCTTCCATACAGGAGATTTTAAAATTGACTTTACTCCAATCGGACCTGGATGTGAATATGATAAAATTACTAAAATTGGTAATGAAGGTGTATTATGTATGTTAGCAGATAGTACTAACTGTATGATTGAAGGATGGACTTCTTCTGAGACTTCTGTAAAAAAATCAATTTTAGAATTATTCTCAACTATTAAAGAGAGAGTTATTGTTGCTACATTTGCATCAAATATTTATCGTGTTCAACAAGTTGTTGAAGCATCAACAATCAATAATAGAAAAATTGCTGTTTTCGGACGTAGTATGGAAAAAACTATTGAAATAGGTCAAGAGATTGGATATATAAAAGCTCCTAAAGGAACTTTCATTCAAGCTACTGAAATTAATAACTACAAACCAAGTGAAATAACTATTTTATGTACTGGTTCTCAAGGTGAACCTTTAGCTGCATTATCAAGAGTTGCAAATGGTACTCATAAACATATTAAAATGATGCCAAATGATACAGTAATATTCTCTTCTTCTCCGATTCCTGGAAATCAAGATGGTGTAAATAAAACAATTAATAACTTATTTAAAAGAGGTGCTAATGTAATTATCCATTCACCTTTAACTGATACTCATACATCAGGTCATGCTGCAGCAGGTGAATTACGATTTGTTCATACAGTTGTTAAACCAAAATTCTTCATTCCAGTTCATGGTGAATACCGTATGCAAAGAATTCACAATAAAATTGCTGTTGAATGTGGTTGTCCTAAAGAAAATTGCTTCACATTAGAAAATGGTGATGTAGTTTCATTAACAAAAGATCACGCAGAAATTTCTGGAAAAGTTAAAGCTGGAGATATTTATGTTGATGGTAATAGAATTGGTGATATTTCATCTCAAATTATCAGAGAAAGAAAACATCTAAGTGATGATGGATTATTCTCAATAATTTTATGTGTGAATAAAACAAACAAACGTTTAATCGGTGAACCACAAGTTGTTTCTAGAGGATTCGTATATATGAGAGAAAATGAAGCTTTAACTAAAAAATTAGTTCAACAAGCTAAAGATGTTGTTATCTCTGAAATTAACAAACAAAAAGATTTAAATTTAGAAAACATTAAAGTAACTTTAAAAGATAGTATTTCAAAATCTATTTTAAAAGAAACTTCAAGAAGACCAATTATTATGGTTATATTTATGGAAGTCTAGTATATACTAGACTTCTTTTATTTTTACAGTACTTTTTGGTAATTCAATCAATTCATCTTGTGAAATAATACAGCAATTAAATTTATTTCTAAATTCATTTTTAACTTTAATTAAATGTGTACATCCTAAAATTATAGCATCATACGAATCATCTATCATTGAAAATAATTTTTGTAATTGTTTTTCATAATCACCATATTGGATTGCTTCAATTAATTCATCAACAATAATAAAAAAAGGCGTATTAAAAGGATTTTTTAGCACTGTATTATAAGTTCCTAACATTAATACTTTTGAGAAATTGTTTGTTTCTAAATAACTTTTAGTAATTGAAATCATATCAATTACTTTTTTATTTGTTTTAAAATCATCAATCATTATAGATAGAGTATTACAGCCTATAATGACCAATTCAACATCATCACTTATTTTAGATAATAAATAAATGTATCTGTTTTCTAATTGTTCTTTTGTTTTATTTCCATACGGAAAAAAAGACTTATCTAGTAATAATGTATAATTATTAGATAAGTCTTTCATTAGTAATGTTTTTATTATTTCCTCAGCACCTACACCAGAATCAATAATAACAATATTCATACAATCACCTTATTTAATAGTTTCTTTGAAATTTGAAAAAACTAACTTAGTCATCAATGCGTCTTCTAGTGCATCATGTTTTTGTTTAGGTAGTTCTACGTTATTATATGCTTCTGCTGTCTTAAATAGACCAGGTACATTTTTTAAATTGTAATAATTAACATGGATTTGAGATAAATCAATAAACTTGAAGTTTATAGGTGGAACTTTATTTATCTGAAATGATTGCTTTAATAAATCAATATCACTTTTACCCCACACAATAAAATGTGGATCGTACTTCTTCACTAGATTTTTAAATGAAAAATAAAACTCTTTATATGATAATCTATTTTTCATTTGTGATTCTTTATACTTTAAAAATTTAATAGTTCTCTTTGTAATTTTCTTAACTTTTGTAGGGAGTAAATACATACTTCTTTCTTCAATTACATTTAAATTTGGATCACATACACAATACCCAGCTTCTATAATTTCTGAAACAAAATTATTAATTGGGTAGAAATCTTGCATATTAAATTCAAAATCAATAAATACAGTATTATTTAAATTATCTAATAAATCCTTTATTCCATCTCTAAAAGAATTTATTGAGTAATATATTTTATTGTCTCCATATTTACGGTTAGATATTTCTAGAAAATGAGATACTACATAACAATTGATTCCTTTATGTAACGACTTTTCATCTTCTACATCGATAGATATAAATACTCCATTTTGTAAGTATTTACTAAATTTCTTAGCTAAATTTCTTTGTAAATAGAAATATATTAATTTATCTTTTTCTTTTAAAGTAAAAAAGTTATCCAAGTCACTTGAGTAAACTAATCCACAAAACTTCATATTAATCACCTACTTATTTAATTTATTTAATATTTTTTCTGCAAGTTCTTTATTTATTCCGAACTTACTAAATTCTTCTATTGATAATGATTTTATTTTATCAATTGTTACACATTCTTTCAATAGTTTTTCTTTTTTTACAGGTCCTAAACCAGAAATATTATCTAGTTTAGATAAAAACATTCCCTTAGTTTTACTTTGTCTAAAGAATGATATTGCAAAATCATGTACAGTTTGTTGTATATTTGCTAAGAATAAATATAAATCATCATTTTTAGATAGTTTAATTTCATTACCATTAAACACTAATACATTTGTTGTATGTGTATTGTCTTTCTTTAATCCTAATACAGGGATATTTAAATTTAAACTTGATAAAACTTCAAGACATGCATTAACTTGAATCTCTCCACCATCCATTATAATTAGATTTGGCATTTGAGCTTTCTCCATCAACAATCTGAAATATCTTCTATAAACTATTTCTTTCATTGTACCATAGTCATTTGCTCCAACAACAGTTTTAACTTTGTATTTGCGATAATCTTTTGGAGATTTAACACCATTCTTAAATACAACCATTGCACTAACAGGATATTCACCAAATATGTTTGAATTATCAAACGTTTCAATTACAGTAGGAGCAGGAATATTTAATAGTTCACCAAGTTTATAAATATTATCTTGTTTCTTTAAAACTTTATTTTCATAAATTGCTTTTGCATTTAATAAATTATTCTTTGCATTTGCAATTGTTAAATCTAACAGTTCTTTTTTCTTACCTTGAACAGGTACAATACAATTTATACCTAGATACTTATTTAATTCATTTGCTATTTCATTATTTTCAATTATTAATTCTTTTGGTCTAATATTAACATCTTCATAATATTGAGCAATAAAATTTACTATTGTATCCTCTTTTTCAATATAAGGAATAATCGTACGATAATTTTGAACTATTGCACCATTTCTCATATATAAAATTTCAATAGAAAGATCATCTTCATTATTGTATATCCCAACAATGTCTCTACTCGCTAAATCATTTAATACAATTTTTTGTCTTTCAGTTATTTTAACACAAGAATCTTTTAGGTTTCTATACATAATAGCTGACTCAAAATCTAAATTAGATGAAGCTACCATCATTCTTTCATCAAGTAAAGAAATAATTTCTTTTGTATCTCCTTTTAAAAATTTAGTAACCTTAGAAATATCAGTACTATAATCATAGTCTATTTTTTTAATACAAGGTCCTAAACATTGCTTCATATGATAATAAAGGCATTCTTTTTTAGGTAATACATTACACTTTTTAAATGGATAAATACTATTTAATAATTTAGTTATTGCTTTCGCATCACTTACATTAGGATAAGGACCAAAAAATTTACCTTTAAGCTTATTAGATGTCTTTCTAATTACAAGTAATCTTGGATGAAATTCATTAGTTAATAAAATATAAGGATATGTTTTATCATCTACTAATTTAATATTAAACTTTGGTACATGTTTTTTAATTAAATTAATTTCTAATATTAAAGCTTCTACTTCTGATGAAGTAATAATATATTCAAAATCAACTATCTCACTAACTAATACAGTAGTTTTTGTATTATGTGCACCAGTAAAATAACTTTTAACTCTATTTTTTAAATTTTTAGCTTTACCTACATAAATAATATCATTATTTTTATCCTTCATCATATAACAACCAGGATTATTAGGTAAAAATGATAACTTTTCCTTAATCATAATATCCTCCTAGAAAAAAAATAAAAAGAGGAGTCCTCTTTTTATTTTATAAATGACTTTTTGCAACGAATGTTACTTTTACTTTATCGTCTAAGATTTCTTCTAAAGCTTGACCAACTGGTTTAACACATTTAGATTTAACTGTAGGTGTACTACCACTTTCGATCATTTTAGCTCTTTTACTTGCAGCATAAGCTAATTTATATTTTGAATCAATTTTTACTAATAATTTATCGATAGATGGATAACGCATCCCATCTTCACTTTTACCCTTGATTGCCATAATTTTCCTCCTTAAGCATTTTTAAATATTGATGAATAGATCTTTCTGTTCTTGCATGTTCACTACGAATAATATTCATTATTCTTTCTGCAGCATTATTAACATCATCGTTAACAACGATATAATCATACATATGTGCTACTTGAAACTCTCTATCAGCTTTTTCGATTCTCTGTTGAATTATTTCAAGTGGTTCAGTACCTCTATTTAATAAGCGATCATATAAAGCCTGTTTACCAGGAGGTGCAATAAAAATAAATGCAGCATCTTTACATTTCTCTCTTACTTGAGTAGCCCCAACAACTTCAATTTCTAATACAACTTCTCTACCAAGTTCTAATTGTTCTTCCACTTTATCAAGTGGAGTACCATAATAGTTCCCAACAAATTCTGCATATTCTAAAAATTGATCTCTTTTAATTCTATCTTCGAATTCTTCTCTAGACACAAAGTAATAATCAACACCATCAACCTCACCAGGTCTAGGTTTTCTTGTAGTCATTGAAATTGAATAACTTAAGTTTTGTCCAGGCATATCAAATAATGCTTTTCTAACTGTACCTTTACCAACACCAGAAGGCCCTGATATTACAACTAACAAACCTCTATCATTTAATTTCATACACTACACCTCACTATCCCAAATGTCTTTAATATATAATACCATTTATTTATAAAAAAATAAAGTCTTTTTTATAAAAGATAATTTTTTATTAATCTTTGTGTTATAATAAATTAGGTGATTAAATATGGCATTAGATGGGATTTTTATTAATAAATTAATTAATGAATTAAATAACTTGGTTGGTTCTAAGATTAACAAAATTTATCAATTAGGAAGCGATGAATTTTTATTTAATTTAAAAGGGTATGATACTTCTAAATTACTTATAAGTACAAACGCTTCAAATTATCGAATTCATAAGACAACAAAAACTTATAGCACTCCAAAGCAACCTTCTTCTTTTGTAATGTTTTTAAGAAAACATTTAGAAGGTGGAGTTATAAAAAATATATATCAAATTAGTTTAGATAGGATAATTGTTTTGACAATATTAAAACATAATGAATTAAGAGATATTGAAGAAAAAAACATTATTGTAGAATTAGTAGGTAAAGCATCTAATTTAATTTTATGTGATAAAGAATTCAAAATAATAGATTCATGGAAACATGTTATCAATGTTGAAAACGACAAGGTTATTATTCCTAAATCAACGTATAAAATTAATATAAATAAAAAAAATATTTTTGAAGAAACGTTGTTAAATCAAGATTTATTGACAAAAAAAGATTTTCAACAACAATATTATGGAATTTCACCTTTGTTATATGAAGGGTACATAAATAACAGTAATCCTAATGAATTTATAAATAAACTAAAGGATATTGAAATAACACCAGTTACGTTTAATATCAACGGAAAAGATAACTTCTATTTTACAAATATTCTAGGTTGTGAAGTGAATGAATTCAACACATTATCTGAACTATTAGACAATTTTTTCTATGATAAAGCAAATACATCAATCATTAAACAAAAAACAAATAATATAGATACTACAGTTAAAAAACTATTAGAAAGAACACAAAGAAAAATTTGTTCACAAGAGCAG
>JAWXUF010000004.1:0-48432 GCA_044432865.1 bacterium | reverse complement strand
TGGAGAAAGTTCAAATTTTCAAATCATATAACAAAGCAAGAACATAAAGACTATTCAAACTATTAATTTTGTCACTAATGTTTGAATGATTTTTAAGACATTTTCATTTTACATTGACAATTTGTAATATCAGTTAATAATAATATATCATCATCTAAGTGCAAATATCCATTTGATAATTTTCTAACCCTTGATTCAACTATTATTATTTTATCTTTTTTGAATACAAAAAATCTACCGATTAAGTCTTCGTTTAATATTTCACATAAAACACTATTTACTCTTTCACAATCATCTTCCGATAATATCGGTTTTTCCACTATATCTAATTTTCTTTCTTTTTCTCTCAACGCTTCATCGTGACCTTCTAACGGTTTAAACGGTTGATATTTAACTGCATTTCTATTCACTATTATGTCCACCTATTCTTTTATTAACTCGTAATTGTGTACCTTCATCCGTATAAGATATTGCTTTTAATACAGATGACTTACCAAATCTTTCTTTTAGTTCATTCAATGTTTTATACAATTCAACTTCTTCAACATTGTCTACATCAAATATTGATAATTGCTCAACTTTAGATGTTGTAAGACCACTAAAAGTAATTCCAATTTTTTTTATAGGTAAATCATCTACGTAGTTATACATTATCTCTTTAATCAAATCAGAAACTATTTGGTAACTATTTGTATTGCTTATAAATTTAATAGATTTATTAAATGTTAAATTAAGAACTCTAGAGTATCCTATATCTATTGATAATGAACTAGCTTTTAAATCTTGTTCTATCATTTTCAACAATGTAGTATCTGCCATTTCAAGTAATGCAATCAATGCTGCTTCTTTTTCAACATCTTCATCTAACATTTGAGAATTATTTAAACTCTTATTTATCGGTTTAAACATTTTCACTTCTTTTATATTAGTCGTATCTATCCCCCAAGCATGCTCATACAACTCTTCACCTATTATACCAAACTCTTTTATTATAATATCTTTTCTTGTGTTTGCTAATTGTCCTAATGTTTTTATACCGTATTTATATAATCTTTTTTGTGTACCAGGACCAATTCTCCATATATCTGTGATAGGTTGATGATTCCAAATCAATTCTTTAAATCTTTCTAAATCAAGGTAACAAGTTCCACTAGGTTGTTTTTTTGCTAATATATCTAATGCAATTTTAGCTAAAAACATATTATCACCTGAACCAACACAACAAGTCAGTCTAGTTCTTTCTTTAATTCTTTCTACAACTTTCCCCGCCAATTCTTCAACATTACAATTGTAATAAGTTAAATACGATGTCACATCTATAAATACTTCATCTATAGAATAATTGAATATATCTTCTTTATCAAACATTTCTAAATAAACTTCGTAAGCTAATGCTGAATATTCAATATATTTTTTCATTCTTGGCTTAGCAAATATAATCTTATCTCGATGATATTTAGGAACTTCAAATAATCTACTTCTGCTTTTTATACCCATTTCCTTTACTTTCGGAGTAGAAGCTAGGAATATAGAACCTTCTCCCCTATTTGTATCACATACAACAAGAGCTGCTTTAAGTGGATCTAAATTTCTTTCTAAGCATTCAACAGATGCATAAAATGATTTCAAATCAATGCATAAAAATTTCATATTAAACCCACCTTTCTTTAACTATTTTACCACACTTACTATTAAAATATAAATAAAAAATCTTTAAGAAATTAATCTTAAAGATTTATGTTTTATTTAATTAAATTCACATATCCATATGAAGTTTGTGAAGATAGATAATTATCTATATAATTTTGAAAATTATCTGTTGTTGTTGTACCAAAATCATAAAAAATATGTCTAAAATAATCTACATTGTGATCATCAAATGTTAACGTAGTGTAATCATCATTAAAAGTATAAGACTCTTCAACCCCATCAGAAACATAAATATACGACTTAGTGGCTTCGTCATAAGAACTTTCTAATAATCTATCATACATACTTCTACTATCAGTTGACACAAACATATTCAACCAGATAAATGTATCTGTCATACAGTAATTGAAAGCACTAATATCAGGATATTGAGTTAGTCGTAGTAAAGTATCAGTTTCAGTGTATTCTATCAATTGATAATATGACGTATTATATTTAACCGCATCATAACGATTAAAGAACGTATACTGTGCTGTGTGATATGTCGTATGAGTTTCACTCCAACCATTTCCAGTGAATTTACTAGTGTTAGTTTCAACAGAATAGTTTTCATGCCCATCATTTATTAATAAATCTTCGATTTTATCTAAATTATATAGTGATAACTCAGAACTATTAGGCATATCAACAACACCTGTTTTAACTACACTTGAAGCGCACTCCACACCTTCTATCACTGACGTAAAAAGAATGTTCTCATTAGAGAAATCATATGATACAATAAGTTCTTCTAAACTAAATTCATCAGCTTTTGATGAAATCAATTTATATGTGTCGTTAGCTTCAACGTATTCAAAATCAGAAAATGATATATCATTAAAATCAAACGGAGTTTCTATTTGTCTATCTACATATATAGAATGTTTAGTGGCGTCATCTGTTTGTGTATAAAAATAGTATCTCTCATCATTTAAATCCTCATAATAACTTACACCATTAATAGTAGATTTTCTTTTATCTCCATCTACCATAACAACACTAAGTTCACCATCAATAGATGTTGTCATTGTATATTGTCCATTAAATTGCGCGATAAAGTCTGCTAATTCATGAACACCATGAGGACGAACAAATTTATCATCCTCTTCTAATTCGTTACTATTCACATAAGATGAACATCCAGATAATGCTAAAATACCTACTAAACTTAAAGCTAACAATATGATTTTTTTCATTATGCAACATCTCCTAATTAAATTATAGATTATTAATGTAATTATACATTAATGTAATGTCATTTTCAATACAATTCAATTAATAAAAAATTAAAAATCACTTAGTTTAGACATAAACTAAGTGATTAATCTTACTTCGACATAAATTTTTCAATTTCTTCAACTGATTTAATAATTCCTTCTGAAAGGTTAATTGCTTTTCCATTAGTAATTAAAATATCATCTTCAATTCTAATTCCAATTTTTTCCTCTTCAATATAAATACCTGGCTCTACAGTTATGATATTACCAGCTTCTAAAGGTTGTACTACAGCAACATCATGAGTATCTAGTCCCATATGATGAGAAACACCATGATAATAATAATTTTTAACTTCACTAGCATCCTTTATAACACCTAATCTAAGTAACTCTACTTCATAATGTTTAATTACCATTTCATTTAAATCCTTAGTAGTTAAACCTGGCTTTGCATTATCAATAACTAATTGTTGTGCGCTTAACACCATATTATATAATTCTTTTTGTCTATCACTATATTTTCCATTTGCAGGGAATGTTCTAGAAATATCAGATTTGTAATATTCCCACTCAGCTCCTAAATCAAATAAAACTAAATCACCATCATTGATTTTTGTATTATTTTGATCATAATGTAATACACAAGCATTCACCCCAGCAGCAGCAATTGTACCAAATGCAAATCCAGTTGCTCCATCACATTTGATTGAATAATCGAAATGTGCTTCGACTTGATTTTCAATTAGTCCTGGTTTTAAATTTCTCATCACTAATTCCAATCCATTTTTTGTTAATTGATTAGCTTTAATAATTTTATCAATTTCACATTGTTGTTTAACCATTCTTAATTGTCTAATTAATGGAAATACATCTTTAGTTTCAGTATTTGAAAAATATTTTTTTTCTATGTTTTTTAATAATGCATCATAAACAAGTGCATTTTTATCAATATAAACATTAAATTCTCCCGATAAAGATTTAATAATATTGCTTAATACAGTATCTTCTGCATCAAAATAGTCCACATTATTAACACCTGATAATTCAGTTGCTTCATCTGCAGTATAAGTTTTACCAACCCATTTTTTTCTTAACTCATCATATTTGTTTATAATTAATAATTCATCTTTAATTGATCCATCTTTTATTAAAACTAAAATATCTCTATCTTCATTAATACCTGTTAAATAATAAAAGTTTCTATTAGGAGTAAATTTGTAATCCTCATCAGCACTTTTTATAGGAGCTTTACCAGCACAAAGTATAACAATACTTTTATCCTCTAATAAGTTAAATAAATTTTGTCTATTTCCTGTAAAAAATTGTTTGTTCATAATAACACTCTCCTTTTAAAATATTATAATAGTTTAAATAATAAATGTAAATAAAAAAGACTTATTTTTACAAATAAGTCTTTTAGTATTTATAAAGTAATTGTAATTGTTGGTAAAACATTACGAGAAATACCTAATTCATCTGCTGCAGCAAATGTATCAGATGAAGAAATGTAATATACAACACTTTCATCTCCAATTAACCATACACCATTATTAGTTAAATTAAATCTTTCAAATTGATCTTTTGTTAAGATATTAATTTTATTAGAAGACATTGATAATTGCTTAGTATTCATCATCGCTTGTTCTTCAACAGTAAATACAGAGTTATAGAATTCATTATTTAACCAAACATTTAGGTCAGAAAACTCAAATGAACTATCTCCATTAGAAGCATAAACTTGTGATGATACACTGTCAGTTGCAACTAATGTTAACATACCAGCATTATTCATTAAAATTTCCCATTCAATTAATGAACCATCATTTAATCCGAAATCAACATAATTTTTACCATCTTTAGTTCTAATGATTAAAGAGAATTTAACAAATAATGTAATTTCATTATTAGAGATTTCTTCATTTAAATTAGTTGAAGCTTCAACTGTATAATTAGCATCTAAGTAAATACCAACTACATCATAATTTGATTTTTCGTTAAATGAAGTCGCAAAGTCGTAGTTAGAATCATATGTATATTGTGCAGCACTAACAGTAGTTGTACTATCTAACACATAATTTACATTATATGTAAGAGCAGTCCATTGTGCAGTTAATACTAAATCACCAGTCATTCCACCTAATGTAGTAACTTTAGTAGTATCATTATACCATCCGTCAAATCTATATCCTTCTCTTGTTGCAACAACAAGTGTAATTTCGTCATCAACTGTATAACTAGATGGATTAGCTGAGTTATCAGAACCACCATTTAATACATATGTAACAGGATAATTAATTCTATTAAATTCAGCATATAAATTTAAGTCAGATGTTACAGTATAACCATTAAATACCCATTGTTCTCCATCGATAAACCATCCAACAAACTCATATCCTGGTTGTGTAGATGTTAAATCTTGAGGTTTCTCTAATTTTTCACCATGTTTAACAGTAGTAGTATATCCAGCGATTTCCTCACCTGAAACACTATAAGTAACAGTATATTCAGTTTGAGATGTAACAGTTTCTTCCCATGTAGCAACTAAAGTGATATCTTGTAATGAATCTTTAGATAATCCTGTAAAAGGATCATCATTTACTAAAGTCCACCCAGTAAATTTATATCCATATTTTGTTGGATCAGTTAATGTAAAACTTTCAACAGTGTCTAATGTATATGAATTAACATTATTAAAATCATTAATACCACCATCTAAGTTATATGTAATTGTAAAAGTAGTAAGTTCATATTTAGCAACTAATTCAAGATCTGATTTAACAACATAGAAATCAAATAACCACTCGTCATCTCCACTATACCATCCAGTAAATTCGTATCCATATTCAGCAGTAGGATCAGCAGGTTTTGCAACTAAATTTCCATTTATTACTGTTGAACTAGATTGATTTGAACCATCTGTAAAATTAACTGTATATTCAGTATTGAATCCAAAATCAAAGTCAGTGAAATCCTCATCTTCATTAGCTTTTAAAAATTCTTCAAAAGTTCCAGTATATCCGTATGCTACATAAATTTGCCATACAGCATATGCTACATCTTCACCATCTTGTCCAGCATCTCCAGTATCACCTTTATCACCTTGTGCACCAGTATCTCCAGTTTCACCTTTATCTCCAACTAAAGAAGCTAAAAAGGCTTCTTCAGATTTATCGGCACCATCTGGTTGTTGAGCAACCCATAATCCATAAGCACTTAATGACATAAAGAAATCTTCTTCTGTTTTACCATTATTGAAAGTTTCCCAAATTTCAAATGCACTTAATCCGTCTTCCCCATTTGTCCCATCTTCACCATCAGCACCCTGTAAAGCTGATAGATCATAAAATGTATTCCACTTAGTATCGTCATCATTTACGTATTTCCATTGGAATTTAGTACCTGACACTTGAACTTCAATAGCAACACCATCAGCACCATCAACACCATCAGTTCCCTTAATAGATTCAAACCATTCTTCATATGTACCTGTAAAAGGAGTTTCTAATGATGATGAACTAGCTAAAAGGTAAATTTGATACATTTTTTCATCAGAAGTGATCGTATTTTTTGAAAAATCATTACCAGCAACTACATAAACTATACACATTAATGTAGGTACAATTAAACATAAAGATGTTAACATTTTCTTAAATTTCATACATAAATCCTCCTTTATAAATTTCATTATTATTTATGATACCACTTTTTATAACTTTTGTCGATAAAAATATGTTATTTTCACTACTTTTTCATATAAATAAAAAAGAGCTAAAATTTAGCTCTTTTAGACAAAGTCACTGATTATAACCAAACTCTAAAAAGAGTAAGGGAGAGAAAGAAAGATAGTTTAGTTATTTCAGTGACTATTATCAACTTATTACACGTATATAATAGCACATAAAATACAAACAATTATCTTATAAATATGTAAAATTATGTTATTTAATAACTTTTAATCCACCCATGTATGGTTGTAATGCTTTTGGAACATTAATACTACCATCTTCATTTAAATGATTTTCTAGTAATGCAATTAACATACGTGGAGGTGCAACAACTGTATTATTTAAAGTATGAGCAAAATAATTTTGTTTTTCACCTTTAATTCTAATACCTAATCTTCTTGCTTGTGCATCTCCTAAATTAGAACAACTTCCAACTTCGAAATATTTTTGTTGTCTTGGTGACCAAGCTTCGATATCGATACTCTTAACTTTTAAATCAGCTAAATCTCCACTACAACATTCAATCGTTCTTACAGGCACTTCCATTGAAACAAATAAATCAACTGTATGTTTCCATAATTTATCAAACCATTCTTTTGATTGTTCTGGTTCACAAACTACAATCATCTCTTGTTTTTCAAATTGATGAATTCTATAAATACCTCGTTCTTCAATTCCATGAGCACCTTTTTCTTTTCTAAAACAAGGAGAATAAGATGTTAATGTTTGAGGTAAACTATCCTTAGTATTAATAGTATCTATATATTTACCAATCATTGAATGTTCAGATGTACCAATTAAATATAAATCTTCACCTTCAATTTTATACATCATTGAATCCATTTCAGCAAAACTCATTACTCCTGTAACAACACTACTACGAATCATATAAGGAGGAATGCAGTAAGTAAATCCACGATCAATCATGTAATCTCTAGCGTACGTAATTACAGCACTGTGAAGTCTAGCAATATTACCCATTAAGTAATAAAATCCACTACCTGCAACCTTTCTTGCAGCATCTAAATCAATTCCATTCACTTTTTCGATAATATCTAAGTGGTATGGAACTTCAAAACTTTTTAATTTTGGCTCTAAATATTTTTCTAATTCTACATTCTCAGAATCATCTTTTCCTAATGGAACTGATGGATCCATAATGTTTGGAATAACCATCATTTTTTGTTTTAATTCTTCTTCAGTGTTAGTAATTACATTTTCTAATTCTGCTAATTTTTCAGCATTTTTAGTAACTTCTAATTTAATCTTATTTGCTTCATCAACTTTTTTCTCACGCATTAATTGACCAATTTGAGCACTAATAGTATTTCTACTACTTCTTAATGCTTCAGCATCAGTTTTTGCTTGTCTTAATTGCACATCAAGTTTAATAACTTCATCAACTAAAGGTATTTTATCATCTTGAAATTTCTTTTTAATATTTTCAATTACTACTTCTTTATTCTCTCTTACAAATTTAATATCTAACATATTCTTTCTCCTTTAAATTAAAATAAAAAGCCCTTAGAAAAAATCTAAGGACGAATTGATCGCGGTACCACCTTAGTTCTAGATAAAATATCTAGCACTTTACTCTTTAACGCAGATATACGATAAACTCCAGAGTAGATTCATTAACTATTATTACTAATTCACACCAACCATTAGCTCTCTTAAAATAATATTATCAATTACTATTTTTCTTTCAACATTTATTAATTTGATTATACCTAATATAAGTAATAAATGCAACAATATTTACAAAATGAATAGAGAAATGTTATAATATTTTTGCTTAATGGTACCTTTATAGGGCTAAATAAGAAAGGAAAATTTAATATGAGAAATGATTTTAGAATTAAAAGATTAGTTTTAAATTCTATATTTCTAGCTTTAGTAATAGCATTACATACAATGTCTATTATTTTTAAAGTTGGAATATTTGAGTTACAACTATCACTTGTACCAATTGTAATTGGTGCAATTTTGTTAGGACCTAAGACAGGTGCAACACTAGGTTTAGCATCAGCTTTGTTTATAATGTTATCTGGAGGAGCAAACTTATTTCTAGCATGGAATCCTTTTGCAACTTGGTTAATTGTATTAACGAAAGGTATATTATCAGGTTTAATTCCAGGTTTAATTAAAATACTACTAGTAAAATTTGAAAAAATTAATATATTCATCGCTTCATTTAGCGCCCCTGTAGTAAACACTAGTATATTCGCATTAGGATGCATAATATTTTTCCTAAGTGATATTGGTGGCCTTAACACATTATTAACTGTTTATATTGGAGCAAACTTCTTTATTGAAGTATTAATTATTACAATTCTTTCCCCAGCAATATATAGAATATGTATTATGGGATTTAAAAATTTAAATATAGAATAAATAAAAGAGATATCCTTTTGGATATCTCTTTATTATTATAATTTTTTAATATTTTGTATTTTTAAAGTTTCTTTAACTTCTTTTTCAGTAAGCATACCTTCTCTTAAAACAATTTCCTCAACAGATCTTTTCTTAAGTCTTGCTTCTTTTAATACTGCGATTGTTTTATCTAATCCAACTTTAGGAAGTAATGTAACAGCAATACCAGAATAATTTAAAATATCCTCTTCACATCTGCTTTCATTAACAACCATCGGTTCAACTACAAACTCTCTTAGTAGTTTTAGTGCTCTAGTCATATATTCTAAACTATCGAATAAATTAGGATAGATTAACGGACCATAAACATTCAATTCTAACTGACCATGCTCAGCTGCGTGAGTTATAGTTGCATCTTTACCAATAACTTGAAAACAAACTTGATTAACAACTTCGGCAATTACAGGGTTACTTTTACCTTCTAATAAACCATGACACACTTCAACTGATGGAAATGAAATCTCATTAAATGTTGAAGAAGACATAAGTCTTATATCACTAGCTGTTTTACTAAGATTTATTGCCGATAATTTTAATGCATGACTTAGATTAACAAATGCATCTAAGTTTCTAGCAATATCTAAAACATTATCAGGTTTCTTTAAATTAACATCACTCGTTACTTCATTTAATCTTTTATGAATATGTTTAATATAATCATCGTGTGCATATCCAGTAACACCTACTGCACCCGTACCTAGATTTACAATAAGTAATTCTTCAAGTGCTGAATCTATACGCGCTATATCACGTTGTACTGTTGCGGAAATTGCTTTAAATAAATCTCCGAAAGATAACGGTAGAGAATCTTGTAAATGAGTTCTACCCATTTTAAATACATTTGCATACTTATTTGATTTATCATTAAAACATTTACTTAATTTTTTTAATTCAACTTTTAAAGGTTTAGCTAGTTGAAAAATAGCATACTTTGCACTTGTTGGAATAACATCATTTGCTGATTGAAATAAGTTAACATGTTTAAGTGGATGAATCTTATCATAAACACCTAATTTACCACCCAGCATTTCATTTGCTCTATTTGCAATAACTTCATTCATATTCATATTCATCGCTAAACCAGCACCACCTTGAATGGCATCTGTTAAAAATTGGTTAGTGAATCTACCATTTATTACTTCATCACAAGCATTACAAATTACTTTAGCTTCCTCTTTTGATAAATACCCAGCATCATGATTCGCTAAGGCACATGCTTTTTTAACAATTGCAAGAGATCTAATCATTTGTTTATGAACTTTAATTTTAGTAATAGAAAAATGCTCTTTACTTCTAAAAGTTGCAATACCATAATAAGCATTTAATGGAATTTTAACTTCTCCTAAATCATCCTTTTCGATACGTTCGCTCATTTTAAATATATGGGCGTAAAAAACACACCCTACTCCTTTGTATACGTTTATATTAATTATATACTATTTTTTATTAAAAAACAAATGAACTTTTTTTAATTTAGGCGCATATAATGTAATGGTGATGAAAATTGAATTCAATAAAAATATACCCGTCAAAAGTTAAGGGTAAAGTTAAAATAAGCGGCTCTAAAAACAGCGCTTTGCCTATAATTGTTGGGGGATTATTAAATAAAAACAAAACAATACTAACAAATGTAGCTGATATAAAAGATATTGACGAACTATTAAAAATATTAGATTTTTTAGGTTGTAAAATTAAGAAAAAAAGAAACAAATTAGTAATATATCCATTTTTAGAGAACAAAGATATATTACATGAATCATGTAAGGAATTTAGAGCATCATACTATTTGATGGGATTGTATCTTGCTGTTTTTAATCATGTTAAAATTTATTTGCCTGGTGGATGCAACATAGGGAAAAGACCCATTGATTTTCATTTAATGGGATTTGAGGCATTAGGTTGTAAATATGAAATAAAAGATAATATTATCGAAATTGCATTAATAAGACCTACACCAACCATTATAAATTTACCTAAAAAATCTTTAGGTGCGACTGTTAATTTAATTTTACTTGCATCTTCAATTGAAGGTACTACCACGATAAATAATATTTCTCTTGAACCTGAACTTCTAGATTTCATTAATTTTATTAAAGAACTCGGTGTAAAAATTATCATAGAAGGCACTTCTTTATACGTAACTGGTGGTAAGGTAATAAACAAAAAAACAAAATATAAGATAATCCACGATAGAGTGGAAGCAGCTACTTTTATATCTTTAGGACTAATAACTTCAAAAGTTAAAGTTGTCAATGTTAACAAACAACATCTACAAAGTTATCTAAATCCATTAATTAAAAATAAAGCATCTCTAATTATAAATAAAAACAGTATTATAGCAAAACAATCAAACATAACTTCATTAAATGTTTTAAGTGCAGAATATCCAAAGTTATCAACTGATATTTTCCCTGTTTTAATTCCTGTAATGGCCTATTCAACAGGTGAGTGTAGAATAAAAGAAACTATATATGAAAATAGATTTGAAGTATGTAATCAACTAGAAAAACTTGGTGTAAATGTTCGTATCCAAAATAATGAATGTATCATTACAGGTATAAAAGATAATACTAACAACATTGCAAAAGCAACTGATCTACGTTGTGCTGCTAGTTTATTAATATATGCAATATCTATGAATAAAGAAATTACAATAGAAAATTTTGATATTATTACACGAGGTTATTCTGTCATATTACACAAGTTAAAAAAATTAAATATAAAATTTAAAATAATTAAATAATCTTGTAACAACAACATATTTCAATTATTTAAATTGTAATATATCATTTAATTATACATTGAATCATATGCGAATACGACTTTAAAATATCAATGTTTATTACATTTTAACAAGTAAAACTTTTTTAAAATTTTATTGTTTTTTGTATTGCATTATTTATAAATATATGATAAAATCACTAAGTAAACTTACTATGGTTCTTACACCATGGCGGAAGGAGTGTGTTCTAGATGAAAAAAGATATTCATCCACAATACCATAACACTAAAGTAGTTTGTACTACTTGTTCAAATGAATTTACAACAGGTTCAGTATTACCAGAAATCAAAGTTGATACATGTTCAAAATGTCATGCTTTCTATACTGGTAAACAATCGTTTGCATCAGCTGACGGAAGAGTTGAAAAATTCAAAAAACGTTATGGTCAATCAGAAACTAAATAATAAAAGGAGAACTCGTTTGAGTTCTTTTTTTAATGAATAAAAGGAGAAAAATGATGAAAAGTGTTGGAATTATTGAAGTAATTTGCGGGCCAATGTTCGCAGGGAAAACTGAAGAATTAATTAGATTAGCTACTAGATTAGATTATGCTAAAAAACAGTATTTAGTATTAAAACCAAGTTTAGATACCAGATATGCAGATACTGAAATTGTTTCACATAGTAATTATAGAAAAAACTCTATTAGTATTACAAATAGTAAAGAAATTTACGATCATGTAACAGATTCAATTGATGTAGTAATTGTTGATGAAGTTCAATTCTTCGATAACAATATAATTGATATTTGTGAAGATTTAGCAAATAAAGGAATTAGAGTAATTGTTGGGGGACTTGATTGTGATTATAAAGGTAATCCATTTCAAATTACTTCTGAGTTATTAGCTAGAGCTGAAAAAGTAACTAAACTTACTTCTATTTGTTCTGTTTGCGGAGATCCAGCAACAAAATCTAAGAGATTATCAGAAAACGATCAATTGATTGTATTAGGTTCAGGAAAAGAATACGAACCTCGTTGTAGAAAGTGCCATACATTATAATGAAATTTATGAAACAAGCTTTAAAAGAAGCACAAAAAGCTTATGACATTAAAGAAGTTCCAGTTGGATGTGTTATCGTTAAAGATAATAAAATTATTGCAAGAGCGCATAATAAACGTGAGACAACACAAAATACAATTGGTCATGCTGAAATTTTAGCAATTCAAAAAGCATGTAAAAAAATTGGGTCATGGAGATTAAATGACTGCGATATGTACGTTACACTTGAACCATGTTCTATGTGTAGTGGTGCAATCATTCAATCCAGAATTAAAAATTTATATTTTGGAGCATTCGATAAGAAGACAGGTGCAGCTGGATCAGTACTAAATTTATTTGAATATGATTTCAACCATAAAGTAAATGTAACTTCTTCTATCAACCAAACTGAATGTGAAGATATAATAAAAAAATTCTTTCAAGACTTAAGAAATAATAAAAACAATATTGATAAATAAATTTTAAAATGATATAATAACTATACATTCAATGAAACACATCTATTCAAGAAAAAGATGTGAACCAGCTCAGGACCGGAAGGTAGCAGGCTTAAGCAAACTCTTCTGTGAGTAGGTGTGTTTCATTGAATGTTTTATTTTTTTAGAAAGGGATGATATTATGGTACTAGACTTTTTTGTAATTGGAATTTTTTTATTAGCAATTATAGTAGGATATCGAATCGGTTTTTTAACTTATGTAATGAAAATTGCAAGTATATTCACTGGTATTATCGTTTCATTTGTTTTAATAACTCCCGTTCACACATTTGCAATGGATTCCTCTTTAGGTCAAAAAGAGATAAATTCATTTGTAATTGAAATAGAAAATTCACTTCATCTAAAGGAAGATGAAACAGCAGTTGATGAATTCTTAGTTGAATTAGGACTTCCATCACTTATTGCAACTGTTGTTGCTTCTATGATTAGTTCTGATGCTACAGGAGATGAATTAACTATCGCCTTAGCAACAAACCTAGCAAGTATAACAATGTGGATTAAATGTTTCATTATATTACTTGTATCAATAACCATTTTAACAATGTTTATTAAAATATTTATAAAGAAAATTCGTACAATAAAGTCCGTTAGAATTATTGATGGATTAGCAGGAATATTAATTTCTTGTGTTATTTCTATCTTGTTCGGATTCGTAATTATTACTACAATTGAGTTTCTAGCAGATATCGGAATCATTTCATCGTTTGGTATCTATATGGATCAACAATATAATCAAAGTTTTGGACTATATTCATGGTATTATGACCATAACTTTATCCACAATTTTTTAAACTTATTATTTTAAATTAAATCACTATATTTTATAGTGATTTTTTTCTTTATGTATTGACTTTTTTTTCAAAAAAAACTATAATTATTTTTGATAATGTAAAGTTGAGTATAACTCAACTCAAGGTCAATTTTCTTAAAACTGGAGGTGTTGGTATGGAATTAGGTTCGAAAATAAAATCAATGAGAATGCAATTGCTTTTAACTCAAGAAGAATTAGCAAATAGATGTGAGTTAACTAAAAGTTATATCTCGTTATTAGAGAACAATAAAACGAGTCCATCAATCCAAACTTTAACACACATATTAGAAGTTTTAGGAACAACATTAAGCGACTTCTTCTACGAGGAAACAAACCCAAAAATTGTTTTCACTGAAGAAGAACATTATGAAAAGGATTTTGATGGTTATACACAAGATTGGCTTGTCCCAACAAGTCAAAAATTGTTTATGGAACCTGTATTAGTAAATATAAAACCAAATTCACAAACAATAATTGATCATCCACACGATGGCCAAGAATGTGGATATGTAATCGAAGGTGAAATTTACGTACAATACGGTAATATGAAAGAGTTATGTAGAAAAGGTGAAGCCTTCTACTACAAGACAGATAAAACTCATTATTTAATTAATGAGAGTGATTCTAATGCTAAAGTAATTTGGGTATCATGCCCACCAAATTTTTAGGAGGTAAATTATATGTCAAATAAAAAATTAATTGAATTAAGAAATATAACAAAACAATATGATGATAATGTAGTTGTAGATAACATTAGTTTCTACGTTAATGAAAATGAATTTATGACATTTCTAGGACCTTCTGGATGTGGTAAAACTACAACATTACGAATGATAGGTGGATTTGAAGAAGTTACTAACGGTGAGATAGTATTAGATGGTGAATTAGTAAATGATTTGCCACCGTACGAAAGACCAATCAATACAGTATTTCAAAGATATGCATTATTCCCACATTTAAATGTATTTGATAATGTAGCGTTTGGATTAAGAAATTTTAACAGATTAGTTGAAGATGCAAAAAGTTCTGTTAGAAGAAAATATGACCCTATTATAAAAGAGTTACAAAGTGAATTATCAACTGCAACAGATGAAAGAAAAAAAGAAATTAAGTTAGAGATTAAAAATACAAAATCAATGTTAAAAATTGAAACTAAAGAAAAAGTCTCTGAAGCTAAAACATCAAGAATAACTGAAGAAGAAATTAATACTAGAGTAATTGATGCTTTAAAGATGGTTAAATTAGATTCTATGATTGATCGCAAGATTGATACATTATCTGGTGGACAACAACAACGTATCGCTATTGCTAGAGCAATTATAAATAAACCAAAAATTTTATTATTAGATGAACCTCTTGCAGCACTTGATTTAAAGTTAAGACAAGAGATGCAATATGAACTTAAAGAAATGCAAAGAGAATTAGGTATTACATTCATCTTTGTTACACATGACCAAGAAGAAGCTTTAACAATGTCTGATACTGTAATCGTAATGGATAAAGGTACAATTCAACAAATTGGAAAACCTGAAGATATATATAATGAACCAAAAAACCGCTTTGTTGCGAACTTTATTGGTGAATCTAATATTTTAGATGGCGTATATAAAGGAAATAAGATTGTATCATTTATGGGTAGTGAATTTGAATGTGTTGATGAAAATTTCAGTGTAAATGAAAAATGTGATGTTGTTATTAGACCCGAGGATTTCGATATAGTTAAGTTAGCTGAAGCTAAGATAATAGGTGTCGTTGAATCAGTTGTATTCAAAGGAGTGCACTTTGAAATTTGTGTTGATGTAGAAGGTAAAGAGTTTGTTATTCATAACTACGAATTAGTTAAAGTAGGAGATAAGATTGGACTATCAGTAGATCCATATGAAATCCATCTTATGAAAATAAATGAAGAAGTTTAAGAACTTATCATACTTTTACATTGTTTGGATAGCCTTCCTAGTAACACTTCCACTTCTACTAATGGTAGCAATGTCTTTTATGGATATTGAATATTTTAATTTTGGTGATGCATCATTCTCTATATCACACTTCGGAGAAGTATTTAATCTTGTTTATTTAAAAGCAGCATGGAATTCTGTGAGAATTGGTTTCGTCGCTACATTAGGTACATTATTAATTGGGTATCCTATTGCATATATAATTTCTAATTTAAAAATTAAAAACAAATTTTTAATTTTGATGTTATTTATTCTTCCAATGTGGACTAATTTACTACTTCGTATAAATACTATAAATACATTACTTAAACCAAATAGTATTTTGAATACATTAGGAATAAGTTTTGATTTAAGTGGAACTGAAACTGCAGTTATAATTACTATGATTATAGTATACTTACCATTTATGATTTTCCCTATTTATACTGTTTTAGAGAAAAAGGATAAAGGATTAATTGAAGCAGCATATGATTTAGGAGCAAATCCTATTATAACGTTCTTCAAAGTAACACTTCCATTGTCACTTAAAGGTATTGTTAGTGGTGTTACAATGGTATTCTTACCTTGTGCAATGGGTTTTACAATTCCATACATAGTATCAAATGGAAATATATACTTAATAGGTAATATAATCGAAAGTCACTTTATTAATAGTACATTAGGTTCTTACAATGTGGGAAGCTTAACAGCACTTATGTTAATAATAGTTATATTCGGTGCAATGTTATTAATGATTAAAGTAGATAAAGAGGGGGAAACTCTTCTATGATGAATATGAATACAAAAAAAATATTAGGAACTTCAAAATGGATTTTCTTAGGACTAATCCTAGCAATAACATACATCCCACTAATAGTCATCGCAATACAATCATTCAATTTAGATTCAAGCGGAATTGAATGGCAAGGTTTTACTTTGAAATGGTATACTCAAATGTTTTCTGATAATGAATTAATGGAAGCAATTTATTGGACACTAATAATTGCAGTTCTATCAACATTTATATCAGCAATATTTGGTACAATTACTGCAATTGGTATTCATGGATTAAATAAAAAAATGAAAAAAACATTAATATTTATGAACAATATTCCAATTATTAATGCAGATATCGTTACAGGTATATTCTTATTAATTATTTTCAATGTTGCTGGAAGAGCAATTGGAGTAAATTCTCTTCTTGGTTTCCCAACATTATTAATAGCACATATATTATTCTCAACTCCATACGTGGTATTAAGTATATTACCTAAATTAGCAGAGTTAGATGAAAATTTATATGATGCTGCACTAGATTTAGGTTGTAGACCTAATTACGCACTAAGAAAAATTATCCTCCCTTCTATCAAGTCAGGAATTATAGTAGGAGTCTTCTTCGCTTTCACAATGAGTATTGATGACTTTGTAATTTCATACTTCGTAGCTGGACAAGAAATTAAAAATTTCTCAATTTGGTTATATGGTAGTTTAAAAATAACAAAAAATAATCCAATGGCTAAAGCAGCCGCATATAATACAATTATTACTTTTGTAACTATTGGTTCATTGGTAGTTTATAATATAATACAAAGTAAAAAAAATAAAAGAAAGATAAAAGGTATTTAAATGAAAAAACTTATTTTAATAGCAGGACTTATCTTCGGTACATCAACATTACAAGCATGTGATTTCGGAGATAAACTATATATTCTTAACTGGCAAGAATATATCAATGAAGATTTAGTTGATGAATTCGAAGAACAATTCGGAGTTAAAGTAGTAGCAAAAAATTTAATTTCAAATGAATTAATGTATTCAGAATTAAAACAAGGAAATTCTTATGATGTAATTTTCCCAAGTGATTACATGGTTGAAAAATTAGCATCAGAAGATTTAATTATTGAATTAGATCGTGATTTAATTACAAACTACACAAGTACAAATATGTACACAACTGGATTAGATACACTAGTAAGCCAAAGTGGATATGATGAATATTTTATTCCATATTTCTGGGGTTCATTAGGAATTATGTATAACAAAACAAAAGCTGGAGTAGAAGATACAGTTAAAGCTCAAGGATGGGATGTATTCTTCAATGAAGAAACTTTAACAAACAATAGAGTAATGATGTACAGTTCAAGTAGAGATTCATTTGCTGCTGCTGCAATGTATATGCAAACTACGTCTACATCAGATAGAGATACAACAATATCTATCAATAATTATACTACAGCACAATTAAATAAATGTGCAGATTTACTTAAAAATGCTTCTTACCATGGTTGGGGAGATGATGATATAAAAACTGCAATTGGTAATGCAAATGCTGATATTGCTTTAGTATACTCAGGTGATTTCTTTGATCAATTATGGGCAGATGAATTCAAGAAAACAAATGACTATGATATTTACATTCCAGAAGTAAACAATGTATTTTTTGATGCTATGTGTATTCCTACAAACGCAAGAAACACTGACTTAGCACATGAATTTATTAACTTTATGATGGAGCATGAAAATGCAGTTGATAATGCACTAGACATTGGATATTGCCCAGCAATTCAAACAGTATTTAATGATGTTATGAGTGATTCAGAAATGGATTGTGTTACTGATTACAAAGCATGGAATCCAAACAACATTACATACGGAACTGTATATAAAGATTTAGGAACTACGTATAGTGAAATGGAAAAATTATACCAAGCATTAAGAGTAGGATAAAATAAAAAAAGACATCTAAAATGATGTCTTTTTTTATGATTAAATTAATAAAAGCGTATAGTAACTTTAAAATTACTATACGCTTTTATCCTTTTACTACGCTATTTTTTAAATATAGTTTTTACATATTTAGAGAATTTATCAACAGTGAATCCAAAGTGTTCTAAGACATCTTTTGCTGGAGCACTAATACCAAATTCCTCTACTCCATAAACATTAGGAGTATATTTATACCATGACATTGGATGAGCCATTTCTAATGCAATTACAGGAGTACCTTTAGGTAATATATTTTCTTTATAAGTATCTTTTTGTTTTTCAAATAAGTACATTGAAGGCATTGAAACTACACGAATATTTAATCCTTCTTTTGATAGTAAATCAGCAGTTTGCATAGCTAAACTAACTTCACTACCAGTTGCAATAATAACACCATTTAAAGTACCTTTTTCTTTTTGAATTACATAAGCACCTTTTGAAACATCACAAGCTTTATTTGTAGTCATAGGTAATACTTGTCTACTTGTAATAATAGCACTCGGAGTATTTTTAGATTCAAATGCTAATTTCATAGATTGAGCAGTTTCTGATCCATCACATGGACGCATTACATTAAAATTAGGAATACTTCTTAACATAACTAATTGTTCTATTGGTTGATGAGTAGGACCATCTTCTCCAACTGCTAATGAGTCATGTGAATAAACGTATACTGTAGGTACATTCATTAATGCAGCCATACGCATTGACGCTTTTGTATAATCACTAAATGCTAGGAATGTACTTGCTAATCCAACTAAACCACCAAATAGTGATATACCATTAGCAATAGCACCCATCGCATGTTCTCTAACACCAAATAAAATATTTTTTCCATATTGATTATTATGATTGTAAGTTCCGTTAGGACCATGAATTCTTGTAGCTTTAATTAAATCAGCACTTCCCCCAACGACAAATGGGAATTGTTGACATATTTCATTTAGCACTTGAGATGAAATAGCACGTGTAGCAAGATCTTTTGAATTTTCAAATCCACATTTAGATAAATCAATTTTAACTTCTTTATTTAAGAAATCTTTGATACCTTCATGATCATCACCAAATTTTTTCATATATTCAGATAATGAAATATTAAATGCGCTGTTTAATTCTTTACCTCTTTTAGCAAATGATTCTTCATAATGTTCATATACTTCTTTAGGTAATTCAAACTCACCAAAAGTCCATTCTAAGTTTTCAGCTAACTCTTTAGTCATTTTACTTCCTAAAGGAGCTCCATGAGCTGAACAATCTCCAGCAAATCCACTTCCATGTCCAATCACTGTTTTAATTTCAATTAAAGTTGGTTGATCAATTTCTTTTGCTTCTTTTATAGCAGCATCTAAAGCATCAACATTTGTACCATCTTCAACTAATAAATATTTAAATCCAACAGCTTCAGCTTTTTGTTTTACATTAACTCTTGAACAAGATTCAACTGAACCATCTAATTGAATATCATTTGAATCATATAAAATTACTAATTTATCTAATCTTACTCTCCCAGCAATTTCCATTGCTTCTAAAGCAACACCTTCTTGAAGATCACCATCTCCACATAATACATAAGTATAATTATCAAATAATTCATATTCATATTTGTTATATGTTGCTGCAACTATACTAGATGCGATAGCTAATCCTACAGCAGTAGCAAGACCTTGTCCTAATGGACCTGTTGATACATCAACTCCAGCAGTCATATGAGTTTCAGGATGTCCTGGTGTTTTACTATTTAATTGTCTAAAGTTTTTTAAATCATCCATAGATAAATCATAACCAGCTAAATGAAGAGTAGAATATAACATACTAGAACCATGCCCAGCAGATAAAACAAATCTATCTCTATTAATCCATTCTGTAACAGTAGGATCTGCATTTAAATGTCTTGTAAATAAAGTATGGATAATAGGAGCAGCACCTAAAGCAATTCCAGGGTGACCACTCTTTGCAGCATTTATTTGATGCATACTTGTCATTCTAATTGCATTAATACATAAATCATCGATATAACTATTCATAAAAATTCTCCTTAAGTTTAATTTTATTGATCTTTTAATTCATCTGATTCAGTTAATTCAGTTGTTGCACTTGTTTCAATTTCATTTAATTCTTCATTTGCATCAGGTAATGTGACAGTTTCCTCTTCAGTAACTTCTTCATCAGTAACTTCATCGTCATAACCTTCTTCGCCGTACATAGCAACATATTGTTTTTTAAAGAATTCATTTACATAAGACTCTTGTGCATCAAGTAACGAATCGAAAGTAGTATCTCCTACTGCATTTTTAACTTTAAGGATTGCTCCTTGGTTAATCTTTTTATTACGTTCCATAACTATATTAGAAATAAACTTGTTTAGTACAAAGAACCCAATTAAAACACCTATCATTATGTAAGTATTAACATTATCTTCTAAATCTAATACAAAAAATACTAATGCCAATATAGCAAAAACAATAATTCCGATAGGCATAAAAATAGTAAATATTGTTTTACGTTTTGATTCATGGAAATCTTTATAAAATTGAATCCATATTGAATTTACTTTTTCAGAATATAATTCACCCATTACATCATGATAACCATCATCAATTAAAAGTTTATAATGTTCATCACCATTACAAGACCACATAGTAAATGTTTTCTTGTTAGTATATGTTGTGTAAAGCGATGGGTAGTCATTAAAACTATAGATTTCTACAGTTTTACCATCAAATTCCTGAACCTCTTTTGGTGCAGTATTTATTTGATTAAAATATTTTGCGTTAATTTTCATTTATATAAAATTCCTTCCTTAAAATATATTTTAATTTTACCATAAAGTAAATCGTTTTCATATACCTATATGTATATTTTAAACTAAATAATCATATGTTAATATTAGGATGGTGATATTACGGAAACATTTTATAAATATTTGCATGAAAATCCCGAATTATCAGGAGTAGAATATAATACAAATTTATTTGTAATAAAAGAATTATTAAAACATAATGTAAAAATCATTAACAACAAATTAAGTATTGTATGCTTTATAAATAAAAATAAAAAAGAAACAATTGCATTTCGTTCTGAACTTGATGCATTACCTATAATAGAAAATAAAAATCACAAGATTCATAGTAAAAATAATAATATGCACGCATGTGGGCACGACGTACATACATCAGCATTATTAGCAGCAATTCCTTATATAAAAGAGAACTATTATAGTCATAATATAGCACTTGTTTTCCAATCAAAAGAAGAGACAGGATTAGGGGCTAAAGATCTATCAGAATCTATGATTTTCAACGACTTAAATATAACAAAAATTATCGCTTTGCACGTATGGCCAAATCTAGAATATAACAAACTTTTTTCAGCTAAAAATTTGATGTTTGGTTCATATGAATTAGATGTAGATATAGAAGGTGAAAACAATCATATTTCATCATATAAAAAAGAAACTGACGCTACATATGCAAGTTATTTAATATATAATAAATTATTCAAAAATAGTAAGAATTATATATCTCATTTAGGTGAAATTAAAAGTGGGACTTTAAGAAATATAAGTTCAAATAAAGCTACTTTAAAATACTCTATTAGGTTTAAAAATAATAATAAAATAATAGAAAAAATAAGCAAAAAAAAGATTAAAACTAAATGTAAAATAAACTATAAATTTAACGAATATTTCCCACCACTAATCAATGATGATGAGATGTTAAATTTAATTAAATACAATAAAATAAAAACATTAAAATCAGCAGAAGATTTTGGATATTATTCAAATAACTGCAAAACGTTTTATCTATTATTTGGCTTAGGTAAAGGATTTTCACTTCATTCAGAAAACTTTTATACTACAAAAGAAATTAGAAAAAGTTACTATAATAAGATAATTGAACTAATTGATTTATTTAAAATATAAAAAGGACTTCTAGTCCTTTTTTAGTGTTTTTATAAAGCATTTTATTCTTTCTAAACCTGTGATTAAATCTTCTGTTTTAACTGCAAAATTTAACCTTATATAACCAGGTGCTAAAAAGCAATTACCCGGTACACAAGCTACATGAAATTCATGAAGTAATCTAGTACAAAATTCCGAGTCAGAAGTTCCATATTTTTCAATATTTATGAAAATAAATATACCACCTGAAACATCAATATATTCAATTTCTTCTACTTCTAAAAAACTTTTTACAATAGATAAATTATTAGTAAAATATTGATAAGAATTATTTGGTAATTGAAGAGCTTTTACACCCGCTTTTTGGATAAAAATAGGTAATGAAATCGATAAGTATGAATGGACCTTTAATAGTTGTTTTAATATCTTATTTGACGTAATCAAATACCCTAATCTATAACCTGTCATACCATATGTTTTAGAGAAGCTTTTTAGTGTTACCGAGTAATCTAAATCAAATGAAAACTTCTCTTTTTCCTTATAAGTTATATACTCATAAACATCATCACAAATTACAATTATATTATGATCTTTACAAAGATTATTAATCATATTTAATGTTGAAATATCATACGTAACTCCAGTAGGATTTGATGGTGAATTAATTATTATAATCTTAGTTTTGTCATTTACCACTTCTTTTATTGAATCTATTTTTGGGACATAATTCGTTTTAGATGTATCAACATATTTCACTACACCATTACAAAAAGAAACAACAGGAGAATACTGCGGATAGCACGGTGTAATTATTATCACCTCATCATCTTTATTTAATAATGATAATAACGAAATAAATATACCTTCAGAAGATCCACTTGTAACTAACACATTTTCGCTTAATACATTTTCTTTAATACATATAGCATCGATTAGTTCTTTTTGTCCTTGAGCGCTTGTATATCCACACTCTAAATTATCCAAGCATCTTTTTGTTTCATTGATTACATCTTCATGGACTTTAAGATATGGTTCTCCTATTGCAAACGAAATCCCATCTTCATACTTTTTTATTTCTGTTGTATATTTCCTTATTAAACTTAACTCTTCACTTAAAACATTTTTATTAAACATTAAATCACCTATTTTATAATCTATTATTATATTATGATAATTATATTTTTTTGATACTCTGCATACTATTTAAAAGGATGGTGATAATATGAAATTTAAAAAATATCAATGTTTAGAAAACGACTTTATTATCGTTGAAAATGAATTATTAAATGTATATGAGTTATGTGACCAACACAAAGGTATTGGAGCAGATGGATTAATTGTAATATTAAAAGATAATATATTATTTTTTAATAAGGATGGTACTAAAGCAAACTTTTGTGGAAATGGAATCCGTTGCGCAGCTAAATATATAGTTGATAATATTAATGAAAACCAAACAAAATTAAAATTCGAAGGAAAATTCTATAATATTACAAATAAAAATAATTTCTATAAATTGAAATTTAATATTTCAGAATATAAAAAGATAAAGAATTTCTACTTAGTAAATTCTGGTGTAGATCATTTAGTTGTATTTTCAAAACCATCAATTAAAAAAGCAAACAAACTTTTTAAAAAATATAATGTCAATATTACATTTTATCACAACAAGAAAGCTACAACGTTTGAAAAAGGCGTAGGATTTACTAGAGGATGCGGTTCTGGGTTGATTTCAATTATGTCAATATTGTATAAAGAGAAAAAAATAACTTCAAAAACAATATACTCTCATAACTCATACTCAAATTTAGAAGTAAAACATAATAGTATTTATCTTGAAAGTGAAGTTTTTTACGTATATAAAGGAGAAATATAATGATTAAAGGATCAATTGTAGCATTAATAACACCATTTTTAAATAATAAGGTTAATTATGAAAAATTAGAAGAATTGCTAGATTTTCATCTTGAAAATAAAACAGATGGATTACTTTTATTAGGAACTACTGCAGAATCATCAACTCTATCAGAACAAGAATGTCATGAAATTGTTACGTATTGCACTAATTACATTCACAATAGAATCGATATAATAGTTGGTATTTGTACAAATGATACAAATAAAGCTATCAATGATTGTATTTACTATGAAAAACAAGGTATTACAAACTTTTTAGTAATTACACCATATTACAACAAATCAAATGATTCTGGAGTATATAAACATTTTAAAGAAATATCAAACAATATATCTTCAAATATAATTATTTATCACATTCCTAATAGAACAGGACTTACATTGAATTTAAGTTTAATAAAAAAACTAAGTGAAATAAAGAATATCGCAGGTATTAAGGAAGCAAATGAAAATTTTAGAGATTCTTTGAATTTATTTTCACTACAAAATGAAAACTTTAAAATCTATTGTGGTAATGATGATTTTTCAATTCCTTTTTTAGCTTTAGGCGCTGATGGATTAATTAATGTATGTGGAAATGTATTCCCAAAAGAATTTCATGATATGTATGAATTATACAAATCTAACGAAATACAAAATTCATTAGAAATTTTTAATAAATATAAAAATATAATTAATGCTGTATTTTTAGAAACAAATCCAATAGGTATCAAAGAAATAATGTATATTTTATCAATGAATAATAATGAACTTAGATTACCATTAGATAATATGAGTGAAGAAAATTCAAATATCTTAAAAAAGGAGTTACTAAACATTGGAAACAATATTATTTATTAAATTCAAAGATAAGGTTAAATTAAATGTTAAATTCATCTTTGGAAGTAACCCCTATATAATTTGTGATAATAATATTAAAATTAAAAAATTATTAGAAAAATATAATGATTTCATTGAAGAATATAATACACTTAACTTATCAAATAATAAGTTAATGGAATTATTTGATTATACAAAAACAAATGCAAGAATTGAACCAGGAGCAATAATTAGAGACAATGTCGAAATTGCGTCTGACTCAATTATTTTAATGGGAGCAGTAGTAAATACTAAAGCTTCAATAGGATCTAGGACAATGATTGATATGAACGCAGTTATAGGAAGTGGCGCTATTATAAAAGACAATTGTCACATAGGTGCAGGTAGTGTAATCGCTGGAGTAATGGAACCAATTTCAACTAAACCTGTTGTCATAGAAAACAACGTATTTATTGGTGCTAATGCAGTAATATTAGAAGGAGTTACTATCCATGAAAATGCTGTTATTGGAGCTGGTACAGTTGTAACAAAAGATGTAGCAGCAAACGAAGTAATATATTCAGATACCTCTTATATAACAAAACAAAAAGACCAAAAAATCGAAGAAAAAACAGCACTAAATGAGGAATTAAGAAAATGAAATTATTAATAATTGGAGCAACTGGACTAGTAGGAGAATCTTTGATTTCTTTACTAGAAAATAGTGCTTTAAAAATAGAAAAAATTTGCTTTATTTCTTCAGAAAAAAGTAGAAATAAACTAATCAAATTTAAAGATAAATACTATTTTATTAAGAGTATAAATGATATCAATTTAGCTAATTATACTCATGCATGTGTATTAACATCTAGTGAAGTTTCTAAACAAATTACTCCCTCTTTATTATTCAATAATTTAGTGGTTATTGATAACTCAAGCGCATATAGAACAAGGCACAATTTAACTGTCCCAGAATTGAATTTTAAGAAAAATAAAAGAATATATGTAAATCCAAATTGTTGTGTAATACAATCAATTATACCACTATTTCATATTGATAAAAAATATGATATAAATGAAATAATTTTCAATACATATCAAAGTTGTAGTGGTGGTGGATACTCATTATTAGATGATTTTCATAGTAATAAAATAAAAAATTGTATACCTTTCATTGGTGATATTTTATTGAATAACAGCACTGATGAAGAAGAAAAAATGATTAAAGAAACAAATAAATTACTTAATAAATCAATACCAATATATTCAAATTGTGTACGTGTTCCGACTGAAAATGGGCACTTAGTTAATATAATATTCAAAGTAAATAACTGTACAATTAATGATATATTAGAAGTGTTAAAAACAAATACAATTTATTTAAAATCTAAAGTTATTCCAAATATAAATAGCGACTCAAAAATATATACAACAAGATTAAAACAATTAAATTTTAATACTTTTAGTTTCTATACTTATGCAAATAATGTACTTAGAGGTGCAAGTTACAACACTTATAAGATACTTGAATTAATTAATAACAATTAGTAAAAACATTTTAGTAAAGCCATTTTTCATTCAAGAGAATAATCATAAACAATTATTCTCTTGAATTTTACTTTTAAAATGATATAATTATTAAGGGCACACCATAAAGTCTTCCATGCGAAGACTTTTTATTTTTTTATAAAGGAGAAGAGACATGAAAAACACAAAATTTATATTTGTAACAGGAGGAGTTGTTTCTTCTCTTGGTAAAGGAATTTGCGCATCAAGTATTGGTCACATTCTTAAAAAAAGAGGGCTAAAAGTATTTATGCAAAAATTCGATCCATACATCAATGTTGACCCAGGTACTATGAGTCCTTATCAACATGGTGAAGTGTACGTAACAGATGATGGTGCTGAAACTGATTTAGACTTAGGACACTACGAAAGATTCATTGATGAAAATCTTTCAAAGGAATCTAATATTACTTCAGGAAAAATTTATCAAACAGTAATTGAAAAAGAGCGTAGAGGTGATTATGCTGGGAGAACTGTACAAGTAATTCCACACATCACAAACGAAATTAAGAACAAAGTTTTCGCAGCTGCTTCTACTTCAAATGCTGATGTAATTATTACAGAAATTGGTGGGACAGTTGGAGATATTGAATCACTACCTTTTATTGAAGCAATTAGACAATTAAGACGTGATTTAGGATTTAAAAACACTTTATATATTCATAACACTTTAGTACCTTATTTAAGAGCTGCTAATGAACTTAAAACTAAACCAACACAACATAGTGTTAAAGAATTAAGAAGTTTAGGAATTCAACCAGATGTAATCATTTTAAGAAGTGAAAAAGAGGTTCCAAGTGAACTTAAAATTAAGATTGCTGACTCATGTGATTGTGATCATGAAAATGTAATTGATATGTGTGATCAAAAAGTAATTTTTGAAGTTATCACACACTTACACGAACAAAAAATTGATGACTTAATTTTGAATCATTTTAAACTTGAAGCTCCTAAAGCTGACTTATCAGAAATTATAAGTTTAGTTGATAGAATTAACTCTGTTGAACGTGAGGTTACTATTGGACTAATCGGTAAATATGTTTCATTAAAAGATGCTTATTTATCAATACATGAATCTTTATATCACGCAGGATATGCGAATAAAGCTAAAGTTAATATCGTAGCAATTGATTCTTCTGATTTAAAAGAAAATATTGATGAATTAAAAAAACTAGATGGTATTTTAGTACCAGGTGGTTTTGGTAACAGAGGTGTAACAGGTAAACTAAATGCTATTAGATTCGCTAGAGAAAATAACATACCATTTTTCGGTATTTGTTTCGGTATGCAATTAGCAACAATTGAATATGCAAGAAATGTATTAAATTTAAAAGATGCTAACTCTACAGAATTAGATGAAGAAACTAAAACTCCATTATTTGATTATTTACCTGATCAATATACAGGTATAAACATTGGTGGTACGTTAAGATTAGGTGCTTTTGATTGTACTTTAACAAAAGGTACACTTGCTCATGATTTATATAACACTTCGTTAATATCTGAACGTCACAGACATAGATATGAATTTAATAATAAATATTTACAAAATTTTGATGAAAACTTTGTTTTCTCAGGTAAAAATGAACAAAGTAATTTAATGGAAGTTATTGAAATAAAAAATCATAAATTTTTCATCGCATGTCAATATCATCCTGAGTTTAAAAGTAGACCTTTAAATCCACATCCATTATTTAATGGATTTATTAAAGTATGTCTTAAATAATTAAAATTAAAGATATATTAAGAGTAATTTCTTAATATATCTTTTTTTATATAATTATCTACCTAGTGTATGAAAGAAACTCCGAACTGTTTAGATTTTTTAATGACCATTACTTTCTCTTTCATTTCTTTCCTTAATAAAGTATAATGAAATGATAACCAATTAAGGAGCGATATAATGGAAAATAAAGAAAATAAAAATAAAGAAAATAAAAATAATGAAGAAAGCTTTAAAAGTAAAAAATCAAATATAATTATACCTATAATAATTGCTATAATTATATTATTAATCTTATTATTAAGTATAAAGTCTTGCTCTTCAAATGAAAAAGATCCGGTTAATGATGATGTTGTAGAAGAAAGTGTAGATGAAGTATTTTCAATTGATTTTATTGTAGATGGTTCAGTATATTATATAATAGAAACAGCAGGTAATTCTAACTTGACATTCCCTCAAGATCCTGTAGTTGCAGGATATGATTTTATAGATTGGTATTTTGAAGATTCGTTTGATACTGTTTTCACTAATACATCTTATAAAAATGTTAAATTAGAAGAAAATATAGAAGTATATGCTAAATTTGAAGCAATTACTTATTCAATTACTTATATTGATGAATTCAACCAACAAATAATAATCAATCGAGTATTGCTGAGAACGAATCATTAACATTAGTTGATCTTGATGAATATGAAGATAACGATGGATACGGTTATAGATTCTTAGGATGGTTTTTAGATGAAGATTGTACTGAATATGTTGATACATTATCAAATATAACAGGTGATATTAGTTTATATTCATCATATGAAAAATATTCGATAGGATTAGAGTATCTGGACTGGTCATCCTATGTTCTTTATGGGATTGGTACAGTTAAACATACAGATATTTATGTTCCAAGTGAAATTAATGGTAAGAAAGTAGATTCGATAATGACTCAAGCGTTTCAAAATAATCGTGATATAACTAGTATAGTATTTCATGAAGGCATGACAAACATTGATAATGATGCTTTTGTTTGGTGTTCTTCTTTAAAAAGTGTAAAATTGCCAGAAAGTTTAACTCGTATTGGAAGTAATGCATTCTCTGGATGTATTGCTCTAACAGATATAACTCTTCCGGATAGTTTGACAGAAATTGCTTGGTACGCATTTAAAGACTGTAGATCTCTAACTAGTATAACAATACCTCACGGAATAACACATATAGATAACTACACCTTCTATGGATGTACTTCCCTAGCAAGTATAACAATGCCAGATACTTTAACAAGCATAGGTACTTATGTGTTTTATAATTGCTCAGCCCTAACAAGCATTAATTTACCAGATAGTATAACAAGTATTGGTAATGCTGCAATTGCTGGATGTATTTCCCTAACAAGTATTACTATAGATCCGAATAATTCATATTTCAAGGTTGTTGATGGTGATTTATACACTACAGATGGAACAATGTTAGTTGCTTATGCAGCAGGGGACATGGAAACAACGTTTACAGTACCAGATGGTGTAACAAGCATTGGGTTTGGTGTGTTCTTTGGATGTTCATATCTTACAAGTATAACAATACCAGATGGTGTAACAAGTTTAAACGATTATACTTTTGCTGATTGTACATCATTAACAAGTATAACAATGCCTAATTCTGTAACAAACCTAGGTATGTTTGCATTTAAAAACTGTACTGCCCTAGCAAGTGTAACAATGTCTAATACTCTAACAGATATAAGTCGTTCTACATTTGAAAACTGTACTGCCCTTACAAGCATAACAATCCCTTCTACTATAACAAGTATTGGGTTAGGTGCCTTTTCTGGATGTACTGCCCTAACAATCACTTTTGATTTAACATTATCGCAAGTAAATAGTAAAGTAACATTAGGAACTGCTTGGAGCTCTGGAGTTATTGCTATAGAATATAAATAATTTTTTAAAAAGTAAAAGAGAAACTAAATGGCGTAATTAAGCCATTTAATTTCTCTTTTAAATGTTGTGTTTTTTCTACACTTTTAATTTTGTATTAAATGGGTACTTTGAATCTATTTCAGTGTTGAAAGATTTATTAAACCATATCTTAAATAATTAAAATTAAAGATATATTAAGAGTAATTTCTTAATATATCTTTTTTTGTTTATTTCTTTATAAAAAATACGATTAATGATATAATAATATATATATTATGAGGTGAATGAAATGAAAACAATTTTAAACAAAATCAAAGAATACGATACAATAATTATCCATAGACATGTTAAGCCAGACTTAGATGCATTAGGTTCTCAATTAGGACTAGCTTTAGCTATTGAAGAAAACTTCAAAGATAAAAAAGTTTATGTAGTAGGTGATTCTTCTCGCTATAAATGGGTTAGAAAAATGGATGATATTGAAGATGAAGTTTTTAACAATGCTTTATGTATCATTTGTGATGTTGCTGAAGTAGCACGTATAAGTGATAATAGATTTTTAAATGCTAAAGAAAGAATTGTTATTGACCACCATAGAAACGCATCAGATTTCGATTGTTATGAATATATTAATCCAAATTATGGGGCAGCAGCTTTATTAGTTGCTGAATTTATTATTGAATCAAAACTAAAAATGACTCCTCTTGCTGCAACTTACTTATATGCTGGAGTTATTACAGATACAGGTAGATTTAGATTTACATTAAATGATTCTTTACCAATGAGAATTTCTGCTGATTTATTAGATAATGGAGCAGACACTGAATTTCTTTATGATGAATTATATCAAGAAACTTTAAAAGATAGACAAATCCTTGCTCATTTCACTAATAGAATTCAATACACAAGAAATAATCTAGCTTATTTAAAAAATGATGAAGCTGCATTCGAAGAAATTGATATGACAGGTTTCAATGGATTTTTACTTGATACAATGACAGGTATTAAAGAAGTTGATATTTGGATTAATTCTACTTATAACAAAGAAGATGATGTTGTTGGTTGTTCAGTTCGTTCAAAAAAAGTTCATATTGTTGATGTAGTAAGAAAATATGGTGGTGGTGGACATTACCTAGCAAGTGGATGTAGAGTAGATAGTTTTGATACTGTTGATAAATTAATTAATGATTTAGATAATTTACTTCCTAATAGACGTGGTACTACAATGGATTATGAAATAATTTTTAATAAAATAAAAGAATACGATACAATCATTATCCACAGACATATGCATCCTGATTTTGATGCACTTGGTTCTCAATTAGGACTTTTATATACATTAAGAAATAAATTTCCAAATAAAAAGATTTATGCAGTTGGAGATGAAAATCATTTAAGTATTGCTGGGAGAATGGATGTTATTGAAGATAATGTATTTAATGATGCTTTATGTATTATTTGTGATTGTAGTCAACAAGCAAGAATTGCTGATAATAGATTTTTAAATGCTAAAGAAAGAATTGTTATAGATCACCATGAAACTTCAGTTGATTTTGATGCTCATTCATTAGTAATGCCTATTTATGGAAGTTGTTCAGAAATTATTGCTGAATTTGTTTATGATAATAATTTAGAAATGACTGTAGAAGCTGCTTCTATTATCTATGCTGGGATTATTTCTGATACAGGAAAATTCGCATATACAAAAAATGATCCAAATCCATTTATTGTATGCTCTAAACTATTAGCATCTAATGCTGATTTAAACTTTATTGATAGTGTAATGAACACTAAAACATTAGAAGATATTAAAGTAGAAAATTATTTTTCTTCAAGTATTATTTATACTACTCATAATGTTGCATATATGATGAATGATAAAGATGTTGTAAATAAATTCGATAAAACTTCTTATCAAATATCTAGAGGTATGGTTAGTTTAATGGGTGGAGTTAAAGAAGTACCTATTTGGTGTAACTTTACTTACGATACAGAAAACAATAATGTAATGTGTGAGTTTAGAAGTAAAGAGATAGTAATTGTTGATATTGCTAAAAAATATGGTGGTGGTGGACACAATTTAGCTTGTGGTGCTACTGTTAAAGATTTTGAAGTATGTAAAGAAATTATAAATGACTTTATAAAATTAGTTGAGGAAAGTGGTGAGTAATATGGATTTTAATTATACATTAAATAAAATTAAAGAATATGACACAATAATTATTCATAGACATAAAAATCCTGATATTGATGCTTTAGGTTCTCAATTAGGACTTGCAAACTTACTTAAACATAACTTTAGAAAGAAAAATGTTTATGTTGTTGGGGAAGATAATCATTTCTCTTGGATGGGTTTAATGGATAAAGTTGAAGATGAAGTATTTACTGATGCTTTATGTATTATTTGTGATGTTGCTGTTTCTCATTTAGTAGATGATGAAAGATATAAACTAGCAAAAGAAAGAATCGTTATTGATCATCATAGAAATACATCAGATATCGATGGATTTGAAATGAGTTCTTCAGATTATAAAGCTGCTTCACAAATAATTGCTGATTTTATGTATGACATGAAATTAAAAGTTTCTAAAAGAACAGCTACATTCTTATTCTCTGGTATTGCAAGTGATACTGGTAGATTTACAATGAGAGATAATAACCCTGGTGTATTAGCAGTTACTGCTAAATTATTACAAAGTGGTGCTGAATCAGCTGTTGTATATGATAACTTATTTCAAGATACATTAGAAAGAAGACAACAAAAAGCTTATTTCTCTTCTCAAATTAAATATACAAAAAATAATGTTGCATATTTAATGAACGATAAAGATATTATAGAAAAATTCAATACTAACTCTTTTAGTGTTTCAAGAGGAATGGTTGGATTAATGTCAGGTACTAAAGATGTACCTATTTGGTGTAATTTTACTTATGATACAACGAATAACAATATTATGTGTGAGTTTAGATCTCATAATATTATTATTGTTGATATCGCTAAAAAATATGGTGGTGGTGGACACAATACAGCTTGTGGGGCTACTATTAATAGTTTCGATGAAGTTTCTGCTATATTAGAAGATTTTGATAAATTACTAGAGGAGAATTAATTATGGACTATAAATTACTTACACAAAAAATAAATGAATATAATACAATTATTCTTCATGGTCATATAAGACCTGATGGTGATTGTTATGGTTCTCAATTTGGATTAAAAGAATTAATTTTAAATAATTTCAAAAATAAAAATGTTTATGTCGTTGGAGAAGTATCTGATTATGTAAAATTCCTTGGTGACTTAGACGTTATTGAAGATAGTTTATATAAAGATGCATTATGTATTTCATTAGATACTGGTTCAGGAGATAGAGTAAGTGATCAAAGATATTTTTCTGGTAAAGAAAAAATTAAATTAGATCACCATATCCCACTTGATCAATATGGTGATATTAATATTGTTGATGAACATGCTCCAGCTTGTGCATATCTTGTTGCTAAATATGCAATAGAAGAAAACTTAGAAATAAATGAAAAATGTGCAACAATATTATATACAGGTATCGTTACTGATACAGGTAGATTTAGACATGGTATTACAGATGATTTATTTAAAATTGCTGGAATATTATTAAACAAAGGTGCAGATACAAAATACATTGATACTAGATTATCAATTGAAAGTCTTAATTCATTAAAACTTAAAGGTTATGTATTAAGTAACTTTGTAACTACAGAAGAGGGATTAGCATATGTTAAATTACCTTTAGATGTAATTAATGAATTTAATGTTTCTCAAGAAGAAGCAGCAAATCAAGTTGGCACTATTTCTTCAATCGAAACTTGCCCTGTATGGACAATATTCGTTGAAAGTGAAAAAGGTGTTAGATGTAGAATCAGAAGTCGTGGACCTCATGTTGATAAAATAGCAAACAAATATAATGGTGGTGGACACCAAATGAGTTGTGGGGCTAATTTCAATTCAATGGATGAGATAAGTGATATTATTAAAGATTTAAATAAATTAGTAGAAGAATATAAAGCGAGTTTATAATCCGCTTTATAGCGGAGGATAAAATGGATTTAGAGTTTGTTAAAGATTGTGAAAGAAGTATTATAAAAAAGTTTAGAAAAGAAATTTGGAGTAAGTTTGTTAAAGGATTACAAGAATACGATATGATTGAAGAAGGAGATAAAATATGTGTTACTATCTCTGGAGGTAAAGATTCTTTAATTATGGCAAAGTTATTCCAAGAATTACAAAGACATGGAAATAAGAAATTTGATTTAGTTTTTATAGCAATGAATCCAGGATTCAATAAAGAGAATTTGGCTTTATTAAAGGATAATTGTGAGATGTTAAATATTCCTGTTATTGTTAAAGACTCTGTTGTGTTTGAAGTTGCAAATAAACTTTCTCCTACTTCACCATGTTATATGTGTGCAAGAATGAGAAGAGGATTTTTATACCAACAAGCAAAAGATCATGGGTGTAACAAGATGGCTTTAGGACATCACTTCAATGATGTAATTGAAACTACAATGATGAATGTACTATATGCTGGAAGTTTTAAAACAATGGTTCCAAAAGTACAAGCAGAAAACTTTGAGGAAATGACATTGATTAGACCAATGTATTTTATCAAAGAAGATGATATAAGAAGATACATGAGACATCACGGTATTACTACAATGGCTTGTGGATGTGAGGTTGCTAGTGGTACTATCGTTTCTAAAAGAGCAAGAGTTAAAGAATTAATTAAAGAATTAAAAGATGAATTTGATGTTGTTGATCAAAATATTTTTAAATCATGCGAAAATATTTATATTGAAGCATGTTTAGGATATAAAACAAAAGACGAAGTTGTTGATTTTAATAAATTATACGAAAGGGGCAAAAAGTAATGGAAGTTGTTTTAGATTATTTACAATTCACTTTATTACCTGTAGCTGTTACTTTTATTATTACTTGGTTTATCGGATTTGAAAGACAAAACATTGGAAAGTCTGCTGGGATATCACCACACGTACTAATCTCTGCTACAGCATGTTGTTTAGCTTTAATGCAACAACAATTAGTTACAGATGTTGATGGTCAAAGAATCATTGGACAATTAGTTACGGGTGTAGGGTTCTTAGGAGCAGGTGTTATTATGAAATCACATCGTTCTGTTAAAGGACTTACAACTGCTACTACATTATTCTCATCTGCTATTATAGGAATTATAATAGGATCAGGTTTTTATGAATTAGGAATCACTTTAGGTATTATTATTATTGTATTTATGTACGGTAGAAATATGCTAAGAGGAATTAATCCTTTCAAAAAACATGAAGGAGATCGTTCTACAATTGATATTGATGAATAATTTTAAAAGTATTAGATATTTTTATATCTAATACTTTTTATTTTAGATTTTTATAAGTATAAAATTGATTTATTTTATCTTTATTTTATGATATAATATTTACAAATGAAAGGAGTGTTAATTAAATGAGTTATGTATCATTATATCGTGCATATAGACCAACAGACTTTAATGATGTATCAGGTCAAACGCATGTAGTAAAAACATTAAGAAATGCTGTAACACAAAATAAAGTATCTCATGCTTATTTATTTAGCGGTCCTAGAGGTACAGGTAAAACATCAATTGCTAAGATATTAGCTAAAGCAATTAACTGTTTAGATCCTAAGGAAGGTAATCCTTGTAATAAATGTAGTATTTGTACATCGATTAATGAAAATAAATCAAGTGATATTATTGAAATGGATGCTGCAAGTAATAATGGTATCGGAGATATTAGAGATCTTAAAGATAAAGTAAGATACTTACCTTCTGAATGCAAATATAAAGTTTATATTATTGATGAGGCACATGCATTATCAATTCAAGCTTATAATGCATTATTAAAAACATTAGAAGAACCACCAAGTTATGTAATATTCGTTTTAGCAACTACTGAACCTTACAATATCCCAGCAACAATCTTATCTAGAACTCAAATATTTGATTTCAAAGGATTAGATATGAATGATATTGAAAATAGAATTAATTATATATGTAAAGAAGAAAAGATTAAAATTACTAAAGATGCAGTACATTCAATTGCTCTTTTAGCAGATGGTGGTATGAGAGATGCATTAAGTTTGTTAGATCAAACTATTTCTTATGCAACTAATGAAGTTACAATCGAAGAAGTAAATAAGATAAGCGGTTCAATTGGTAATTCACTGCTAATAGATTTAGCTAATCAAATTAATAATAGTAATGCATCAGACTGTTTAAACATTATTGATAAATTATTACAAGATGGTAAAGAAATAAATAGAATTATTTCAGATTTAATAAATTTCTATAGAGATGTATTATTATTTAAAAGTAATTTCGATTCTAAAAATTTATTATTTAAAGATAATAACTTTATTGAAGTATCACAAAAAACTCCAAATAATAAAATTTACTTTTTTGTAGATACATTAGCAGATACACAAACAAATATTAGAAAAACAAATCAAAAAAGAACATTCTTAGAAATGTCTATTATTAAGATGTGTGATAAAGAAGAAACATCTACATTAGATGTTCTTAATCAGATAAATGCTTTAACAAAGCGAATTAATGAATTAGAAACAAATGGAGTAAGGGGACAAAGTATGATTATTGATACAAGTAAACCTGTTGAAACAACTGTTGTTTCAGGAAATGCAAATGAATTTATTAAAGTTAAATATATTGAAAAAATATTACATAACGCAAATAAAGAAGCAAAAAATGAATTGACTAAATTTATGCCTAGTGTTATAAATCAAACTAGTAATAAGTTACTAGCAAGTTCACTTGCGAATATAGTAGTATGCGCGTATGGTGATAATACACTTCTATTATCACAAAGTAGCATTAGCGCATGTGATAAATTAATGCAAATAGAATTAAAAGAAGATTTACTTAAATTACTTAATACTAGTAATGTAAAAGTTAATGACTATTATGTCATTACAACAAACCACTGGAAAGCAATTTCAACTGACTTCATGAGTAAGTTTAAAGAAAATCCAAAACCTACTTTAAATGAAATCGAAATAAATATTAGAGTTTATAAAGAAAGATTGAAAAAAGCAGATCCAGAAATTATAAGAAAAGCCAAAGAGTTTTTCCCAGAAAATATGATAGAGATAGAGGAATAGAATATGAATCCAGCAATGATGAACAAATTAAGAAAAATGCAAAAAGAAATGATGGAAACACAAAAAAGATTAGAAGAAACAATTTTTAATGGTACTGCAGGTGGTGGTATGGTTAAAATTGAAGCTACAGGAGCTAAACAAATTTTAAAAATTAATATTGATGAAGAAGTATTAACAAAAGAAGATAAAGAAATGTTAGAAGATACTATTGTAGCTGCTTTAAATGACTTATTTAAAAATATCGATGAAGAAACTCAACATGCAATGGCACCTTACACAGGTGGTATGCCTGGAATGTTTTAATGAGTTATCCAGATAAACTGAATAACTTAATCGAAGCTCTTGAATTACTTCCTACAATAGGAAAGAAATCAGCTGAGAGATTAGCATTACATATGTTTACTGAATTTAGCGAAGATGTTATAAACAACTTCGCTAAATCTATTAAAGAAATAACTGATTTACAACTATGTCCAAGATGTCATGGTATAAGTGATGAAGGATTATGTAGTATTTGTAGTGATGAATATCGTACAAATGATGTAATATTAGTTGTTGAAAATATTAAAGATGTTTTTGTATTTGAAAAAACAAATAGTTACAGTGGGCAATACCATGTATTAAATGGAGCAATTAATTTTGCTAATAACATTGGTGTTGATGATTTAAATATCGATTCTTTAATTAAAAGAATTAATGAATTCAATGTTAAAGAAATTATTTTAGCAACTAACGCTACAACAACAGGTGAAACAACAGCAAAGTATATTAACAAGTTACTTGAAAATAGTGATTGTAATGTTACAAGACTAGCACATGGTTTACCAGTTGGTGGAGATATAAGTTATACGGATGAAGTAACATTAAAAAGAGCAATAGACGGTAGAACAAATTTATAATGTAATATTAACAAGACAATCATAATATAATTAAATGGTGATTATATTATGATAAGAAAAATATTAAAAGATATATTAATAAGTGCAATAGTACTAATAGCAATTAATTTATTAGGACAATTTATCAATTTCCATATTCCATTCAATTTATTAACGATATTATTGTTGGGGATATTTAAATTACCTGGATTTATTATTATATTGATAATACTTATTATTTAGGAGTAACATATGATCGTAAACTTTAAAATGATTATTAATGATGAAACTATTGAATTTAATTCAATTGGGAAATTAAATGAAAATGTTCTTTCATTTAAAGATATGAATAATAAACAAAATATAATTGATGTATACATCCTTGAAGAACAAGTTATAATAATACAAGATGGTACAACTAAAATGAAAAATGAATATATATTAAACAAAAAAACAGAAGGATATTATAGTGGAGCACACAATGTTGAAGGAGTTACACATTGTATTACACACGAACTTAAAATAAATCCAAAAGAAATATATATTAAATACGATTTTTATTTCAATAATCAATTAGCATCAAACAATATTTTATTAATTAAATATTAAATAAACACTTGTTTTTTAAGTGTTTTTTAGTTATAATTGAGAGAGTTCTTTTTTCTAGGAGGAAATTTTTATGAATGTAAATCAAAAATCAATGTTAGAAGTATCAATCGAGTTAATCACAAAAAAGAAAAAACCACAAAAAGCTACTGAAATTATTAAAGAAACTTTAGAGTTAAAAGGTTTAGATGATACCGATGGTACTTTAGCTACACAATTATATATCGATATTACTACAAGTGCATTATTTGTATATTGTGGTGAAGGTGAATGGGATCTTAAATCAAGACATGATATCGCATTATGGGATAAAGATGGTTCATACTTCTCTGATGGTATAATCGAAGAAGATGAAGAAGATGAAGTAACTGCAGATGATTATGAAGTTATCGAAGAAGAAGATGAAATTGTTGAAGTTGAAGAAGACGAAGATGATGAAATCGTACCAGTTATGGAAGATGAAGAAGATGACATCGTTGATGTTGATGATACTTTCATTCCTTACAGCAAAGATTATGATGATGAAACTATGTCAGATTCATTCTTAGATGAAGATAAATATAACGATTATATGGATGATTACGAAGATCTATACGACGATAAATAATAAAATAAAAGGTAATTATTGGAATATAATTACCTTTTATTCTTTTTACAACTAGAATTTTATCTAGAATTAACAAAAATAACATAATTTGTAACAAATAAATTTATAAAATAAGATATAATATAAATAGAGGTGATTTTAATGTATAACGTTTGTTTAGTAGAAGACGAAAAAGATTTAGCAACATTAGTAATGAAGTATTTAGTAAAAGAAGGATATAATGTAAAACATTATTTAACTGGAGAGGAAGCTCTTCAAAACTTTTCAAGTGAAGTTGATTTATGGATTTTAGATATCATGTTACCAGGTCAAATTAGTGGTTATGATTTAATAAAAGAAATTAGAACAAGAAAAGAAGGAGTACCTATTATATTTACATCTGCAAGAGACCAGGATATAGATAAAATAATGGGATTAGAATTAGGTGGAGATGATTACCTTCCTAAACCATATTCTCCAAGAGAGCTTATGTTAAGAATTAAAAATATTTTAACAAGAACATATAAAAATATTTCCAGTCCAATTATTAACTATGAAAATTATAAAATTGATTTAGATAAAAGAATTGTTCATGATGAAAATGAAGCATTAAATTTAACATCAAAAGAATATGACTTAATGTTATTCTTACTTAAAAACCCAACAAAAGCATTTAGTAGAGATCAAATCCTTACTAATATATGGGGTGAACAATATTTCGGATCTGATAGAGTAGTAGATGACTTAATGAGAAGATTAAGAGCTAAAATGCCAAATTTAAGAGTAGAAACTCTATATGGATTTGGTTATAGACTTTCATGAAAAAAAGTTTATCAAAACAACTATTTTTCATATACACTTTAGTATTATTATTAACAACATTAACATTCTACTCAGTATTATCTAATTGGTTAATAGCAACATACACTGATATAAATTATTCAAAATTAGATGATTTTGCTTTAACAATAGAATCATTAATGGAACTAGATTACGATTTAGATGATTACAATTCTCAAAATGGAATTGAATTTGTAATATGGGACTATAATGGAAAATTTTATACTTCTGATAGAGTATTTGAAATCATAGATGAAGATTATGTATCAGAACTATACAATAAAATTACATATAACTTAAAAGACGATGATTATTATCGTAATGATTTAGATTCAATTGATAAATATTTTTATTCAGTAGTAAAAACAAATGATGGAAATCATTACATATTAACAGTTTCAGAAGGATTACTATTAAGTGATATGCAACAACAAACAGGTATTCAAATTATGATTTTATTTAGTTTAACATTATTAGCTGGTGGTTTAATAATTGGTTTTTGGAGTAATATTTTAGTTAGTCGTATTAGTAAGATTGCAGATCACGTAAAAAGAATGCCTAAAGATGATTATGCAACTCCTTATAGCGACACAAATCTTGATGAGATTGGATTATTATCAAATTCAATTGATGAAATGAGAGAACAAATTCATCAAAATGAAGAAACTAAAAAAGAGATAATTCAAAATTTAAGTCATGATATAAAAACACCACTTGCTGTTATTAAATCATATTCTGAAGCAATATTAGATGGTGTTGAAACTCCTGATGCAAGTATTGTTATAATAAAACAAAGTGATGTATTACAACATAAGGTAGAAAGTTTACTACAATTAAATCGATTAAATTATTTAGAACAAAATAGAGAATTTGAACCTATTAATTTATCTAATATAATTAATAGAGTAGTGCATAACACAAAATACCTAACAAACATTTCATTTGAATTAGATCTTGATAATAGTATTTTCTATGGTTATGAAGAAAATTATCAAACTATAATTGAAAACATTATATCTAATGCAATAAGATTTGCTGAAACTAAAATTGTTATTAAATTAAACAATTCAAAATTATCTATTTATAATGATGGTCCTAATATTGAAGATAAATTTTTAGATGCTGCATTTAAAGCATATGAAAAAGGTTCTAAAGGTATATTCGGAGTAGGTATGAGTATTGTTAAGAAAACAGTAGATTTCTTTAAATTAGAATTAATTGTACAAAATGAAGAAGTAGGAGTAACGTTTATAATTGTTGATCCTAATACAAAAGAATAAAGAAACAAATTTGATTTTATATCTCTAAAGTAGAAAATAAATAATTAAAATAAAATTATCTATAAATCTATTTTAGAGATATTTTTTTGCTTATAAAATCAAAAGTGAGTAAAATGATATAATTAAATATTGTAAGTTATTTATAATATAAATCTAAAACAATATATATGATTTATCATATTATAATATTAAAGGAGGTATTTATGATAAATAAAGATATTCCTAAACTAGCAAGTTTAGGAGTAATTTCCTCTTTAATAGGACAGTATGTTAGTGATATTATTCTAAATATCTTTTTTTATAATAAATCCGATTTCCTAGAAATAATAACATCAATATCTCCATTACCATTATATTATGCATCAACTATATCAGGTTTTTTTAGTGGAAGTATATCTGAAAATGTTGATGTATTAACTAATGCTGCATTTAGAAATGTATTATATGTATATTTCAATGCTTATTATTCTAAAGTATTAAATGAAGAAGATATAATTGATAATATAGATGTAGAAGAACTAATTCAAGATACAATAGCAATAATAATACTACTATATACAATTGATGAATATACAAGAGAAAGTTATAAACAGTTTAAAGAAAACAAAAGAAATGGAATAAAACAAACACAAGATAAAAGAACAATTGAAAGTACTATCATCGTAACATTCATTACAAATGCTTATGCTTTTTATAAATTAAGTAATGATGATACAAATCAAATCGATAGATCAATTGATATATAATATTGTATATTACCTTAAAATAAATTATAATTATATTAAATTGGAGGTAATTTATATGAATAATAAAATAGAGTATTTACGTAAATCAAGAAAGATTACTCAAGTAGAATTAGCTAAATTAGTTGGTGTATCTAGACAAACAATTATTTCATTAGAACAAAGTAAACATACTGCAAGTTTAGAATTAGCATATAAAATATCTCAAGTATTCAACCTATCAATAGAAGATGTATTTGATTTCAACTCGTATATATTAAAGAAATGATTAAATGAAATATGGCTTAATAAAGCCGTATTTCATTTTTCTTTTTATTTATTTTTTTATAGTTTGAGTTAATTACAAATTTTTGTTATAATAATAGTAATTAAATTTGAAAGGAAATATAACAATGGGAAGAGCACATGAAGTAAGAGCAGCCTCTATGGCTAAAACAGCAGCAGCAAAATCAAAACTATATGCAAAATATGGAAAAGAAATTTTTATGGCTGCTAAAGGATCACCAGATCCAACTACAAACTTAGCACTTAAAAAAATTATTGAGAAAGCTAAAAAAGATAACGTTACAGCTGATGTAATTAAAAGAGCAATCGATAAAGCTAAGGGTGGTTCTCAAGAGAACTATCAATCAAATAGATATGAAGGATTCGGTCCTGGTAATACTATGATTATTGTTGAATGTTTAACTGATAATGTTAATAGAACAATTTCAGATGTTAAAAACTGTTTTACTAAAACAGGAGGAAATGTTGGAGTTACAGGTTGTGCAACTCACATGTTTACTTTTAATGGTATGTTATCATTTGATGGTATGAGTGAAGAAGAAGCAATGGATACATTAATTATGGCTGATATCGATTGTGATATTGAATCAGATGATGATTTAATTATTGTTAAAACATCTCAAGGAGATTACGAAAAAGCTAAAGATGCTTTATTAGCTGCTAAATCAGATATCGAGTTCATTGAAGACTTCGTAGGATTTATTCCAATGAGTACTGTTGAATTAGATGATGAAGCTAAAGTTAAATTTGAAAGAATGATGTCTATGTTAGAAGAATTAGATGACGTTCAAGAAGTTTATCATAACGCACAATTATAATTCGTTATTAAAAGAACCTATTACAATTAAGTAATAGGTTCTTTTTTATTTTAATGATATAATTTAATAAATTATATCGGAGGTATTTTTATGAATGTAGCTTTAATTACAGGAGCATCAAGTGGTATAGGTTATGAACTTGCTAAATGTCATGCTAAAAATAAAAAGGATTTAGTTATTGTTTCAAGAAACATAGATTCTTTAAACAAAGTTAAAGAAGAATTAGAAAGTAATTACCAAATAAAAGTTGTATGTATTCAAAAAGATTTATCTAATCCTAGCGCTCCACTTGAGTTATATAACGAAATTAAAGAATTAAACATAGAAGTAGATTACTTAATAAATAATGCTGGAGCGGGATTACAAGGATACTTTAATGAACAAGATTATTCTAAATATAACTCTTTAATTCAATTGAACATTAATTCTTTAACTGAATTAACTCATTTGTTTTTAAATGATTTTATTAAAAGAAAAAAAGGTAAGATTTTAAATGTAGCTTCTATTGCAGCATATCATCCAGGACCAATGTTAAGTGTTTATTCAGCAACTAAATCATATGTATTATCTTTTTCAAACGCTATAGCACAGGAAGTAAAACAATATAATATTTCTATCACTACTTTAATACCAGGTATTACTCAAACAAATTTTGGTAAATCATCAAATATGAATAACACTAAAGTATTCAAAAAAACAAAGAGTCCTATTAAAGTAGCAGAAAAAGGATATAAAGCAATGCTTAAAGGTAAACTTAATGTTAAAGCAGGTGTTTCTTTTAAATTGGGTTTTTTAACAAAACTAGCTTATATTAGTCCTAAATGGTTATGTTTAAAGATTACTATGTATTTACAAAAATAGTTTTTAAATTATTAAATTAAATGTTATAATTATTTTAATAGGTTTTATATACTTATTAATTAGAATAAGGAAGTGGTTTTTATGGAACAAAAGAGTTTAGTTGTTACTGTTATATGTACTTTACCAAAGATTGATTTCTTTGCTAATGCTTTAAATGAAGCTTTAGGAAGTAACTGTATGTATTTCGTTGAAGAAGAAGGTAATTTTTTATATACATTACCAGATTATACTAGAGCTATAGTAGGTACTCACCCTTCAGCTTTAGATAAAGAAAAATTAAATAATGAGTTTTTTTCAATGTTTAATTATTACGCAAGTATTAAAGCAGATGTTGAAAATGTTAAATTAGGAGTTTTACAACATGTTAAAGTTTCTAATTCTTTAATACTTATTAGTGTACCAATGACTGATGATCAACAAAGAAACAATATGTTTTTCACTGCACTTTTAAAAGCAACAAAAGATATTGGTGGGATGATTGCAATGAAAAATCTTGATTTACTTAATGATGAAGGTAAACTTTTATTTTCTCATGAAGGTAAATCAGATGTTACAGAACATAGAATTGCTATTAGAACTGATTTTTTATTTTATAGAGAAACAGAAGAGACTCAAGAAGATAGAGATATTTATGAATCAAATGTTCAATTTTTAAAAGAGAAAAATATTCCAGTTAATGAATCTACTGAATTTAATTTAAGATTACAAGATATTAAAGTTAGAAGTGAGGTAGAAGTAATGCAAAGAATTTACGCTTTAGCATCTATAGCTGTATATACTGAATCTTTAGTTAATAAACCTGAACAAGCAGAAGATGTTTTAAAAGGACTAGATGCTAAGTATGGCGTAAAATCTTTTATGACTCGTAATGAACTTCTTTATCTTGATTCTAAAGAAAAGAATCAACAAATGCATATGTTCTTTATTTGGAAGTATGAAGCATGTTCTACTTTATTAGATGCATGTAATTTATACACTTTACCAGAACTTAATGGTACTAGTAATGCAGCAGAGATTATTAAACTATTACTTTCATTTAGTTCTATAGAAGAAGCAAGTAAAAAAATATCATTTAAATCTAATGAAGACTTATTAAAATCTCAAAATTTAATTCAAAGATATAAATGGGCTATTCAAAAATTAGCAGCAGAAAGAACAAAATTAGAAAATGTAGAAAATACTATGGTATTAGAGAGACATCATGCCTTAAATTGGCTTTTAACTACGTTATATGGTGAAAATTGGGATACTTTAGAAACCCCAGCATAATAAATATAAAGCATATTTTAATAATATGCTTTTTTATTTTACTTAATTTAAACTTAATTTTTCTATAATTTAAAAATATATGTGAAATAATTGTAATATAACATTGCAATTTGTCGAAAGTAGGAGTATAATTATCCCGTGATTTGCTCGTAAGGGGAAACATATAAAAAATAAAAGGAGAAAAAAACAACATGAAAAAATTATTATTATTAGCTTTAACTGTTGGAACTTGTGCATCTTTAGCTGCATGTGGTGGTTCTGATAAAACTGTAACTAATTTCTTAGATAGACATATCAATGTAGAAAATCAAAATGTAACAGTATCTTACAACAATAAAGTTGTAAACATCGATGGGAATATGGTAGAAAACACTACTGATAACACTGTATTCGATATGGATTTAAGTGGGAAAACAGCTGCATGGTTACCTTCAACTTATTATGAATATACACCAACAGGTGATACATCATATACTACTGGTTATAAAGATATCATTTTATTAGATTCATTAACTGAAACTGAATTAAAATCAGTTGATAACGCTGCTTACCAAGCATACGTTGGACCATTCGCTCAATTAGCTGCTGCTCAAAGCACAGTTTTAGGAGATAACGAATTATCTTACAAAAACTTCAAATCAGAAACAGTAAAAAATGATGATAACACATCAACTACTACTTATTATTTTGTTGTAGATAAAGATACTACTTCTTTAACTTCACCAATGACAATCGAATTTTCTTTCGAATTAAATGATAAAGAAAAAGCAACTGATGTATTCGAAACTGCTACAGTTAAATACAATTCTGCAACTTGGACTTATTCAAATTTAACTAACAGATCTGAAGACGTTAAAGAAGAAGACGTTGCTAATGAAGTTGAAGTTGCTACACCAGCAACAACTTTATTTGAAGAATTAGCTATTGCTGCTCAAACTATTGAAAATATGCAAGTTACTACTTCAATTCCTTATACTGACACTGAAGATACTACAATAACTTCTCAAACAATTACTTTAAAAACAAGTACTACTACAGAAGGTGTACAATACTTCCAAGTATCTACACAATTTGAAGGTTCTTACTATGCTATTGAATTAGAAGATGGAACTTTCCAAGTTTATACTAAATGTACAATAGCTAGTTATACTAACTACTATATCATTAGTAATGAAGCTACTTTACCTCACGTAGATGCTGTACAAACAGTTCTTACTGAAAGAGCTGTTAAAGCTGAAGAATTAGAAAAAGTTTCAGGATATTATAGTTTATATTACACTGAAAATGACATTCAATACAGAGTAAATGGACAAGAATTCAAATACTATGGTGGATGGGCTGTAACTCTTACTGATACATCTGGAGATTCAAATGTAGTTATTTTATCTTCTGAAGATTTTACAACTGATTTAAGTTCAACAGTTGCTGGATTAGCTATTTATAATACAGTTTTAGCTGATTATACTACAATCATGGCAAATAACTCTTCTAATACTGTTAAAAATAACACTGTAGAAGAATATGATGCTGATGGTGTTTTAGTTGCAACTTACTATTATATGTTTGATGCTAATGGTGAAGGTATTGCTTTAACTGTTAATGCTGATGGAACTGCAAGTTTAACAAACACTTACACAGGATCATCTACTGGTGTGAGCTATAATTTATATGCAATTGATGCTGATATGGTAGTAACTCAAAAAGCTGGTGGTGGTGGAACTAACACAGTAGACCATTCTAAACATGCAACTTCATACATTGTTGCTTCATATTCTGAATTAACATATAATTCTACTACTGAAACATTTGTTCATAACTATGGAGAAACTAGTCATAAAGCTGAATTACATGTTACAGTTGGAGAAACATTAGCTGATACTTATGGTACTACTTATAGATGGTCAGACTCTATTGGTGGTGTTCGTGTTGGTGAATATGTTCAATACATAACTACTGTTAATTCTGCTGATGAAGTTATCAATACTTATTTAGCTGCTATCGAATCTTATGAAGTAGATAGATTAATTGGTGAATTAGAATCTTGGGTAGTTACATATGCTACAATTGATTCTGCTTCTGCTAATACTTCAGTTACTCGTTATGTTTCTTATGCTAAAGCATTATATGCATCATTCTCTGATTCAAATAAAGCATTAGTAACTGATTATGAAACAAGCATTGCTACATTAGAAGCTGCTCTTGCTGCTTATGCTGCAGCAAACGCTTAATCTTTAAGATTAACTCAATCTTATAAAATTAAAACTCATTCTTAATTGAATGTGAAGTAGTCAAGTAAAAGTGGACAATTAAAAAAATTATTTAAACCCTAATTGGATTTTATATTCAATTGGGGTTTTATATTTTAATTTATGACTAGGTCTTATATTGTTATAATCATAAATTAT
>JAWXUF010000003.1:0-72825 GCA_044432865.1 bacterium | reverse complement strand
TGATATTACAAATATTTTTTTTATTTTATTTTTCATTTTAAATTTCTCCTTTTAATTTTTTATATATTCAACAAACTCTTCATTCTCTATATCGTTAGAGTTGTCACTACTATACATAGTACCTACTTCATGTACTTCACATATTCTAGAATCTTTAAATAATTGTGAATCAACAACATCAATATTATGACAATCTTTCCCCATAGAAAATAAATTTATAATAATACAAAATATTTTCAACATAATATACACATCGTCCTTTCAACATAATTCTACAATATAAATTTTCGATAGTCAAATCGATATTTTCTTATTTCGTGAATGTTTTTATGTCGAATTATATAAATAAAAATAAACATTCTAAATAATAGAATGTTTATTTTTATTATGGTACTTTTAATAAATTAAAGTTTTTTTAAATAATTTAATAAATTATTATTTATACTATATTTTTCTAAGAATTCATAATTAGTTTTCTTATTTATTTTTAATTTAATTAATTCATTATATAAATCCTTATTATAACTAAATTTACTTAAATCAATATCTATATTTAATATTTTACTTGTTAATACTAATATTGTGAAAATAGTTTTATTTAAATTAATTATATTATGAATTTTCTTAATAATTTCTTGATATCTTTGCGTTATAAAACATACTAGAAGATAATTAGAAATTGTAAAATCATACAAATAGTTTAATTTTATATTAGCCTTAATAGAATTAAGTTGATTATAAGCTAGTTCGTATGCATCATTATATTTATGTAGTGAAATATAGTTAGATATAATTGTTGAGTTAATAGAATATAATCTATTAAAATTTAATGTTCTAATTAATTCTTCTTTAGCTATATTACAAAAATATAGACTTTCCACATATCTTTTATGTTCATATGTTCTAGCTGCAAGTATTTGATAGCAGATTACATTAGTATATTCTATTTTACCCTGTATACGATCAGTAAAGATTAACTCTATGAGTTCATAAATATTATTTAAATCATCATTAAATATTTTTTTGTATTTTCTTAATTCTATATAATACTTGTAGAAATTTTCGTTAAATTTAGAAGTTTGTATACCTTTAGAAGAATTAATAAGTAGTTCTATTAAATTATATACTGGATATATAATTTGATTTAATTTAATTTTATTTTGAATGAACTCTAATTCTTTATCGAAATCTATATCTAACTTATAATATATATTATTGTATAATTTATTAATATATTCTTCTAGTTCATCTATATCTGATTTGTTAATATTATTTAAATTAAATTCACTACATAATTTAATTAATAATTCATTACTTATATTACTAGCATTAAGTCTTGCTCTTCGATATGTACTAGGAGAGATATCAATACTATTTAAATATTCATCTTTATTTTGATATTTATCTTTTATTAATTTATCAAATAAATAAAAGTATATTGAGTCTTCTTTATACTCATCTAGTTTAATTTTCTTCATTATTATCCCTCCGTATTTATAAACTAATTTTATATTAAAATAAGCCATTTTACAATGTTTTCATTATAATATGGCTTATTTGTGCTTATTTTTATTGAATTATTGGTGGATATGTTTGTAAAATTGTTTATGCAGATTTTTTTGCCAAAAGCTTCACTACACTCTCGACGTGATGAGAGTGAGAAAACATATCTACTAAATGAACTTCTTCAATAGAATAAAATTCACTTAATATTTTTAAATCTCTACCTAAAGATGAAGGATTACAAGAAATATATAAAATCTTTTCTATTTTTGAATCAATAATAGTTTCTAAGAAAGATTGATCACAACCTTTTCTAGGAGGATCTACTACAATAGCATTAATTGTTTTATTTTTTACTAAGTTTGCAATTTCGTCTTCGCATTTACCTAAAATAAATTCAACGTTATTAATGTTATTTACTTTTTTATTATTATTAGCATTATCTACTGATTCTTTAACAACTTCAATTCCATAAACTTGCTTACATTGTTTTGCTAAGTTTAAAGAAATACTACCTATACCTGAATAAGCATCAATTACTACATCATCTTTATTCAAATTAAGAATTTCAATTCCTTTATTATATAATTTAACCATTTGTGAATGATTAACTTGAAAAAATGAATTTGGATGAATATCAAATTTGATTCCATTAATTTCTTCTTCAATAAATAATTCATTTTTAATATGAATAAACTCTTTTCCAACAACAACATTAGTTTGTTTATCATTTATATTTAAATACACAGATTTAAATTCAAAATCTATTTCATTTAAAATATTATTAATTTTTCCACTAATATTCTCTCTTGAAACAAAAACAATCATAACATCATTTTTATTATTAGTGCGTAATAAGATATGTCTTATTTCACCACTATTAGTATTCTCATCATAAGGAAGTACATTATGTTTTTTTAATAAAGGTAATAATTTATCAAATACTTCTTTAGAAATAACAGGCTCAATCAAACAATTCTCACTAGGAATAATATCATGTGAATTTTCTCTGTAAAATCCTTTAATAAAGTTTTCATCTTTAAATCCAATTGGCACTTGAATCTTATTTCTATAATTAAATGGATTATCACTAGAAATGATACTATCAATTTTAATACCCTTAATCATCTTATTTAAAGTAGTTTCAACCATTTTCTTTTTCATTTCAATTTGATATTTATAATCAATATGAAGCATACTACATCCACCACATAATTTAAAATATGGACAAGCTGGTTCTATTCTATATTTAGAAGGTTTAATAATTTTACTACTTTTAGCAAAAGTAATATTTTTATTACTTTTTAAAATTAATGCTTCTACTTCCTCATATAAAATTGCATTTTTACATATTATAGTTTGTCCATTATTATGAGCAATTCCCTCACCCAAATAATCAATACCATCTATTTTTAAATTTACTATATCATTTTTATTCATCATTACCTCCAAAATGCTTAGCTAAACCACCAATAGATGTTTCTCTATAGTGATGAGATAAGTCTTTTCCTGTTTCTAACATTGTTTTACATACAGTATCAAAAGTTATTTTATTTGTACCTTCTTGCAATATTCTTGATAACACTGCACAATCGTACGCTTGATTAGCAGCGACTGCATTCCTTTCAATACAAGGAATTTGTACATATCCTTGAACAGGATCACATGTTAATCCTAAATTATGCTCTAAAGCCATTTCAGCTGCTTGCTCAATAACATCTAAATTACTATCAAATAAATAACAAACCATCGCAGCACCCATACTACATGCAGAACCAACCTCAGCTTGACATCCAGCTTCTGCGCCACTTATTGATGCATTTTGTTTTATTAAACAACCAAAGTATCCAGCGACTAATAAAGATTCAAGCACTTTTTTATTATCAAATTTATGTTCTTCAATTAATGCAAATAATAATGATGGTACAACACCACTTGCTCCACAAGTTGGAGCAGTAACAATTAACCCACCACTAGCATTTTCTTCATTAACTGCATATGCATATGCAAGAATTTTTTCTTGTGTTGATTTAGCATTATCGAATATTTTTTTAGCTTTTCTTTGTACTTTCAATTTACCTGGTAATACTTCATTAGTATTAAGACCTCTATTAATTGCTTCAAACATTGTGTTTTTTATTAATTCTAAATATTCAAAAATATCTTTATCTTCATACTTCAATATATAGTCTACTAATGAAATATTGTTATTTAATAGATACTCTTTTGTTTCATCAAGTGTATTACATGGATAAATATCTAACTCCGCTTTTAACTCTTCACCATTAATAACAACATCACCACCACCAACAGAAATGAATGTCTCCTCAGCAATGAAATCATTGTCATTATATGCCTCAATCTTCATTGTATTAGGATGGTTATGATTTGTAATAAAATCAAATTTAATAGTACAAGCACCTAGCGTTTTTTCAATAATATAATCAGTTAAATGTCCTTTTCCTGTTAATGCTAAAGACCCATATAAATATACAACATAATTATTTGCATTAGGATTTTTTTCTAACATTATTTGACAACATTTAAACGGACCCATAGTATGACTTGAAGAAGGTCCATTACCAATTTTATATAAATGTTTTATTGATTTCATTACAACCATCCTTTCATAAATAATCTTGTTGATACAACATTATTTCTTTTTTCCTTTTTTCTTTCTTGCTTTCATTTCAAAAATTATATCTCTTAATTCACTTGCTCTTTCAAAGTCTAAAACTTTAGCTGCCTCAAGCATTTGGTCTTCTAATTCAGCAATAGATAACTCATTAGATAATTGCTTTTTAGTTTCTTCAACAGCTTCTTTTTTGAAAGATATTGCATCTCTAATTTCTTTAATAACAGTAGTAGGTACAATACCATGTTTTTCATTGTACTCCATTTGTATTTCTCTTCTTCTATTTGTTTCATCAATTGCAATTTGCATTGCATTAGAAATTTTATCAGCATACATAATAACTAGACCCTCAGCATTTCTTGCTGCTCTACCTATTGTTTGAATTAAACTTCTTTCACTTCTTAAAAACCCTTGTTTATCAGCATCTAATATAGCAACTAAAGATACCTCAGGTATATCTAGTCCTTCTCTTAATAAATTTATTCCAATAAGACAATCATATTTACCAAGTCTTAAATCTCTAATAATTTCTATTCTTTCAAGTGATTTAATTTCTGAATGTAAATATGAAACTTTAATTCCTAAAGATTTTAAATACTCCGCTAAATCTTCACTCATTTTTATCGTTAAAGTAGTTACTAATACTCTTTGATTAAGTTCAACCCTTTTTACAATTTGAGCATATAAATCATCAATTTGACCTTCTGATTCTCTTATTTCAATAACTGGATCTAAAAGCCCTGTAGGTCTAATGATTTGTTGTACTGTAGGTAATTTTTTATCTTTTTCATAATCACCTGGTGTTGCTGATACATAAATTACATTATCAACTTTATCTTCAAATTCTGGAAATTGAAGAGGTCTATTATCTAAAGCAGATGGTAATCTAAATCCATAGTTAACTAAATTTTCTTTTCTAGCTCTATCCCCATTGTACATCCCTCTTACTTGAGGAAGTGTAACATGTGATTCATCAATTACTAATAAATAATCTTTACCTAAGAAATCCATTAATGTGTATGGAGTATCACCTTTATTCTTAAGTGTTAAATGTCTTGAATAATTTTCAACACCATTACAATATCCCATTTGCTCCAACATTTCCATATCATAATTAGTACGTTCTTTTATTCTCTGTGCTTCAATAAACTTTCCTTCTGCTAAAAACTTATTATATTGATCAGCCATCTCATTCTTAATTCTTTTAATTGCTTCATCCATCTTCTCTTTATCTGTAACGAAATGTGTTGCTGGGAAGATTGTAGTATAATCAACATAGTTAATTGCTTTACCTGTTAAAACATCAAAGAAAGATATTCTTTCTACTTCCTCATCAAAGAATTCAACTCTAATCCCTTGTTTTCTTTCATATGAAGGAATTATTTCAAGTAAGTCACCTTTAAATCTAAAAGTACCTCTTTTAAAATCAATATCATTTCTTTCATATAACATTTCAATTAATCTATTTAATAATTCTTTTCTAGGATATATACTTCCTACTCTTAATAGTAACATAGAATCTTTATAAGTTTCAGGATCCCCAATACCATATATACAAGATACTGATGCAATAATGATAACATCTTTAAATTCCATTAAACTAGCTGTAGCACTATGTCTCATTTCATCTATTTCATCATTTACTTGTGAATCTTTTTCTATAAATGTATCACTTGATACAACATATGCTTCTGGTTGATAATAATCGTAGTAAGAAATAAAATATTCAACATGATTTTCAGGGAAAAATTGTTTAAACTCACTATATAATTGTCCTGCTAAAGTTTTATTATGTGCAAGTATTAAAGTAGGTTTATTTATTTGTGCTATAACATTAGATATAGTAAATGTTTTACCTGTACCAGTAGCACCAAGTAAAACTTGTTGTTTTTGATTATTATTTATTCCATCAACTAATTGTTTGATTGCTTCTGGTTGGTCTCCTGATGGAGTATAATTAGAAATTAACTTAAACATTTTATCACCCTATTCTTTATTTATTATATCTTATTTTTAACTTTTTATAAAGAAAAATAAAAATGCTTTATGGTTTTACCCACAAAGCATTTAAGTTTATTAATTTTTATGTATTATTACCTTTAGATATTTTATGTTGTGCTACAATACAAACTAATGTACTAATTGATAGTACAATTAGAAAAAATGTAGTTTGAGGTAAAATAAATTCTACAAATTTCTCTTTAGAAAAATCACTTAATATAGCTTCAAAATCAGAATATTTTTTGAAGTAAAGTACAACTGATGCTATACCAACACTTCCAATAAATGATGATAAAAGCATGAATATTTTATTTTTGAATTTAAATATAATTGAAAAAACAATTAATCCTATTAAACATCCAAATCCTATTATCAATTCAGACTCTAATGAAATTCCATATTTAGTTAATAAAAGCATTATTGCTATACCAATACCAAATGAAATAACACCCATAAATAAGTACTCAAATATTTTACAAAATATTATAGAACCAATTGCAACAACAAATGATAAAGCAATAGTAAGTACTATATTTTGACCAAGTAAAGTACCTGATACGTATGTAATTAAAATAGAAAGAAATATAATACATGTATCATAAAATCTTTTTCCAAAAAAACATATTAAACCTGAACATATTAAACAAACTATAGCTACTATGTTATATATGTACATACTACCAACTCCTTAATGATCAGTATCAATATCTACCGCATATTCATCATTATATAAACAACTAGATACATTATGACAATGATCAGCAATTCTTTCAAGATTAGAAAGCATCTCAACAAATGTGTGGCTTGGAGCACTGCATGATTGTTGGTTTATTCGAACAAAATGTCTTTTACGATATTTCTCTTCCATAGTATCAACATCTTTTTCCAATTCAAATACAATTTCTAACTGTTCTTTATTTAATAATTCTATAGAATCAATTGTAATAGTAAGCATTTCTAAAACTTTATCAAACATTTTTTGAAGTTCCTCAAAAGCTTTTTGAGTTAAAGTAAATTTATTTTCTACATTTTCAGTTAAAAATTCTACTATATTTGTACAGTGATCACCTATACGTTCTAAATCTCTAATTATATCTAAATACTTTGAAACATAATTTGATGTTTCATTATCTAAATCTTCTTTAATAAGTAATCTTAAATAGTCATGAACTCTTTGATCTAATGAATCAATATCACTTTCATACAATTTAGCTTTTTCAACTTTTTTCTCATCATATTCAACTGCTAATTCTTTTGTTAAATTATAAAGTTTATAACATCTTTTCCCCATTTGTAATACTGATTTCTTTACAACTTCTAATGCTAGTACAGGAGATGATTTAATAATACTCTCATCTAATAATACATCTTCTACTTCTTCATCAGGTTTAATAACCTTTTTAGCTAACCAAACAAGTTTATTAATAAAGAAATACATAATTAATGTTGATGTAACATTAAATATCATATGAGCAACAGAAATAGTCATACTTGGGTCTGCACCAAATCTTTGTAAAACAAACTCTTCTACAAATAACATAAGTTGAGTATATGGCCATAAACAAATTAAGAATATTACAGATCCAATAACATTAAATAAGAAATGGATGAATGCTGCTTGTTTTGATTCTTTTGTCCCACCAGTTGAAGCAAGTAATGCTGTAATAGTTGTCCCAATATTAGAACCTAATAAAATTGCTAATGCACCCATTAATGGGAAGTTACCATCGGAATATAAATTTTGTAGTATACCAATAGCAGCACTTGATGATTGTACAACTGCTGTAACAACCGCCCCAACAAAAGCACCTACTACAGGGATATCACCAAAAAATTGAAATAATGAGATTGCCTCATCATTATATATTGAAATAATTTCTTTTAATCCTGAACTCATTAAATCAAGTCCATAAAATAACATACCAAATCCTAATAATGCTTTTCCGTATGTCTTCATTTTTTCTTTTTTAAAGAAGAACATTAAAATAGCACCAACCCCAACGAACAATAGTGCATACTTTTGAATGTTTAATCCAACTAGAAATGAAGTTATAGTAGTACCAATATTAGCACCCATTATAATTCCGACAGCTTGATTTAAACCCATTAATCCACTTCGAACAAAACTTACTGTTAAAGCTGTAGTACCACTAGATGATTGAATAACCACAGTAACTAATGCACCAACTAAGATTCCTTTTAAAGGAGTATTAGTTGTTTTTTCAATTAATGTCTTCATTTTATTTCCAGCTAATGCTTTTAAAGCATTACCCATCATCTCAATACCAAATAAAAAAATCCCAATTCCACCTATCACTAATAGTAATATATCTATTGCTGTTAAACTTCCAGATAATATTGTCATATGAGCCCCCAATATTTTATTATTATTTTGTACCTACCCATATTATAATATATTTAAAATATAATTCAACATAAAGGTATATTTTATTCTTTTTTACAAATAATGTTAAAAGGTGATTTTAATGAGAAAATTTAACAATTATTCAAGTGTAGAAATTGATAGTAGAAAGTGTAATAGAAAAAGTATTTTTGTTTGTATTAAAAATGATTATATAGATAATACATATTATTTGAATGATGCTATTAATAGAGGAGCAACTTTAATAATTTCAGAACATAGAATTTACGTTAGGGCGAAAGTTATTTATGTAAAAGATATTTATCCAATATTTAAAAAATTATTAGATTACTTCTATCCATACAATTTAGAATTAATTGGTGTTACAGGTACAGATGGCAAAACATCTACTTGCTTAATGATACAATCATTAATTAATCAAAATAGTGATTGTGGTTATATAGGTACTAATGGAATTATTTATAATCTTAAAAAATATAATACGATTAATACTACACCTGATATAATTACAATTAGAAAACATTTATCTAATATGACTAAAGAAAATATCAAGTATGTAGTAATGGAATGTAGTAGCGAAGGTATTCTTTCTAATAGATTATTTTCTCTTTCGTTTGACTGTCTTATTTATACTAACATAACACACGAGCATTTAAATACACACAAAACAATGAAAAATTATATTAAAACAAAATTTGATTTAATGTCTTATCTTAAAAGAAATGGATCAGTATTTGTTAATGCTGATGATAAAAATTTATTTAAATTAAAACATAAAAATATTAAAACATATGGATTGAGTGATTGTGACTGTAGGGGCGTTAATGTTAAATTATTTCTTGATAGAATAGAATTTAAATATATTTTAAATAAAAGTAAAAACCCTTTAGTTATACCATTTTTCGGTAAATATAATGTCTACAATTGTTTGGCAGCTGTCTTAGTTCTAGATAAATATAATCTTCTTGAAAATACTAATTTTATGTATATGAAAAAAATATCTGGAAGATTTGAATTAATTAATACAACAACTAAACAAGTTGTAATAGATTTTGCACACACTCCTAATGCATTAGAAAATTTACTGAAAAACATTAAACAAATTACAAAGAAAAAAATTGTATTAGTATTAGGATCATCTGGGGGAAAAGATAAATCTAAACGACCAATGTTAGGAAGTATTGCAAATCACTTTTGTGATAAAATTATAATCACAAGTGAAGATCCTAAAAATGAATCTATTGTAAATATCTTTCATGATTTAACAAAGAAAATAAAAAAAGAGTACTATTTAGTACTCTTTAGAAAAGACGCTATTAAGTTAGGTCTTGAACTTCTTGATAAAGATAGTATATTAGTTATCGTAGGAAAAGGTGTTGAAAATTATGAACAAATATATAATATCAAATTCCCACACAACGATTACTTATATACAAAATCATTACTTAATGCCTAATGCATCTTTAGCAAGTCTGTCTGCTAAATCATTATATTTATCATTAGAATGACTTTTAACTTTTACAAAATTAACTTTAATTACTTTCTTTGCTTTTTGTGCAAATTCTACATATCTTTTAGTAGCATCACTATTAGTTTTCCATTTACCATTATACCACTTTTCAATACCTTCATAATCATAATAAATGCTTACTTCTTTTACACCTAATTTCATTAAGTGATTAATCATGAATGCTGCACCTTTTATTTCTCCAGAGACATTTCTCATAGCAGCATACTCTTCATCATCGAATTTCTTTTTAAAGTGTGATTCTTTACCATCCATTAATAATACAGCACCAAATGAATATTCATTTGTCTTAACATTAAAGCTACCATCTACATAAGCCCTTATATTAGAAACAACAATTTCTTTATCTTGTAAATAATCATTTGCTTCAGTAATATTATTAAAAGACTTATATTCTGCACCTTTAAATCCATCTACTTCTTTTTTACATTCATCCCAGGTATTATATACACCTGGGTTTTTTCCTTTTTTAACCGCGTATACTTTCATTAGAATGCTTCCTTATATATTTTATAAACTAAATCATTATCTAAAGGTTTTGCATCACTTATAGGTCTTGTATTATCTTTTGTTGCCATATTAGTTAATACTTCTAAATCACTTTCAATAAAATTAAGTTGTGATAATTTAGAAGACATCCCTATACTAATAAAGAATTCTTGTAATTTAGAAATAAATAAATCTGCTTGTTCATCAATAGATAACTTTGAATCAACATTAAATAAACGTTGTGCTAAAGGTGCCATTTTTATTTTGTGGTATTCTTTCATTACTTTAGCCCAAGCAATAAATAATACTGCTAAACCTTCTCCGTGAGAAACTTCATCCTTTAACGCCGAAACAGCATGCTCTAAAACATGTACTCTTAAGTTTCTTGTAATTCCAATATTTGTTAAATCATTATGTGAAAATGCCCCGCAAATCATAAGATTAGCTCTGGCTTCATAATCATTTGGATTTTCAATTGCTTTTTTACCATTTTCATACACAGTCTTTATTAAACCAATTGATAATTCATTTGTAAAATCAAAAGAATAAATAGGATCAAAATATCTTTCTAATGTATGCATCATTATATCGACAATACCATTTGCAGTTTGAAATTTTGATACACTACATGTTAATGTTGGATTCATTATAGAAAATACTGGTCTTAATGAATCATGTGTCATTCCTTGTTTCATTCCAATTGATAATTCACTTAGTACACAACTACTACTAAATTCACTTCCACTTGCTGATAAAGTTAAAACTGTAGCAACAGGAATGAATTTTTTTATTTCAATTTCTCTTTTAAGAACTTTTATTGGGTCTAATTGTCCATTGAACGTTGCAGCAATACCTTTTGCTGTATCAATTACAGAACCACCACCTACAGCTAAAATAAGATCAAAATTCTCATTTTTAAATTCTTCATTTGCCTCAACAACAAAACTAACTTTTGGATTTGGTTCTACTCCACCTTTTAACTTATATGATACATTTACTAATTGATTAGTTATTTTATCTAAAAGTCCACTTTTCACTACAGAACTCTTTCCATAAATAATTAAAATATTTTTATATCCATATTCATTAATTATATTACCTATATTATTTTCTTCTCCTTCACCAAAGTACATTTTAGTTGGTGAATAATAAATTGAATTTTTAATCATATTAATATATATAATCAAAATATATTTTGATTATATCCCCTTTCTTTTTACTATAAATCTATAAGTAATAATATCATAATATAATTTTAAAGTCACTTAAATTTATATATTGACCTAAAAATAGGTAAAATAAAAAACTGTAAAATAAAATTTATTTATACAGTTTTTTATAGTTATATTATTTAATTGTTACGAATTCTAAAGATGTTTCAGTAACTTTTAATACTTTGTCACCTTTTTCTAATGATAAAGCAGCAGCAGCAGCTTTTAAAGCATCATCAGCTTTACCAACTAAAGTAGTTGTTCCCCAAGCTAATGAACAGCTTGTAGCATCACTATGAGTAGGTACAGCAGCAAAGATATCAACACATGGACGGAATGCAGAAACTTGGTAAACAAATTTTTCATTTCCTTCAGCAATAATTGCACATACTTCGTAATTTAAAGCAGTTTTAGCAGCAGCTAAAGCAATTCCTGCAGCAGTATTATCTTCATCAGTTGCATCAATAGCATTATCCATCATTTTTTCATAATCGATATAGTATTCAGCTTCTTGATCAATTTTTGACATATATTCTACAGCTAATAATGGGAAATCACCTTGAGCTGATTCTCCTGATAACATTGTAGCACTTGTTCCATCTAAAACAGCATTGTGGCAATCTGTAGCTTCTGCTCTAGTAGGTCTATGATTTTCGATCATTGAATCTAACATTTGAGTAGCACAAATTACAATTTTACCTGCAGCTTGACATTTTTCGATCATTTCTTTTTGGATAGCTGGTAATTCCCAAACTGGTACATCAACACCTAAATCTCCACGAGCAACCATTACACCATCAGATAACTCAATGATTTCATCCATGTTATCAACACCTTCTTGGTTTTCGATTTTAGAAATAATTTTAATTCTTGTATTTCCTTGAGAAGCTAATAAAGCTCTTAAATCAGCTAAGTCTTCAGCACGTCTAACGAATGAAGCAGCTAAGAAATCAACATCTTGTTTACAACCGAAGATGATATCTCCTTTATCTTTTTCAGAAATATATTCCATATTTAAAATTACACCTGGAACGTTACAGTTCTTTTTATTTTTTAATACATGAGCAGTATCTACGTTACATACTAATTCACTATTTTTCTCATCTTTTGATTTAACAGTTAAAGATAATTTTCCATCTTCAACTAAAATTTTTCCACCAACAGCGATATCATTGAATAATCCTGGGTAAGAAATAGCTACTTTTGTAGTATCTTTAGCAACATAAGAATAATCCATAGTAACACGGATTTCAGCTCCAACTTGTAAATCTAATGGATTTTCAACTAATCCAGTTCTAATTTCAGGACCTTTAGTATCTAATAAAATACCAACTGCTAATCCTTTTTCTTTGTTAATAGCTTTAATGTTGTTAATTCTGAAACTTTGTTCAACTTCATCACCATGTGAAAAGTTCATTCTCATTACATTCATTCCAGCTCCGATTAAGCTTTCTAAAACGTCTCTTTGCTCACTTACTGGACCAATTGTACATACTACTTTAGTTTTTTTCATAATATTTCTCCTATTTTTCCTATTGAATTTTTTTGACAATACTAAGAATACCCCTAGTTTCTTTTGTCATTTTTAATGCATCGCTGAATGGTGAATAAGTCATTTTATTATTAATAACTCCAACAGCTACGCCCCCAACGCCTTCCTCAAGTAAATCAACTGCATATACTCCCATACGAGAGGCTAGTAGACGATCTTCAGGTGTAGGTATACCACCACGTTGAATATATCCTAAAACAGTTGCTCGACATTCGTATTCACTATAGTCTTCAACTTCTTTAGCTAATTTATGTACATCGGTAATGTTTTCTGCAACTACAACAATTGCATGTTTTCTACCATTACGACGCTCTTCTCTAAGTGAATTCAATAATTTTTCTTTATCAAATCCAGTCTCTTTAGTAATTACATATTCTGCCCCACAGCATATTCCAGCGAATATACTAAGATCCCCACAATCACGCCCCATTATTTCAATAATAGAACATCTTTGATGAGAACTTGATGTATCACGCAATTTATCAATTGCATCAACAGCAGTATTCAAAGCAGTTGAAAATCCGATTGTATAATCAGTACTTGCAATATCGTTATCAATTGTACCAGGTAATCCAATACATTTAATTCCCATATTAGTTAAAGCATTAGCACCTTGATAAGTACCATCCCCGCCAATTGTAATTAAACAATCAATATCATATTTCTTTAACTGATCTACAGCACGTTGTCTTACACTTTCTTGTGTAAATTCTGGAAGTCTAGCAGTACCTAATACTGTTCCACCTTTATTCAAAGTTTCACTTACATCAGTACGTGTAAATTGTTTGATATTTCCTTCAACCAATCCTTTATATCCATCATATATACCGAAAACTTCATAGCCTTTTACTAAGGCAGCTCTAACTACAGCTCTTATAGCTGCATTCATACCTGGTGCATCTCCACCAGAAGTTAAAACACCAACACGCATTTTTTCAACCTCGCTTTTCCTTTATTATACCATATATTCAAAATTTAACAATATTTTTCTAATTATATTTTTAACCTTTTGAACTTTTCAAACAATTTCTTGTCATATCGAAATTTATACATATATGTTTGTGAATTTAATTTGACTTTATATTGTGAATTTCATAAAATATAAGTGAAATTAATATTCTAAAAGAAAGAGGTATTAAAATGAGAAATTTAAAAGGTGCCTGTGTTTTAGGTCAATCAGGCGGACCAACTTCTGTTATTAACGCAAGTGCCGCTGGTGTGTTTATAGAAGCATTGAAACAATCAAACATTACAGAAGTTTATGGAGCAGCACATGGAATTCAAGGTATTTTAAACGAAGAATTTTATGATATGAGTAAAGAAGATATTAACGAATTAGAATTACTTAAAACAACTCCTTCTACTTCAATCGGTTCAGTTCGTTACAAATTAAAAGATTACAAAGAAGATCAGACAGATTATATAAAAATTTTAGAAGTGTTCAAAAAATACAATATTCGTTACTTTTTTTATAATGGTGGTAACGATTCAATGGATACATGCAACAAAATTAGTAAATTTTTCAAAAGTAATGATTACAAATGTGTTTGCATTGGAATTCCAAAAACTATTGATAATGATTTAGCAGGTACAGATCACTGTCCTGGATATGGTAGTGCTGTTAAGTATGTTGCCACATCTGTTATGGAATTATACCAAGACGCTACTGTTTATGATTTACCGATGATTACTGTAGTAGAAATTATGGGTAGAAATGCTGGGTGGTTAACTGCTGCTGCTCAACTTGCTGCACATAAAGGTAGTGGACCTGATTTAATTTATTTACCAGAAGTACCTTTCACAGTAGAAAAATGTATTAGTGATGTTAAATCAGTTATGCAAAATAAAAATAAAATTATCATTTGTATATCTGAAGGTGTTAAAAATGAAGATGGAAAGTATTTACCAGAAATGGTTGGTTCTTTATCAACTGATGCATTCGGACACGCTCAGTTAGGTGGAGCTGCTCAAGTATTAGCAGAATTATTAAAAAATGAATTTTCTTGCAAAGTAAGACACATCGAATTTAGTCTTCTTCAACGATGTGCTCAACACCTTGCTTCAAAAGTAGATATTACTGAGGCTTATACTGCTGGTAAAAAAGCTGTTCAAGCGGCAGTTAGAGGTAAAACAGATAAAATGGTTTGCTTTGAACGTGGAACTACTTTAAAAGGGAAATATAAATGTAAGTATAAATTAGTTAACTTAGATAAAGCAGCTAACACTGAAAAAACAATACCATTGCATTGGATAAATGAAAATCAAACTGGTCTTACAAAAGAATTTATAGACTATGCACTTCCACTTATTCAAGGAGATATGAAAGCTCCACTTGTTGATGGACTTCCAAGATTTGCTAAATTAAGAAAAGTTAAAGTAACTAAAAAATAAAAATAAAACTTCTTATCAATTTAAACTGATAAGAAGTTTTTTTATATATTTTTTGCTTTATTTATTACTATTTGATATTCATCATTTCTTTTTTGTACATTACCTTCAATTAAAATTAATTGATTTTTATTCAATTTAAGAAAATCATCATAGACACTTGGAAATACAACTCCACTTATTTTAATGAAGTTTAAATCTAAATCGACAAAAGCCATTTGCTCTTTATTCTTCGTCTCAATTGTTCTTACGTTTTCTAAATACGCAATAGTATTGATTTTTTTATTTTCCATTATCTCATTTTCATTACTTATAATTTTAAATTTATTAATCTTATTTTGATTGTTTTTGAATATATCGTAATTCATATTAAATCCAATAGAACTTTTTTCCATATCCTTAAGATACTCAAAATCATATTCTAAAACATCATCAATAGTATCTGTTACATATTTCGCAAAAGTACTATTAACTTCTGTTTTTTCATTCATTGATTTTTTTGTATTATTAAACTCGTCGAATACACTTGAAAAAATTAGATTTGAAATTGATACACTATTAATAAAACCTTCTGTTCTATCTTTAAAATCTTCAAAAGATTCAAATTTACCTTTTTCTCTTTCTTCAACAATAGAGTTTGAAGTGTTAATTCCAATTTTATGAATAGCTTGAAATGGTAAAAGAATTCGATTTTTAAAGATAATACATTTTGAATTCGAGTGATTAACTTTTGGAGTTACTACTTCAATTTTATTTATTTTTGCATAGTTTATATAACTAATCATTTCTTTGTCATCACCAATAGCATTATTTAACATTTCTGAAATAAAAATAACAGGATAGTTAGCTTTTAAAAATGCCATTTCATACGATAGTTTTGCGTACGCTACTGAATGTGATTTATTAAATCCATAATCAGCAAATTTAACAATCAAATCATACACTTGATTACTAATTGATTCATCGTATCCTTTTTTTGATGCTTTTTCTGTAAACATCTTTCTATTTTCATCTAGAATATCTTTATCTTTTTTAGATACTGCTCTTCGTAATAAATCCGCTTGAGCATATGAGTAATCACAGATAACATTGGCTATTTCCATAATTTGTTCTTGATATACAATAATACCATATGTATGTTTCAATATAGGTTCTAATTCTTTTATAAGATATTTTACTTTACCAGTTTTTTTACCTTCAATAAATGAATCTATGTTATCCATTGGACCTGGTCTGTATAACGCAAGAACAGAAACAATGTCATCAAAACATGTTGGTTTCAACTTCTTTAACACATTCTTTATACCACTACTCTCCAATTGAAAAATCCCGTTAGTATCACCTTTTTGTAAAAGTTCAAATGTTTTTTTATCGTTGAGTTTTATTTCATTTAATTTAATATTACCAATGTCATTAATCATGTTGTTAATTAATGATAAGTTTCTAATTCCTAAAAAATCTATTTTTAAAAAACCGATTTTTTCAAGATCACTTGCTTCTAATTGCGATTGATAAACTCCATTAATACCACTTCTAAGTGGAAGGAAATCATCTAGTTTAACACTAGATAAAATTACCCCAGCGGCATGAGTAGAAATATGTCTTATTAAACCATTCATCTTATTAGCAATTTGTAAGACTTCTAATAATTCAGATCTAGATTCATATTTTTTAATCGCTTCACTTATTCCATTTTCTTCAATAAATTTAAGCATTAAACTAGCATGATCTACATTAACATTATTCACTCTACAAATATCTCTAATAGATGATTTTACACCGAATGTATTAAATGCACTTATGTAACATACATGATCTTCACCGTATTTATTTTTTACATACTGTATAACTTCTTCTCTTTTATTATCAGGGAAATCAATATCAATATCTGGCATAGTAATTCTGTCTGGATTTAAAAATCTTTCGAAATATAAATCATATTCTAATGGATCAATTTCTGTAATACCAAGACAATAAGATACTAAACTTCCAGCTGCACTTCCACGTCCAGGACCAACCAAAATCCCTTCTTTTTTAGAATACTTAATTAAATCCCATACTATTAAAAAGTAGTCATCATATCCCATACTTTGAATAATATCTAACTCATATGAAAGTCTTTCAAAATATTTATTGTATAAAGATACTTTATTTTTAAGTTGTAATCTACGTTGTAACCCCTTATTAGAAAGCTCTCTTAAATATAAATTACTATTACTAATATCTTTGCTATAAATTGGTAATGATATCTTACTTTTTAAGTTATACTCAATACCTTCTACAATCTTATTATTCATAGCATACTTACCAAGTAAAGAATTAAATTCTTCAACGTTTAATAAATGTGTATGATGATTTTTCTCATTTGTATTACCAATCTTAACTAACGTTTTGTAAACGTTATAATCATTTTTTTCTAAATAATTACAATTACTAATAGGAAGTACATTGATATTATTATCTTGAATAAATCTATCAAGTTCATTATCAAATGAATTTAAACCTATATACTTTTCACATTTATACTTACTAAATTCTGCTTTTGCTTTTTCATATTCTTTTTTTTCAAATAACGTATGAATTAAACTATCGTCTGGTATAACTAAAAATACATCACTTGTTAAACTATTTAAAATATTAACTGTATCTTTTTTTGTTTCTTGCAATTTAGATAATTTAAATAATGTTTTTAATCCATTATCATTTTTAGCATAAACTAATATATTATCGTGATCTGATAATTGAACCTTTAATCCTATTACAGGTTTTATATTATTTGATAAGCATAGATTATAGAATTTGTAATATCCATGCATATTCTTATCTGTAATAGTTGCGAATGTATATCCATAAGATGCACATGTTTCAACATATTTACTTAACGGAATAGCATTTTCTAAATAATTATATTCAGTTTGTCCATAAAAAAATCCAATCATCAAATCACCTCATTCCTAATTTTATTTTTATTTCATTATATCATTTTTTAATGTATTATAAAATATTTTCTTCGAATTTTTTAGCTTTTTGTTTTTGATAATATTGATATCCAAAGTATCCAGCAGGTGCTAATAATAAAAATAACAATGGCCAATATACATCTAAATTTAAAAACACATCACCTTTTACTGTAATAAGCATTGTTTTATATGTAAATATCCCACTACTATTACATGCACTTACTAAAACCATGTATGTACCTTTTGATGATAAATTTACGTTTGAAAAATCAACTCTCAATGTACTTTCTGCTGTTGAGTCAAATTGATCATATACAGTAATATAATCACTTATTGTAGATACATCAAACACTTCACCTGATTTGATTATAATATTTGTACAATATATTTCAGGACCACGCATTTGAACAACCCTCACAGCAAGCTTATATTCGCCTTTATTGCCATTTTCGTCTTCAACCGAATAAGTAACACTATATGTGCCTAGTTCGCTTAATACAGAGGAAAAATCAATATTAACTGAACCTATATCAAGTTCAACGCCATCATCAACAACAGATAATATAAACCCCTGCATTAAACTATATGTAATATCTTCTTCTATATCTATCTTTGCATCATTAGTATTAAAATACACTATTGGTTTTGTATTATCAACAACAGATAATGAAACTTGAATTCTAGTATTATTACCTGATAAATCAGTTAATGATACATACACAAGTTGAGATCCTAATTTACTACTATCATAACTCTCAATTTTTATTTGATTTGTAATATCTTTATCATAATCATCATATCCAGTAAAATAATTACTTGGTGATATAATTTCTCCAATTGAAATTTCAAATGGATTAATCAATGATATTCTTGGTGGAAACGGATCAACTACGTATACAGGAATTGTTTCAGTAATAATAGCTCCACTTGTTTGTGTAGCTGTAACTATTATAAAATAATTTCCTATGTAATTAATTTTAACAAAACTCTCATTCACAGATATACTAGAAAATTGTTTATCTGAATTCTTCATTTTATAAAATGTTACGTAATCAGGTATTACACTATAAGGTGTAGTAATGGAAGCATTCTCATCATCAAATCCAGGACTATCATAATCAATAACATGATATGTCACTGTATTTTCACTAAAAGCATTATACTTAAATAAAGATACCATTACATCAACTTCATATCTTCCAGTTATATTAGTTGTAATTGTACCAATGCTTGTACCATTAACACCAACTTTAACATAGTAATCAACATTTTCCGTTAGTAAAGTTCCATCCACAGATACCGTAACAATAAAGTCTCTTTCGTAATCAGAAATATTTCCATTTAATGGTATTGGTACATATACTTTTTGCCAGTTGATATCAAACTCATGATTTTCATATCCTTTTGCACTATTTGCTGTAAATATTGAAATTATAAAAAACAATAATATAAATATTTTTTTCATTTTATCTTCTCCTTCAATTTATATTATTACTGAAAAAAACAAAATTACTAAAAAAAAGAAACTTTTTTAAAAAGTTTCTCTTTTATCTATGAAATTAATACACTTAATTCTTGTAACATCTTAACAATTTCTCTTCCATAAGTATTCGATTCTTTATACTTAGCAGTCTTAGAACTTAGTTCTAACAAAATGTTATAAAAATGTAATAACATTTTAACTTTAACAACACCTTTAAAATATGGGATACAAATATTAATTAAGAATGTTCTATACAATTCAGCATTTCCTTCTAATGAATATTTATATGCATTTGCTAAGATCATGTTTTCTTCAGTTAAACTTGTATTAATCATATTTTTTATTTCTTCTAATTCATTTAGTTTAAAATAATATAGCAATCTAAATTCATCAGCTATATTTTCATCAAAATATTTCTGTGCTTTATCTATTTCTCCACGTAAACAATAAGCGTAAAATCTTAATTCATCTGTAGATAATCTTTTTATTTCATTTTCAGTAATAGATGAATCAAGTAAATCAATTTGCATTCGCTCGTACTTCTTAACACATTCTTCTATTCTAATTATGTTATTTTTAAGTACATGCATTTTAATAACATCAAAGTAATCATTATCAAACTTAAATAAATTAAAACTAATTTTCAAATCAAATTCCATCATTTTAAATACATTATATAATGTATCTGTAGCTGTTTTAGATTCTAATACTACAGATAATATTTTATATGCTTGTACAACATTTTTATCTAAAATAAAATCTTTAACACACAACAAGATATATACTAAATAATCTTCAATTGATAATGAACTTTCTATTTTAACTAAACTTTTAATAACACTTTTTATTTGCGTATGATCATCGAACATAAAATAATATAATCCTTTAATTAAATTTGTCCTAGTATTTTTAAATGATTCATACTTAGAAAATATTTCTTTCATTTTTATCTCATCTTTAAAGTAGATCGTTTCAATAGCTTCTAAAATGTATTCATCAAAACACTCCATACTTTCTAGGTCTTCTTTTGATATAAACAACTCATCACATAATTCCATCAAACATCTTTTATTTGGTACTATTTTATTATTCTCTATTTTAGATATATAACTAATACTTCTATTTACATTTCCAATCGCATCTAAAGTTTTAGATAATTTCAATCTAGAACTTTTTATTTCCGCACCAATAAATTGATATTTTTTCAAATCATCAACTGACTTCTTCCTTAATTCTGAAGCAAACTTTTTTTCAATCATTTCAATTTCCCCTTCACACTTACAAGTGCATTTCCTTATTTTTTTATATTTTCTTATTTCATTTTCCTCCTAATATAATTTTATTTGTAATTTAGACATTATTCTACAAAATAGTGTTTTTTCGCAAAAAAACAAAATCTACTCGTAATAAATAAGTACCGAAAAAGAGTAGATTTGTTCATCTAAAGCTTGGAAATGACTTGTTTGGTATAAAATTTTAATGATATTTTTATCATAAATAAAATCGTTTACTGCGTTTTCTAAATCAAGTTCATGTTCAAAATCGAATATTTTTACATACATAAAAAAACACCTCCTATGATTTATATTATCATAGGAGGTTTGCAAAAAATTGTCATATTTTGTAGGAACAAATTTTATTTAGTAAACATTTGTTACAATTTGGGTTTTTACTTGTACAGAAGTATCTTCCGAAGAAGATTAGCTGATGATGTAGCTTAATCCAGGTATTTTTATCAAAATAATTCATCAAGTCTTTTTCTATTTGAATAACATCATCACTTTTAGACAAACATAATCGATTTGCTACTCTTTTTACATGAGTATCAACAGGGAATGTTGGGATATTACAAAAAACTGCTAAAAAGACATTTGCTGTCTTATTTCCTACACCTTGTAATGAAATTAAGTCTTTATGGACTTGTGGAATTACTCCGTTAAAATTGTCGTAAATTTGATTAGCACATTTAATTATACTATTTGCTTTTACTTTTGCTAGACCTAAAGGCTTTAAAATTTGTTCTACTTCGATAGGATTAGCTTTTCGCAAAGTTTCGATATTTGGATAAATTAAAAATAAATCCTCAGTCACTTGATTAACCTTTTTATCTGTAGTTTGTGCACTTAGTGCAATATTAATTAGTAATTCGTAATCATTATTAAAATTTAATTCACAATGAGCATCAGGAAAAAGTTCTTCTAAAAAGTTTAATATTATATCTCTCATTATTTTAAATTTCTAAAAATATCATCTAATACTTTTGAACTTTCCTCATCTACTACTGCATCAGGATTATTTTTAGAACCTAGTATTACTTTATCAATATATTTTAAATTATTAATTCCTTTACTAACTGATATATCAACAGCTTTACTAATTGAATCAAGTGTTTCACCATCATCAATCCATGATAATACTAAATCTAATTCAAAAGGTGAAAGAGATTTATTTAATGTTTTTTCTAAGAAATCAATAACTATTTTTATCAAATTTTCCGATTCATGAATTTTTTCAGTTTTTATTTCTTCATTCATCATTTTTGAAATTGTAGTTACAATATCATCAATATCAAATACTTCTTTCGCTTTTCCACTTTTCGTATATTCGATATTTAATGAAATGTATCCTTTATTTAATAAACCATTTAAACTATTTGAACAAACATCATTTGACATGTTTAATTTTTTAGATAAACTTGAAACAGCTAGAGTAGATTGATTATTTTTATATAATTCAATTAAATTTAATACAACAATAACTTCTTGTTCAGTTAAATTCATTTTAGGATAAATATCTAAAATCAACTTATTAACATCAACATATCCTTTTTTAATCATATATTTAAGCATAATCAAATCTCCCTTACTTTTTACTTACATCTATAATACCACACTTATAATAAAAATCACTATTTTTTATTTTATTTATTTCTTTAATTAAAACATCTTTATATGCATAAGGACTGAAACATTTATGAATTATTTCAATCTCTTCATCTTCAAAATAAAATTTAATATAATGATTAGATTCTCTTTTTAATGTTCTAACACTACTTATATTATCAATATCTAGTTTCTTCGCTATAGAAATAGCCGTTTGACTTATGTCAGTTTTTTTATGGTAATGTTCTTCTATTATTTCTTTTTTATCACAAGAAATTTTATCAATAATAGAAATTAATTGATTTATCCCTTTTGAATAATTTTCTAAATAAACGAAACTAACTTTTTTTCCATATGCAAAATCAGAAATTTCCTTTAGATTAGGGATATTTGATGTACCACTTAATACTTTTATATTTCTTCTTATGCATTCTAACAATATATCTTTAGATAAATTACTATTTGAAAAATCAATAACTAAATCTAAATCATTGTTAAAAAAATCAGTATAATTATCGTATGTTATAAATTCGTTTGAATTATTTTTATCATATCCAATTATACTGTTTTCTTCTTTAAGTAAATTAGCAACGAAATTACCTATTTTACCGCTTATACCTATTACACCTATCATTTAATCACCAAAAAATTATATGATTGTTAATCGATAATTATTAAAGGTATTTCCATTTCAATATTTGTATTTCCTGCATGCATACTTTTAAATTCAAGCGCAGGCAAATTAGGATCTACTGGCTTATGACCGTAAAAGAAGTAATCACCTGTTGCGATTAAAATGAAATCACCTAAAAAATCATTAACTTTTGGATGATGATTCCCTTTATTAAAGAAATCAGATTTTAAAAATTCTTCTTTTGTAAATATAGAAAAATGCTCTTCAAATCTTCTACATTCATTTAAAAATTGTACTTCCATTCCATCTTTTATAAACATGTTAACACATCTAGGTTCAATTGATGGTAGCCTAACAAAACATTCTGTAAGTTTAGGATAATCATTCAAATGTAATCCACTACAATCGATATGTCCATGATCTGCTGTTATTATTACAACAGTATCTTCTAAATCACTTGAGAAATTTCTAATTAAATTATCTATTTCACTTAATGTTTTTAAAGTATTTTCTCCATTAGATCCATCTAGATGTAGAACATGATCTGGTTCGTGCCAGTATGCATATGAGAAAGTTTCTTCATGAGATGAAATATGTTCTTTAACACCATCAAGTAAATCAGAAAATTCATCATAACCATTAGGATCAAAACTAGGGAAAAATTTCTTATTATTTTTTATATCTAAGTAAAAAGGAGTAAATGAAATATCTTTGTTTACTTCTACTGGATTTTGAAATTCAGTTGTAGAATAATTTAGTCCAGAAAACAACTCAATCGTTGCATCATATTCCTTGAAATATTGAGCCCAACCTAACCAGCCATGTTCACATGGATATAATCCAGTTTGCAGTGTTATAGTAGCACATGCTGTTGTTGGGGGGAAAACAGTATCAATTTTCTCAAAGCAATGTTCTTTTAAGAATGGTACTTTATCTAAAAAACTATATCCTAACCCATCTAAAACCATTAATACAATATGCTTCGGTTTTTTGCTATTAAGATATTCATCTAATTTTTCATTTGTATTATGTTCATTTTTTAAATTATAATATTTTTTTATACTTTGAATTGTATTAACTGAATCATTACTTAATAATTTTCTCATTTTATTCTCCAATATAATTTATTTTGCAATAACAATTAGTGGTATTTCCATTTCAATTTCTGTACATCCAGCGTGAGCTGAAGCATAAAACTTATCTTTTAAGTTTAGTATATACTTATCATTTGCTATTAAAACATAATCACCTAAAAATTCATTTATTTTAAAATGATGAACGCCTCTATTAAAAAACTCTAAATTAAGAAATTCTTCTTTTGAGTATAAATCAAATTTATCTAAAAAAGGATTTATAGCATCAATGAATTTTTTCTCATATCCTTCTTTAATAAAGAAATTTGTAAATCGCGGTTCTATTGATGGTTTAGTTACTAAACATTCTAATATTTCTGGATGATCTCTTATTTCAATTATTTCATTATCTATATGACCATGATCAGCCGTAACAATTACTAAAACATCTTCTAATAAAGAAATTCCTTCTTTAACTTGAGATTCAATTTCTTTAATAAGATTAATTACATTTTGTGATTTACTACCTTCTCTATGTAAAATTCCATCTGGTTCATTCCAGTACATATATGAGAAAGTATTTTCATTTTCATTAATTTGTTTTTTAACTTCATCAAATTGTGCTTTGATTGTTTCATAATTATTTGGATAAAATTTATCAGCCCCTGGAAAATAAATTTTAGAGTTTTCTATGTGATTATAAAACGCATCAAATTTTATATCTTTTATAACTTCATTATAATCATAAACATCATCAGTATAGAAACTTTTTCCAGTAAATAACTCGATGCAATCATCAAAACCCTTAAAGTATTGCGACCAACCTATCCAGCCATGTTCACATGGATATAATCCTGTTTGCAGTGTTATAGTAGCACACGCTGTTGTTGGTGGGAAAACTGTATCAACTTTCTCTAATACATTTTCATTAAAATATGGAGTATGATTTAAGAAACTATATCCTAACCCATCTAGACACATTAAAATAACATGCTTAGGTTTATGTTTTTCAAACATTTCATCCAGCAAAGGATTAGATGGATGTTCTTGTTCTAACTTATAATACTTTTTGATACTTTGTACAGTATTAACTGAATCATGCGCTAATAATTTTTTCATACAATACCTCCAAATATATTTTTCAATTTAAATTTTAACATACTTCTACAAATTATGCATTAAAAAAAATAGAACTATAAAAGTTCTATTTTGCTATTTTACTCAAAGCGGCTTTTGCAGCATGTTGCTCAGCCTCTTTTTTAGTTTTTCCTTTACCTCTACCTAAAACAATATTGTTTTCTAGTTTAACTTCGGCTTCGAATGTTTTGTTATGAGCAGGTCCTTCGTCATTAATAATATCATATACAATAGTACGTTTATCGGCTTGCATCAATTCTTGTAATTTAGATTTATAATCCAATATATCAATAAACTGAAGATATGGTATTACAACCTTATTAACTACCTTATCACACTCATCAAATGAAGAATCAAGAAATACAGCCCCTAACATTGCTTCAAATGCATCTGCTATTAATGCTTGTCTTGTTCTTCCTCCAAGTAATTCTTCACCATTACCTAATTTTAAATATTTAGATAAGTTTATTTTATTAGCATAAAACGCTAAAGCTTCCTCACAAACATATGAGGCTCTTAACTTAGTCATTTCACCTTCGTCGATATCGACATTTTTAAATAAATAATGTCCAATACATAAATCAAGTACAGAATCCCCTAAAAACTCCATTGTTTCATTACTTTTTGTATAATGTTCATTTGCATAGCTAGAATGGGTAAAAGCTAAATTTATATGATCTAAATTTTTAAATTTATATCCAATAACTTCTTCTAAATCATTATAATTATTCATGCATTTCTTCTCTTACAGGTAAACATGCAGTAACCTTATTTATAATATCATTTGAAACCAAACTTCTCGCTTGTCTAATTGCATTAAAGAATGCATATCCATCACTATTTCCATGAGCTTTAATAACTGGTACATTAATACCAATAATCATTGCTCCACCAATTTCAGAAGCATCTAAACGTTTTTTGTAATTTTTTAAATTTTTCTTCATGAATAAATAACCGATTTTACCTTTTGTAGACGATGCAATTTCTTCTTTAAGAATTTCACCCATACCTTTAGCTACACCTTCCATAGTTTTCATAACCATATTTCCAGTGAATCCATCAGTAACTAAAATGTCACATTCATTTGTAATAATTTCTTTTGTTTCAACATTTCCATAGAAATTAATTCTTGGACTTTCAGTTAATAGTCTAGCAACTTCTTTTTCGAACTCTCTACCTTTTCCTGGTTCTGTTCCAATATTTAATAATCCAACTTTTGGACTTTCAACATTTAAAAATTCTTTTGCAGCAACAGAAGCAAAGATAGTTAAATCTAATAAATGTTCTGGTTTTAATTCAACATTAGCACCAACATCCAACATCAACTTACCTCTTTTATCAAAAGAAGGAATTATAGGACATAAAGCAACCCTAGACATTTGTGGTAATCTTTTAATTATTAAATGCGCTCCAACAATTACAGCTTGAGTAGGTCCTGCTGTAACAACAGCATCTGTCTCACCTTCTTTAGCACTTCTCATAGATAATACTAAAGAACTTTTACGGTTATTTCTAATTTGTTTTACAGGGTCTTTTTCTCCCATATCAACTGCAGAATCTGTATGCACTACAGAAATCCTTGTAGAATCTGTTAAATGAGGTTTAATTTGTTCTTCATCACCATAAAGAACAATCTCAATATCTTTAAATTTTTTTACTGCAAGAATAGCACCTTCAACTGTAGTTTTACAACCAAAGTCACCACCCATAGCATCAACAGCAATTTTCATCATAGTAAAATACCTCCTAGATTATTTTTTTATAGGTACAACATTAACTAAATCATCAATTAATTTTTTAAAGTATTCATAATTATTTTTATCTTCTTTGAATCTTTTATTCACAATAAAATCATACGCATCAATAGAACTTGAATTAATTAGCTCATTAACACATTCTTCATCTAATAAATTATATAGAATTTTATAATTTTCATTATTTAGTAAATTATCAAACATAACATCTTTTAAAGATTTATTTTCTACTTCTAAATTTATAATATCAATATTTTTGAAAATTTGTTTGTTTATGCCTCTTCCATATTTTGTTTTAGTAAAGAATAATGAATCAGTATTATTACAATTTAAAGAATATCTTTTGAAAATATTCAATTGTTCATCATCACAAATAACTAATCCAACATCTTGTGTTGATATAGTTTCAAAATTTACTGGAGGTGTTATTAACACATCATATTTACCAGAATTAAATTGTGAAAAATTCTCTTTATTTCGGCCTTTTCTAGCCATAATATCTACTTTAACATTATATTTTAATAACTCTTCTTTTAAAGAAGTATATAACTCAAAATTTTCTTTAGCAATGATTACAACTTGTTTTTTCATACTAACTTTTGTAATAATTAGTGCCATTGTAGCAAAAACTTTATCTTCATTAGTAAAGTTTTCTAATACTATATTAGTATAAAATGGTTTTTTAAATTCATTTAATATTTCGTTTATATTTTTCTTTTTTTCTATTGTAGCAAAATCATCAAAAGAATTTATAACAGAATTAACCTTAACAGGATCCAACTTATTTTCTTCAATTCTTTTAGTAGATGTACTAACAATATAATAATAATAACTTACAAAGAAATTAAAGAAAATTTCATAAGTATAATTTTTTATTGCTTTCATAAATATTTCTTGTGATTTAGGCATATGAATATCATTTAAAATAGATAAATATGTTTTTACACCTAACTTTTCCTTAATATATGTAGGAATTTCATTCCTAACAGTACCAAGAATTTGAAGACCTTTTTCAGTGAAATTTTGAATCAAACTTGATGCTAAACCACCAACTTCGTAAATACTTTCAAAAACATCTTCATTAATATCAAACATAGTTTCGATATCAATTTCTTTACTATCCAGGTCAAAAAAACCATATATTTTAATTTTTTTTCCTGGATTAACCTTCTTTTTGATAGAAGGGTGATTTTTAATAACTGCATTTAGTTCTTTACCACCACAACTAACAGTAAAGCAAAGTTTTTCATCATCATTTAGAGTTTCAATGTAACTCAAAATTACGACCTCAAGAGTAACTTTAGCACTCTCTTTAATTGTATTTATATCTATAGGTTCGTAAAAATTTATCGTAGAAGGTAAAATTTTAACTAACTTTTCAACATCAAGTATGTCATTTTTATACATAGTTTGACGCTTATCCGGACCTAGTCCATTTATCATGTTTAAATCCATAATCAAAATCTCCCCCTTTCGAATACAAATATAATAAATTCAATTTAAATAGAAAAAATCAGAAGATTTTTCTGATTTTTTCTACTCTACAGCTATAATATATGAATAAATGTCTTGATTACCTTCAATAACCTCAACTTCAATATCTTTATTTAATGCATAACAATGTTTTTCTAATAATTCTAATTCGTCTTCACATGAATCTTTTCCTGCAAAAATAGTTGCGATTTGAGAATCTGCATTAATAGAAGCATCTAATACTGCTTTTGACGTATCAACACGCTTAGCAAATGATGAAATAATTTGACCATTTACAATACCAATAAAATCACCAGATGTAATTTTAATGTTATTAATTTCAGTGTCTCTAACAGCAAATGTAACTTCTCCTGAATTTACATTTTTAACAGCATCTTGCATTTCGTTAAAATTAGCTTTTGCTTCAGCACTTGGATCAAAAACCATTAAAGAAGCATACCCATGAGGGATAGTTTTAGCTTTTAATACGTGAATTTCTACATCCGTACAAATTTTAGCAGCTTGTTCAGCTGATAATATTACATTTGAATTATTCGGAATAATGATTACACTTTCAGCGTTAACAGCTTCAACTGCTTTAACGAATTCTTCTGTTGGTGGATTCATAGTTTGACCACCATCAATAATATAATCTACACCTAATCCTGAAAATGTTTCTTTTACTCCATCACCGAAGCAAACAGCAATAATTGCTTGTTTTTTCTTAGGTTTTGGGGCAATATCAACTAAATTACTGTGTTGTTCACGCATGTTTTCGATTTTTAAAGTCTTGAATTCACCATATTTTTGAGCTAAATTTAACGCTTTTCCTGGCTCATTCGTATGTACATGAATTTTAACTAAATCTTCATCTTGAACTACAACTAAAGAGTCACCAAGTAAGCTTAATGGACCCTTTAAATCAGATTCTGAAAAATCATTCTCATTTTTTAATTGTAAGATGAACTCAGTACAGTATCCAAACTTAATGTCTACTCCATCTAAACTCATAACTTCATTTGTATTTGTGTTTTTTGAATTATCGTATTCTAGCATTTCACCGTTCATAGCCATTATCATACCATCGATAACTTTTACGAATCCAGCTCCTCCACTATCTACAACTCCTGCTTCTTTTAATACTGGTAATAAATTTGGTGTGTTTTCTAAAGAAATATTAGCTTGTTTTACATATGCATCTAAAACTTCGTTAATTGTTTTATATTGACCTTTGTTTTTTTCAACAAATTGTGCAGCTTCGCGTACTACAGTTAAGATTGTACCCTCAACAGGTTCCATAACTGCTTTATATGCAACTTCATATCCTGAAACTAAACAGTCGATGAATTCAGCTACAGTTGCTTCGCTACCTTTAATTTTTTCAGTTCCTATAAAAAGGCCTCTAAAGTATTGTGATAAGATTACTCCCGAATTTCCGCGAGCTCCCATTAGTAATCCTCTAGAAAGTTTTTTTGCTACTTCAGTCACAGAGTTAGTTTCTAAATTAGAAATCTCTTTAACTCCAGCCATCATAGTCATTTGCATATTTGTTCCAGTGTCACCGTCTGGTACGGGGAACACGTTAAGTCTATCTATTTCTTGATAATTATTCTTTAAATTAATTGCACCATTTATTACCATCTTTTTTAATAACGATCCATTTACGTTAATAACTTCCATGGTATTACCTCCTAATGTTAGTAAGATTTCTTGCAGCTCACTAAACTTATTTTTAAACTATAATAATATATATGTAATTATTTTTAAATTATTTCTCTAAAATTTCATATAGATTTTACAATTTACTTCTTTAGTATATCACAACGTTTTTTAAAAATCAATGTTTTTATTATTTTTTTATTTGAAAACGGCATTTATACGTTAAAAATAATACTTTTTACGTTTTTTCGACACTTTTCTATTAAAAAAAATGTTATAAAATGTAAAGAATACTTAACACTGCATATTTTTTTACATATTATTATAATAACTATTGCATTTAAATGAATAATAATATATAATAAATATTAGCGCACTATTAAGTGTTTTAAAATAGCTTAGAGGAGGTTATCAATATGGCAAAATGTTACGTAACAGGAAAGTCTACGGTTACAGGAAATTCAAGAAGTCACGCTTTAAATGCAAATCGTCGTACTTGGAAAGCAAACTTACAAACTGCACGTATTCAAGATGAAAACGGAAATGTGATTAAAGTTAAGGTATCTGCAAGAGCTTTAAAAAAATTAAAAAGAGCATAATAAAAAACAAGCTAATTAGGCTTGTTTTTTTTTGCTCTTAAATAAGGAAGAAATTTTAATTATTATAACAGATAAAAATCTCGGCATTTTCAAAATGTAAAACTTCATTTCATCACCTCTAATATATTATATTATTAGTGGTGTTTTTTTATTACTATTTCAAAGAGTTTATTTTGCTTGTTCTATCTTTTGAATTAAAGATATAAGATCCAGCAACTACAACATCTACTCCTGATTTTTTTACAAGTGAAATTGTTTCATCGTTTATTCCACCATCTACTTCGATCTCATAATTTAATTTATTTTTAATTTTATAATCTTTTAGAAATTCGATTTTACTTAAAGAAGTATGATCAAATTTTTGTCCACCAAATCCTGGTTCAACACTCATTACTAAAACTAAATCTAGTTCATGTAAAAACGGAATTAAACTCTCAACACAAGTATTTGGTTTAATTGACAATCCAACTTTTTTATTTTCATTTTTTATTAATTGAATTGTTTGTTTTATTTCACTTTCACATTCATAATGAAAAGTAATTATATCACTTCCAGCATTACAGAACTCTTTAATATATTTATGAGGCTCACTCATCATTAAGTGCACATCAAAAATAATATTATAATGCTTTCTTATATCTTTTATCAATCCAGGACCAAATGTGATATTAGGAACAAAATGACCATCCATAACATCAATGTGTAAATAATCTGAATCATTTACTATAGAATCAATTTCTTGTTTTAATATTGAAAAATCACATGATAAAATTGAAGGACTTACTTTCATATAATCACCTATTAATATACTTTCTTTACGTTTTTTATATCTGTTAAAAATTTAACATAACTTTCATATCTGCTTTTTAAAATAATCCCATCATTACACGCTTTTTTAATTGCACAATCATCTTCTTTATCATGTAAACAACCTCTATATTTACATGAATAATTTTCGAATTCAATGAAATAGTTTTTCATTTCTTCTTTGTTTATTAATGAAAAATCAAGTTTAGAAAACCCTGGAGTATCACCAACTAAACCTCCTAAGAAATCATATAATTCACTATGTCTTGTTGTATGTTTACCACGATTTAAAGCATTAGATATTTCTTGAGTTTGAAGCTTAAATCCAGGTATTAATGTGTTTATAAAAGTTGATTTTCCAGCACCTGTTTGACCAGATAGTACGGAAACTTTATCTTTAAATAAATGCTTAACTTCATCAAATCCAACATTATTTATACTATCAACAAAGTATACATCATAACCAATTTCTTTATAATAATTAAGTCCATTTTCTAACTCTTCTAATTCACTTTTTTTAAGTAAATCTATCTTCGAAATAATGATTTTAGCTTTGATATTCGCTTGTTCTAATAACACTAAAAATTGATCTAATAAAAGGAAAGAAAAGTCAGGTTTTTTAGCAGCAAATATTAACAATATTTGATCGACATTGCTTATTAATGGTCTAACCATTTCATTTTCTCTTGGGAAAATTTCATTGATAATAGGATGAATATCTACTGAATAATCACAGTAATCTCCAACCTTAGGTGTTAACTTTATTACTTTAGTTTCTTTCTTTTGCTTATTAGTTATTTGCTTATTAAAACTTGAATTTTTATCAACACTAACAGCTCTTAATTTACCAGCACAATCACACACAAATCTTTCTTTTGTTGTATCATCTAAAACAGTAAATTTACCACCAATTATTTTAATAATTCTCCCCTTAGACATCGAAGTCCTCCTTTTAAATTGATATATATACGTATAATACACTCCCACTAATTATCAATGTATTTGGACTAATTGATTGATCAAAAACCAATTTTGAACCATCTTTTTTTGTATATATAAATTGTATTTCTATATCATATTTCTCAAATAATAATAAAACTTCATTCTCATTTTTCCCTATCAAATTAGGTACTAAAATTAGCGGATTATTGTAATTAACAATTATCTTAAAAGTATCACTACTACTTACAACATCATTTAACGATTGATAAACAATAACTCCATCAGGGTAGTTATCATCTAATTGTTTTTCAACAATTACACTTACTCCATATAATTCTAATTCATTAAAATATTCTACATTATCCTCATAATATGTATTAATTAAATTTTTATAATACATACTAATCATACCAGAAGATATATAAACTTTAATTTTTTGACCTACTTGAGTCAATTCATTTTTCGCAGGACTTGTATATAAAACGATATCTTTTTCTTGTTCTGACTCTAAATATATAAATTCTAATTCATAATATTCTATACTATCTATAACCTCTTGTTTTGATAAATTTTCTAAATTAACCATATTAATAACTTCATTATTATTTTGTTTAAATAGTAAAAAGTATCCAAAAATACAGTATATTATTAAATTAATTCCTACACAAAGAATAATTATTTTTTTCATAAAATCACCATTTATTATTGTTATAATAAATGGATTATTTATTCATATTACTTCTTAATTGTCCACATGCAGCATCAATATCATGACCTTGTTCTTGTCTTAATGTTACATTTAACTTCTTTTTCTTTAAAGTATCATAGAAAATTTTCATAGCTTCTTTGGTACTTCTTTTAAACGGATTATCAATTACTTCATTGTAAGGAATAAGATTAACATATACATTCATTCCTCTTAATAAATTCGCTAATTCATTAGCATGTTCTTTTTTATCATTTAAATCTTTAATTAATATATATTCAATTGTAACTCTTCTATTAGTAACATCTATATATTCTTTAATACCTTGTATCAATTCATAAATATCATATTTTTTATTTACAGGCATTATTTGGTTTCTTATATCATTGTTTGATGCATGTAGTGAAATAGCTAAGTTTGATTGAAGTTTAGACTCTTGGAATAATTTTATTTTATTTACTAATCCACAAGTCGATACACTCATATGTCTAGCACCAATTTCTAATCCTTTAGGATAATTAGCAATATTTAAAAATTTCATTACATTTCCATAGTTATCAAAAGGTTCACCAATACCCATTATTACTATATGTGAAACTTTAATATTTAATATTTCTTCCACCGTTAGTATTTGTGTAATAATTTCACCAGTTGTTAAATTACGAACCTTTTTTTTAATTCCTGAAGCACAAAATTTACATCCCATATTACATCCAACTTGAGTAGTAACACATAAACTTTTCCCATATTCATGGTTCATTAAAACTGTTTCAATTAACTCACCATCTTCTAATTCAAATAGAAATTTGACTGTTTTATCAACCGAAACTTGTTTAGTAACTAATTTTAAATAATTTAAATTGAAATCAGTTTTCAACATATTAATAATATCTTGTTTTTGATTAGTCATTTCAGAAAAATCTTTGATTTTATGTCTATATAACCACTCAAATATTTGAGTACTTCGATAAGGTTTATCACCTTTACTAATGAAATATTCTTTCATTTCTTCAATTGTTAAATTAAATATACTTTGCAAAATAACACCTACTTTTACTGTATTATATCATATTTTTGATTAAAAAAATAGGATATAGATGTTAAAATCTATATCCTATTTACCTATCCTCTTAATTTAGCTTTATGAGTAAATTCTAATCTTTTTAAAATTTGTTCAACTGATTTATCAACAACACTAGATTCAAGTGTTTGTGTACTATCCATAAAAGTTAGTTTATACGCAAGTGATTTTTCATCATTTGCTACATTTTCACCAATGTATACGTCGAATAATTCAACATTAACAAGAATTTTTTTACCAGTTTGTTTTATTAATTTTGTTATTTCATTAGCTTGAATATCTTTATTACATACAATTGCTAAATCTCTTGTAATTGAAGGGAATTTAGAAATTGGTTCATAATTAATAGAAGTATTTACTACATCTAATAGCTTATTGAAATCAAGTTCAAATACATAAGTTTCTTTAATATTAGCTTTCGCTTGGTATTTAGGATGAACTTCCCCAAGATAACCTAATACAACATCACCAACTTTAATTAAAGCTGTTTTATAAGGATGCATATTCTTTAACTCAGCAGCCTCAAATGAAGCATTAACACCTAATAATTTAAATAATCCTTCTAATAAACCTTTAGCATAAAAGAAATCAATTAATTCTTTTTGACCTTGCCATAAACTTGTATTCATAGTACCGCTTAATGCACCACTTAATTTAGTTGAGTTATTTTTTGTACTATAAACATTGCTAATTTCAAATATATTAATGTTGTCATTTTTTCTAGCTAAGTTATATGAAACAACATCTAATAAGCTTTGAATTAAACTTTGTCTCATTGATTTATGATCTAAAGTGAAAGGTTTCATTACAGATAAAACTTCTTCATCTTCTAAAGTGAAATCATGAACATTTTCTTCTTTGATTAATGTATATGTAACATTTTCATATAATCCACAATTCACAAAATAGTTTTTAACTTCTCTTATTTTAGTTTGAACATATGTTAAATCACCTTTGTCAGATGTTTTACATAACGTCGTAGGAATATTATTGTATCCATAAATTCTAGCAATATCTTCAAAAAGATCTTGATCGTTTGTATCGTAATCAATTCTTCTTGTAGGAATATTTACAGTAAAGTTTTCTTCTTTAACACTAAATTCAAATGTAAGTTTTTCTAAAATAACTGCTACTTCTTTAACAGTTAAATTTAATCCTAAATTTGAATTTATTCTTGATAAAGTAGTGTTTATTACAACAGGTGTATGTTTAGAATTCACTTCACCATTAACACCTTTATAAATTGTACCATTAGCTAATTGTTGTAACATAATTGCAGCTTTATCTAATGCTTTAAGTGTTCTATTAGGATCAATTTTTCTTTCAAATCTTTGAGATGATTCACTTCTTAATTGTAGTCTTGAAGAAGTTTTTCTTACACTAATAGGATCAAATTGCGCAGCTTCTAAAATAATATTTTTTGTATTAGCATTTACCTCTGTAGATTTACCACCCATAACTCCACCAAGACAAGCATTTTGTTTTTTAGATGCTATAACAATATCACCTTTAATAATATCTCTTTCAACATCATCTAAAGTTGTAAATTTACCAGCAAAGTCATCGATTACAACAATGTCATTACCAAGTAAATCTGCATCAAATGCATGAAGCGGTTGACCATACTCCATTAATACAAAATTTGTTATATCTACGACATTATTTATAGGTCTAATACCAGAAGCAAGTAACTTTAATTTAAGCCACATTGGTGATTCTTTAACTTCTACACCTTCAACATATCTTGTATGATATTGCATAACTTTTTTAGATTTTATTTTAACTTTTACAGGGTTCTTTTTAGAACACTCTTCAACATTTAATTCTTCTAATTTAACTTTCTCATTAAGTGCAGCAGCTAAATCAAATGCAACACCTTGCATAGATAATAAGTCAGCTCTATTAGGAGTTAATCCTAATTCAAATACTACATCATCAAGTCCTAAATATTCTAAAGGATTAGAACCAATTGGTGCATCGTTATCTAACACATAAATACCTCTATCAACTTCACCAAATAAAGATTTAACATCAACACCTAGTTCATCAAGTGCACAAATCATACCTGATGATTCAACTCCACGAACTTTAGATAGTTTTATTTTAAAATCACCAGGAAGTACCGCACCAACTAAAGCAACAATTACTTTTTGTCCTTTAGCAACATTAGGTGCACCACATACAATTTGTAATTTTTCTTTTTTTACATCAACAGTACAAATATGTAAATGATCACTATCAGGATGATCTTCACAAGTTAATACTTCACCAATAGTTAAATTAGTTCCTTCAGCCAATTTGATAATCGACTCAATTTCAACTAATTGTAATGAGAAAATACTTTCTAATTCTTCTATAGATTTATTTTTAAAATCTACATATTCTTTTAACCAATTTAATGATACTTTCATTTTTTCACCTACTTCATTTTCTTGAATTGACTTAAGAATCTTACATCATTTGTATAAAATGCTCTTATATCTTCAATTCTATTTTTTAAAATTGCTACTCTATCAATACCAATACCGAATGCAAATCCCTGGATTTTCTCAGGATCATATCCACTCATTTTTAAAACATTCTTATTAACCATACCTGCACCAAGTACTTCGATATATCCTGTTTGTTTACACATATTACATCCTGCACCATTGCATTTAGCACATGTAACATCTACTTCTACTGAAGGTTCTGTAAACGGAAAATATGAAGGTCTTAATCTGATTTTTCTTCCTTCTCCAAACAGTTGATTAGCAAATGCTAATAAAGCACCTTTTAAATCAGCGAAAGAAATATCTGTACCTAGTACTAATCCTTCACACTGCATAAATTGATGTGAATGTGTAGCATCATCAGCATCACGACGGTATACTTTACCAGGACAAATAATTTTAATTGGTTGTCCTTTTTTCTCTAACATAACTCTTGCTTGAACAGGAGATGTATGAGTTCTTAATAATGTATTTACATCAAAGTAAAAACTATCTTGCATATCTCTTGCTGGGTGATCATGTGGTAAGTTTAATAATTCAAAATTGTGATAATCATCTTCTACTTCAGGACCTGTAGCAACAGTATATCCCATTGAAATAAATAAATCTTCAATTTCCTGAGTAGTTTGAGTTAAAGGATGTAATCCACCTTTTTTAATATCTTTACCTGGTAATGTAACATCAATTTTACCATTTTCAATTTTTTGATTAATAATCATATCATTGATATTTTCTTTCTTTTCTTCAAATGAACCTTCTAGTTTATTTCTTAAGTCAGTAGTTACTTGACCTAATTCTTTTTTCTCTTCAACTGATAAGTTTTTCATATTACTTAATAACTCAGCTAAAGGTCCTTTTTTACCTAAATATTTTGATTTTAATTGTTGTAAATCATTTAAATTATTTACATTTGCTAATTCATTGTTAGCATCATTTAAAATACCTTGTACTTTATTTTCCATATTCCTCTTCCTTTCAATAAAAAAAATCCTTAGATTATAAAATCTAAGGACGAATTAATCGCGGTACCACCTTAGTTCTAGACAAAAAATCATCTAGCACTCGAACTCTTTAACGCAGAGGATACGAACTTTTTTAAAGTCACTCAGAAGTGAATTCATATATTTTATAACAAAGACTTACACCAACCGTCTTCTCTCTAAAGAAATAAATAATATATTACTAATCTTCATCAACATTTATCTATTTAATTATATTACAATATTTAGTAATATTCAATCTTTATTTTATTAATAATCGATGAAATAATATGTAATATGAAATATATTATAAATACAATTGCTAAAATACTATAGTTTTCATTCATATTTGTTAATTTAGATACTCCTGGAATTAATAACAAACCATCATGGATTAATTTGTACGACATTTCCATTGTACTTTTTATTAACAATGATTGTTCTGTTGTAAATATATTTTCAGCATTACTAAGTTCGTTAAACAAAAAGTAAATTATATAACATAGAAATAAATATGTTATTACTCCATGAAAAATATTGTATTTTTTAGAAAACAAAATACAAATAAGAATCGGTATGATAAAGAAAATTGATGAAACCAATAAATCTGTATATTCCATGTTTTTCACCTACTCTAATATCATACTATACGTACTATATTGTGATTGTGTTGTTCTATAAGTATTTATTTTTAATACATCACCAACAGAACACCCTAATAGAACATCAGATAATGAATAATATCTATTTATATCATATTCAACATTATTAATTTCAAAACTTAATAATTGATCACCACTTCTTAATCCTTCTTGATACATATTATGTATAACACTAATCTCATCAATTACTATAACTTCTTTTATACAAAATTTATTGTTAATAAAATAAGAACTACTTGAGTATACTTTTGTTGTGAAATTTGAGTTAACAAAGATTGGTTCACTATTATTTTCTATAATGTTATTAGCAATATTTGCTGCAATTGTTATAGGGATACCATATGCAATTCCATCGACTTCTTCATCAATATACTTAGCATCCACAATTCCAATTACTTTTCCATATTTATTGAAAATTGCACCACCACTATTTCCACCATTCACTGATGCATCAAATCTAAATACCCTAACATTATACCCTGTATAAATTTCTTCAGATTCAACACTTACTATACCAGATGTTATTGTTAATCCGTCACCAAGCGCATTACCAATTGCATACATATTATCTCCAACATAATAGTTTTCTTCTATTAAAGCTTCACTTACATATTTTGCTTTATAATTAAGATCAAGTTGAACTTTTATAACCCCGACGTCATTGTTACTACAACTACCAATATATGTTGCGATATATGAATAACTTTCATATTCGTACCCATAAATATACACTTTTATGTTAGATGATACTTCTGATGAATTATTTGGATTAACAAGAACATGGTGATTAGTGATAATATACGCAGTACCATCTTCATCTAATTTATAAACAAATCCACTCCCAACATAAGTATTTATGAAAAAAGTTCCAAAAGTAACTTTAATTGATACACAAGAATTAAGTGAATTATTTCTAATTGTTTCATCACATAAATTATTATTGATATAATCGTTAATAAAATCTAAATATTGATCATCATTGTATACTCCTTTTTCAACTAAAGAGTTAAAAATATCAATGATTGTAATACTTGAATTTTCTCCTTTTAAACTTTCAAGATAATCATCAACTGTTCCTGTAAAACCATTTTCTAGTGCTAACTCATATGCACTTTTACCACTACATCCAGATATTAAAACTGTAAAAAATAATAAAAATATAACTATAATTTTTCTCATTTATAAACTTCCTTTTTTATTTTTAATTATATCATTTTCATATCATTAAATTATTTTTGCGACGATATATTACAAAATAAAAAAATAAAACAATTTCTTATTTTATCGAAATTGTTCTAAAATTGGAAAGGGTTGAATGGATTTGTCATATTAACGTTTGGCATTTGTGTTAAATTTTGATTTGGAATTTGTTGTTGCATTTGTTGTTGCATTTCAAATTGTTGATATTGATACGGTAATTGAAATGGTGTAAATGCATATTCATCAATATATACTGTTTCTTCTGTAGTAGTATATTTAGGTACTGTAATATGTTTTTTTACACATTCATTAACTACATGCGTATTGTATTTTACTACATGAGGCACTTCTTCAACAAAACATTTTTTAACAACATTATTGCAGCATACTTCAGGCATCATTGGTGCAGGTTGACATCCACATCCACAAGGTTTATTATAGTTCATTTTTTCATCTCCTTTACTATAATATATGTATATATAAAAATTTTGTATAGGCAAAAAAATAGCTATAGAAAAAATTTCTATAGCTATTTCATTATTTTACTACAATATTCACTAATTTTTTAGGTACAACAATTGTTTTAACAATATTAAGTCCATCTAACGAAGCTTTTACTTTATCATCGTTTAATACTTTTTCGATAATTTGATCATTAGTATCATCTTTAGTAACTTCAACTTTACCTTTTAATTTACCATTAACTTGTACCATTAAAGTAATATTACTACTTTCTAATTTATTAACATCAAAAGTAGGGAATTTAGTATGAACTAATGATTCTTTATTACCAATCATATTATTTAATTCTTCAGTAATATGAGGAGCAACAGGATATAATAATTTTAACAATGTATCATAATCTGCTTTAGTAATTGAATCTTTTTTGTAGAATTCATTTACTAAACTCATTAATGAAGCAATTGCTGTATTAAATTTAACTTCTTCATAATCATTAGAAACTTTTTTAATTGTTTGATTTATTAAGATTTCTAAATCACTTGAATAATTATTGTTATTTAAATCAACATTATCAAATAATCTAAATACTCTTTCAACAAATCTTCTACAACCTTTAACACCTTGATCACTCCATGGTGTAGCTTGTTCATAATCACCAATAAACATTAAATATAATCTTAATGTATCTGCACCGAACTCTTCAATAACAGTTGTTACATCAACAACGTTACCTTTAGATTTACTCATTTTTTCTCCATCAGGACCTAAAATTAATCCTTGAGCAGTACGTTTTTTATATGGTTCTTTTGCAGGGACTAATCCAATATCAAATAAGAATCTATGCCAGAATCTTGAATATATTAAATGTCTTGTTACATGTTCCATTCCACCATTATACCAATCAATACCTAGCCAATATTTCATTTTATCCATATCAGCAAAATTCATGTTATTGTTTGGATCAATAAATCTTAAATAGTACCAAGATGACCCTGCCCATTGAGGCATTGTATCTGTTTCTCTTTTTGCTTTTTTCCCACATTTAGGACAAGTACAATTAACAAATTCTTCAACATTCGCTAACGGAGATTCTCCTGTATCAGTAGGAGCAATTAAATCAGTTTGCGGTAATTTAACTGGTAAATCTTCATAAGGTACAAGTACCTCACCACAATCATCACAATAAATAATAGGAATAGGTTCTCCCCAATATCTTTGTCTATTAAAAGCCCAATCTTTCATTTTATAATTATTATTTTCTTTACCAATTTTATTTTCTTCTAAATAACTAATTACTTTTGATTTAGCTTCTTTAACAGTTAATCCATTTAGGAAATCACTATTAATCAAAGTACCATCACTTGTATTAGTAAATGCTTCTTTAGTGATATCTCCACCAGCAATTACTTCAACGATATTACATCCATATTTCTTAGCAAATTCATAATCTCTAGTATCATGAGCAGGTACCGCCATAATAGCTCCTGTACCATATCCATTCATAACATAATCAGCAACAAAGATTTCGATTTTTCCTTTAGTTAAAGGATTAACTGCATATAGACCATCTAATTTAACACCAGTTTTTTCTTTATTCATATGAACTCTTTCGAACTCAGTTTTTAGATGTGCTTTCTTTTTATAATCTTCAATTTCATTCATGTTTTTTATTCTATCTTTGTACTTTTCAACAATATCATGTTCTGGAGCAATTACCATGAAAGTAGCACCAAAAATAGTATCAGGTCTAGTAGTAAATACATCTAATTTATCATTTGAATCTTCTATAGAAAACGAAACTAATGCACCACTAGATTTGCCAATCCAATTTTCTTGTTCAGTTTTTATTCTAGGTAAAAAATCTAAATTTGGAAGTTCTTCTAATAACTTTTCAGCATATTCACTAATTTTTAAAAACCATACATTTTTTTCCATTTGTACAACTGGTGAATCACATCTATCACACTTACCACCTTGAGATTCCTCATTAGCAAGTACAACTTTACAATCAGGACAGAAGTTTACGAACGTCTTACTTTTGTATGCTAATTTATTTTCATATAATTTAGCAAAAATAAATTGAGTCCATTTATAATAGTCTTCTTGAGTTGTATCAGTTACTCTATCAAAATCAAAAGAGAAACCAGTTTCTTTTAATTGTTTAGTAAAAGTAGCAATATTTTGCTCAGTTACTATTTTAGGATGAATTTTATTTTTTAATGCAAAGTTTTCAGTAGGAAGACCGAAAGCATCAAACCCGATTGGGAATAACACGTTATAACCTTCCATTCTTCTTTTTCTAGCAATAATTTCTAATGATGTATAAGCTCTAATGTGCCCAACGTGCATACCTGCTCCTGATGGGTAAGGAAACTCAACTAAAGCAAAATATTTTGGTTTAGTATCAAAATCATTTGCTTTAAACATTTTATTTTCATACCATGTCTTTTGCCATTTTCCTTCTATATTTTTGTGATTGTATTCCATAAAATCAACTCCTTAATTATTTTTATAATATCATAAATCATTTTTAAAATATACTTATTTATGATAGTTCTCATTATTTAGTATTTTAAAGCTACGATAAATTTGTTCTAAAAGTATACCTTTCATAAATTGATGAGGGAAAGTCATCTTAGAAAATGATAACTTAAAATTACATTTATCTTTAATAGATTGAAGAATCCCATATGACCCACCAATAATAAAAGTTATTTTATTACTATTGTAAGTAAAGACCTCATCAATTTTAGAAGCAAGTTGTTCACTACTTAAATTTTTGCCATCTATATCAAGCACCATAACATACTTTGCATTTTTCAATACTTCTTCAAGTTTTACACCTTCTAGTTCTAAAACTCTATTAACACTATCTCTTAATGGCTCGTCCTTTAATTCTATAAAATTAATTTTAGCAAATTTTGAAATACGTTTTTTATAATCATTAATTAACTCTACCATATATTTTTCTTTAACTTGTCCTAAAGTTACAATTTCTATTTCCATCATAATTCAAACACCTCTGATATTTCATATTGTTTTGCACAAATAAATCTAATATTTTCAATATTCACATTTCTTTCAAATAATATTCTTCTAAATGTTTCAACAATCATTTCCTCAGTGTTACATTCTAAAGAAATATGTGCATGAACTACTAATTTAGTACTTTCGCCCATTACGTTTGATAAATTTATGGCACTATCTTCGTTAGACATGTGCCCTAAATCTCCTGCTACTCTTTTTTTAAGTCTCAACATCCTTTTACTTTCATAAAGAATTGTTGGATCGTAATTTGATTCAAAAATATACATTGTTGCATTTCTAATTAAATCATATCTTGTAATATCATAGTAACCTGTATCCGTAATATAGATTAAACTTTTATCAAAATGATTTATTCTAAATCCAACCGGTTCTTTTGCATCATGGTGTGTTGGTATAACAATAATATTCATATTATTTAATTTTATTTCATCAAATGCTTTTATAATATGAAATAATTTTTTAGACATTGTTTCATGAATATTACTTTTAAGATTTTCTAATGTACCTTTTGTTAAATAGAAATCACAATTCATATTATTAGAGAATGTTCTTAATCCCATAACATGATCAGTATGCTCATGTGTTATGAACACAGCATTGATATCATTTACATCAACATTTATTTGATTTAATTTTATACGTAATTGTTTAAATGATATTCCTATATCGATTAACACTTTATATTCTTCATCTTCAACGTAAATACAATTACCTTTACTTCCACTTGCTAATATACATATTTTCATTTAATCACATCGATTCTAAACTTATTTTTTACTATTTTATCATAAAAATATGTATTATAAAAGAAAAAAAGCTAGTTTTTTACTAACTAACTATTTATTTTAAACTAACCATGCAGCACCGATAATTACTAATAAAATGAATAATACTAGAATTAAAGCGTATCCGTTTTCTGTGTTAGATGTTGAGCATCCACAAGTTGTCGCCATTGTTTATTCCTCCCTTCCTTTACACTACTATAATATTCAAAAAAAAACATTTTGACACAACATATTAATGATATTATCCGAAAACCCTTTCTAAAAGTGAAATTTAAACAAAATAACCCTACTTTTCTATTGCATTAAGGTCTCAATAGTGTTATAATCAACAAGCATATATACTTATTTAGGTCTATATAGAATATAATTTTTAAGGAGAATAAATTATGAACAAAAACAATGTTTTCATGAGACACGTAAAGCGTACATTATCTGTATTTTTAGCTACAGTCGTAATGATTACTTTATCAGGGTGTGCTGAGTCAACAGATAAAAATCCGTATGGTAGTTTAGAGACTACTTCAATCTATGCTAAGAGTGGTGACTATTCAATCACTGTTGGAGATCTATACGATGAACTTAGACATAACAGTTTAGGTTATTTAAATCAAAGAATGGATGAAATCGTATTTGATGATTATTTAAATGGTGATAATAAAACTGTTGATTCTACAAATGAAGATCAACAATTATATGTTGCTGAAAAAATCCTTACTGACATCCATGGTACATATGATGAGGAAGAAATCGAAGATATAAATGATTTTACTAAATCTCAAAACATAGCTAAATACGCTGATTCTATGTATTTAGGTGGAATCACTATTGATACTGTAGATTTAGAATACTACAATGTTGATGATATCATTGATTATGGGGTAGTTACTAAATTATGGGATGCTTATTCAACTGAAGTTGCTAAATATTTATATGCAATTGATGTTTTAACTCAAGAAATTAATGAGCATAATGATGAAGCTGAAGATAATGATGATTTAGACGTTTATTTTACTGATGAAGAGATAGCTACTTTTTTCGATAACACTTATTCATATGAAAATGATGTACAAGCAATCATCATTAGATTTATTAATCAAACTGAAGCTGATGCTGTATTGAAAAAATTTGGTATTAAATCATTCAATGGTGAATGGTATTTAATTCAACCTCCTGTAAATAGCACTGGTCAAACAGACTGGTCAAAATGGAGTAATGAATCGGATTACAACGAATACTATGATGAATACACTATTTCACAAACAAACTCTGGATACTCAGATTCTCCTATCTCTGTACTAGGGAGTGAAACAACAATTTTAAAAATATTTGTTGAAATTTATAATTATATTTATACATATAGAAACGAATTAACGTATACAAATCAATTAAATGGTTCTGGAAGTAATACTAACTTCTTATACTACTATAACTTAATGACAAGTATCATCGCAAATGATGCTTCTACTAGTGGACTTGCTACTAGTTATGAAAATTTAGTTAGTACATTATCAAATAGTGATTACACTACATTTACAAAAGAAAAATTAGATACTTTCTCTACAAGTTTAACTACTTATGTACATGATACATTAAGAACTGAAGGAGAATTAGATGAAGATACTAATGAAGTTGGATCTTATATCCAATACACTGCTTCTGCTAGAAGTTACAACAGTAATTATTATTTAATTTATAAAATGACTGATGCTGTAACTGTTGATTTCTATGAAACAAGTGAAGATGAAGATGGTAATACAGTTTATGAATTTGATATGGATATCTTAGCAAGTGTTGTTAATGTAGATTCTGAAGAAACATTATATGATCAAATTTTAAATGATTTATTTGATGCAGAACTTACTGATTCTTATATTAGCAATAAAGCAACAACTAGAGCTGAAAACCTTACTGTTACTATTTATGATTCAATTTTAGATTTCTACTATGAACAATCAAATACAAGTTATACTGGTTCAAAAGGTACTGATTCAGATAATATTGCAAAAATTGTATTTAATGATGGAAAGGATAAATGGACTATTCACATTTCTGTTGAAGATACGTATGCATTCTTAGAGCCAATTTATGGTACATACACTGCTACTTCTAAATTATTTGAACAATATATCGTTGATTCAACTTATTATAGTGATATTTTAGATGAAGAAGATTCTTATCAAACATATAAAGATAGTGTTTATTTCACATTAACTTATTTCGCAAATGGATCTTATGAAAGTTATGGTTACCCTGCTTCAATCGGTAAGTATGCATTCATGAAAAACTTCTATAGAACAGCTAATATTGATGAAGCTATAGATTATTTAATGTTACAAGATGCTAAAAGAGAATATTTCTTAGATATCGATGATTCTTTTTATAATGAAATGTTTGGATTTACTTCTGCTGCATATGATAACTTCTATTCTTTAAACTTAAGTAATATCTTAGTTTATGTTGATATGGATGAAGATGGTATCCCTGATACTGATTGGTTTACTGCTGATGATGCTGGATGGAGTACTTCATCTTCAGACTACTTATTAAGTTCTACACAAAAACAAAATTTAGCACAAAATTTAATTGAGGAAATCATTGATTATTTATATCATTCAACTGATAGTTTAAGTGAATCATTTGCTAATGTAATCGAAGAATTTAATTCATCAACAAGAATTGAACCAGGTAATGATAGTGAATTAAGTGGTTCTGTTGAAGAAAGATGGGCTAAATATCGTAAACATGGTTTATATATTTCTACATCTGATTTAGGTACTTTCTCAAATACTACTTTTGATACTGAATCAAAAATCCAAGATATCGTTGAAGATTTATATCGTGGAGATGATACAAATTATAAAGAAATTATGATGAATAATTCATTCACAGGTTCTACATTACTTGAAGGTTCAAGTAACTTTATTATGACTGATGGTGGAATGAACTTATTACTAGTAACTAGCGGTGAAGCTCTTACTGAAATTGATTTTGAAAATGAAGATGAAGATTTATATTTAAATGTACCAATTAAAATTGGTGATTCTTATAAAATTTACGAATCATTAGCTTCTACAGGTGAAAATGCAAACTTAACTCAAGTTGAAGTTTATTGTAGAGAATTCTTTACTTCAGGTAGTTCAGTATCATTATCTTCAAGTGCTACTACTTATCTTGATACATATTTAAAACCTGCATTAGAAAAATACAATAGTCAAGTTGTTCAATTAATGATTATTTCAAATGAATTAGGATCAATTGAATGGACAGGGTCAACTACTGGAGAACAAGGATTACAAGATTATATAACTTATTTACAAAGAGTTTCTGATGAATATGTTGATAACTCAAATACTAACTTCGCTGGATTCTGGGACTTTGTTGACAATATTAACCCAAAAGGAGGTTCTAACTAATGAAAAAATTACCTTTAAAAAGATTATTATCATTCGGTTTAGTGTTATTTCTTACAGTTACACTTGGAGCATGTTCAAGTAAAGATACTTATAGCACTGAAACTCCTTACGGAAACATCGATGGTGTTTATGCAACAAACAATGGAGATGAATTAACAAACAAACAATTATACGATTTAATTAGACCTTCTTCTTATTCGTTATTTTATAATGAATTAGAAAAAACAATCTTATCAAACTATTTAAGTGAAGATGATGCTGTACAAGATTTTTATACGACATTAGATTTCAATGAAGATTACGAAGATATGCAACAATTAATTATTGAAACAATCTTTAATTGTGATGAAATGGATGATGTTAAAAAATTAACATCTACTGATTTTTCAGATATCTTAACACAATTAACTGATTCATTATATGTTTCTAATATTAATGTTGATGCAAGTCAAATCTACATTTCAGGTGACACACTTGTATTCCCAAAAGAATTATTTGATTTCTTTAAACTAGATTTAGCAAAAAGAAATTTCGGGGAATACAAATTAACTGAAATCATCGCTCGTGGTGAATATTACGATGAAGAAGTTGAAGATGAAGATGGTGAAGTTACTACAGAAGAAGTTGAAAATACATATTATATTTCTGATGAAGATATCGAAAACTATTACAACAATACTTATCGTCACCAACAAGATTACAACGCTGTAATCGTTGGATTTAACACACTACAAGAATATAGTGACGCAATGGCTGCTGCACGTTATTCAGGTGGTACTTATTATTATATTGATTCAAATACTGCTTCATATTATGCAAGATTATATAACAATGCATATGACTATAAACAATCATTAACTTATAGTACTGGCGCTACTGCTTCTACTTTAATTGCACAAGGTGCTACTACTGTAAATGCAGATAAATTAACTGCGTTTAATGCCGATTTAGCTAGTTTCGTTGCTAATATGGAAGCAGAACAATACACTACAACTTATAAAGAGTTTGGTGGAAAATATTACATGGTTTATAAATTAAATGATTTATCTGATGATGAGTGGGAAGATTTAACAACAGAACAACAAAACGCTCTTTATGATGATCTTTATTTAGAACTTTTCGATTCAAAATTATCTGATTCATTTATTATTGGTCAAGTATCAGAAATTTTAAATGATATTGCTGCAGATGATAACATGGTTATCAATGATCCAGTTTTCGGATTAATGTTTGCTGCTCAAAATGCTGATTTTACTTATGAATTAGAAAATTTAACAGATAAAATGAATGTTGCAACATTCACTTATAACGAAACAGAATATAAAGTAACTGTTGATGAATTATTCGAAGTTGCTGCAAAATACTATGGTGTAAATACTGCAGTATCATACTTCACAAATCTTGCTGTTTCAAAATCAGATTTAATGGATAGCATTGATGATGATAATGAAGATGATGCTCAAGATGCATATGATGCTGAAGTTGCTAAATATAAAAATGGTGAATATGCTTCAAATGGTATTACTAGTGCATTTGAATTAGAAGAATTCTTATTAATCAAATTCGGATTTGATAATGCAACAGATGTTATGGATTATTATTTCCTTCCACAACAAGCTATTGCTAACTTATCTGAAATTAACAATGATTTCTACTTTGATTTATTATATTTATCAGGACAAAATAATTTCAATAACTATTTCAGTCTAGATATTAAACATGTATTATTATTTGTTGATTTTGATTTAGATGGTACATTAGATGATCCTAATGATTTCATTAGACAATTAAATGAAGAAGATCCAACTGGTACTTCTGCATCTAATTTCAAAAAAGCTATTGTAAAAATTTACGCTACAATTTATGATGAGGCAGATGCTTTAAGCGGAAGTTTATCAGATAATTTAGATAAAATTGTTAGAATGTATAATAACAATAGTGAGTTAGCTTCAAATTCAAGTTTTGAAAGTACTACTTGGAAGACTGTTAAAAACTACTATGGAGATTTTAATATTCAAATTAAAGTTGAAGACTTAGGTACTGTTGATAACGCAAGTGCTTCTTCATATGTTACAGAATTCTCTGAACATGTAGAAAACTTCTATTTAGAAATTTCTAAAGATGCTAAAAAAGAACTTTCTGATTCTGGAATTACTGTAGAAGATGAAGATTACTACGATGAATTATTAGATACATTAAGTGATTTATTAGATGAACCAAGATTAGAAAATATAAAAACTACTACTTCTTTTGATAATTTATGTATGAGTTCATTCGGATTCCATATGCTTTTATCAAAAGGTGGAGAAACATCAACTTCTTCTGTTTTCACAGATGAACAAGATTATAAAGCTGATAGTGAAGATGAATATATGATTTATGAAAATATCATTGTTTATGATAATGATGGTGAAGAATTACAATTAAATGGTTATAGCGATACTGCTTGGCCAAGTATGAATCAATTAAAAGTTTATGTTTATGAACTTGATTCAGATGATGGTGTTGAAAGTTTAAGATCAACTACTGAAACAATTATCTCATCATTCTATTCTACATTTACTACAAGATATACTGATGCAACATTTACTAATTATGTTATATATCAAATGTTAGATATGGATATTCAATTCAATGATACAACAATTGATACTGATATGATTGATAACTTCTTCGAAATTGCTAAAAACCAATTAGATAGTTATGAAGATACTTCTGCAAATTCTACGCATACTTATGCTGGATGGTGGGAATACGTTGAATCATATGACTTTAGTTCTAAAGCTGAATAAAAAAACTAAGAAGACTTCGGTCTTCTTTTTTTTATAATAAAAAAACCTAGTTAACTTATTAATAATAAATTAACTAGGTTTTACTTATTTTTTAGTTTTATAAAATTTCCCTCTTTCTAATACCATAATGTTATTAGTAAAAGATCCTTCAACAGTTTTCTCTAACTCTTCTTCTAAAACTCTAAGTTTTGAATCAATAGAGTCAAGTGAAGAGATTAATACAGCTTCTTTAGTCATAGGTTTTTTAGGAGAACCATATGCTAATTGTCCATGATGAGATAACAATAAATGTTTTAAAATTAAAACTTCTTCAGTGTTTTCATATCCTAATTCAATTGCTTTCTTTTCAACTTCAATTGTAGACATTACAATATGACCGACTAATTGTCCTTCAATAGAATATTCTACAACGTTAGGACCGACAAACTCTTTAACTTTCATTATATCATGTAATATTATCCCAGCAGATAAATAATCACTATTTAATGTAGGATAAACTTTTAGATATCCATCACATAACTCTAGCATAGAATGTGTATGATAAAGTAATCCACCTAAATAAGCATGATGCATTTTTGTTCCTGCTGGATATATAGAAAATTTTCTTTCATGTTCTTTATAAAGTGCTAATGAAATATCCTTTAATATTTTGTTTTTTATATTATATAAATACTTTTCAACTTGCTTTTTAATTGAACAAATACTAACAGGCGCTACAGAATAGAAAGTTCTTAACGCTTTTTCTAACTCTTCAGATAAGTCTAAATCTAATGCCAATTTAAAATCAGAAACAAGTAATTGCTTTCTAGTTCCATTATCTTTACATAAAACATCAACATAATAAACTTCACCTAATGTTATACTTTTAAACTGTTCTTCGTTTACCTTTATGTTAATATTACTCTCGTCACTTAAAGTAACCGATAAATTAACTATTTTATTATTTTTATTTGCTGAATCAACTCTTACAAATAAATTATATGTTTTATTATTTTCAAAATTCATTTTATCACTCCCCTAAATACTAAATACATTATAACATACTTTTAAATTAAATTATTATTTAACACTATTTTTTAAGTGAATTTATATATATAAGAATATCATCATTGTTATTATTTAAATTTCCATTCAAAATTGCATCAATAATATTTGATTTAATTATATTAATTTCTTTTTTATCAAATAAATTATTTAAATTTTTAAGATCATAATCTATGTCTGCAGTAGAATTAATTAACAATTCACTATTATTAAATTTTAAATTTAATAAAGTAGCAATTCTTTTTGCTTCTTTCACTATATCTTTATCACTATCAAATAAAACTCTTATTTCAAAATTTGATTTTATAATTTGAATAATTTTGATAAAATCTTTTTTAACTTTGGAATTTAATTCCCACTTAGAAATATCATTACCTAAATATAAATTAATTATAAGCAAATCATTAATATTACTTATTGGAATTTTATTATTATAAATAAAGTTAATAGCATCAACTAAATGAATATGTTCTCCAATATTTAAGTTAATATAATCATCAATATATTTATTAAAATCGCAAGCAACTTTTTTAAGTTCTGTGTATAATCTATTAAATGAAATAGTTGATAAACACTTAATATTATTTGTTATTGCGTGTAATGTTTTACTATCAAAAGTGAAGTTAAGCTTATTTTTAAAATAAATAGCTCTTAATATTCTAACAGGATCCTCACACATAGTTAAATTTGGCTCTCTAATCGTCTTAATAGTTTTATTTGATAAATCATTGCTCCCATTACAATAGTCTATTAAATCCATATTATAATCAAAAGCAAGAGCGTTAATTGTAAAATCTCTTCTTATATAATCTTCTTTATATGTTGAAACAAATTCTACCTCAGGATGTCTATGATTTACATATGATAATTCTTTTCTAAAAAGTGTAATCTCAAAATTAAAATTATTATAATTTAATAAAAAAGATCCATGTCTACTCTCAATTTCAATATTAAATAATTGAGATATTTTATCTATTGGCATATTAGTAGCTATATCTATATCAGTAGATTTAATATTAATTAGATAATCCCTTACAAACCCCCCAACAATATACGCTGTGTATCCTTCTTTATTTATTGATTTTAAAATGTCTAATGCACTATTTAACATAATAATACCCCCTAAAGAAAAAAAGCCATACGGCTTCTTATTCTTCTATAAATATTCCTACTCCAATAATGTCTCCACCTACATGGCTTCCTACAACACAAGAGCATCCTACTTCTAATACATTTGCTAATCCACAAATTTCATTTAATTTTTCAATAAAGTAAGCATGGTTATCAGAAACTCCTGTAAATACAATGTTACAGAATGCTTTTCTTCCATTAATATATTTATTAACTGAATGACAAACAGCATCTAATGATTTTTTAGTAGTTCTAATTTTTTCAATTGATTCAATTGTACCATTTCCAGTTACTTGTAAAAGAGGTTTAATTTGTAAAAATTTCCCAGCAAACCCAGCAGCACCAGATAGTCTTCCATTTTTAACTAAATATTCTAATGAGTTAACACCAAAGAAAATTGTGTTATTATCTCTCATTTTTGTTAATTTTTCTATTATTTCAGAAGTCGATTTATTTTCATTGATCATATTTGAAGCAGTGATAGAAAAATATCCCTCATTAAAACAAACTGTTTTAGTATCAAATACATGAATAGTTATTCTATCTTTTAACATCTCAGCTACTTGAGTTATACCACTAAAAGTACTTGATAATTTTGATGAAATAGATGAAACTATAATTTCTTCATACCCTTCGCTAATTAATTTCTCAAAGAAATTCAATAAGTATCCTAAAGAAGGTTGACTTGTTTTAGGTAAAATATTTTTGTTATCTCTAATTAACTGATAAAACTCTAATGGTTTAATATCTTCACCATCTAAATATTCAGTACCATTTAAATTTAATGTTAATCTAATTACAGGAATATTTAGACCATGTTCGAAAATATCTAAACACCCAGTTGATGTTGCAACAGCAATTCTTTTTTTCATAAACGTATACTTCCTTCCAATATATTTAGTATATCAAAATATATAATAAAAATCAATATTTTTTTACCTAAATCAAATTTTACATTCATTAAAATTTATGGTAAAATTTCGATAGGTGAATATAATGTTGAAAATAAAAAATCATATTGAAAATACAATAATTGTTGATAAATCAACATTTATTACAAATATATATTTAGTAGATAACACTGAAACAATTAAAGAAATACTACTAGATACAAAAAAGAAATATAATGATGCTAATCATAATTGTTATGCATATGTATTAGAAAATGGATTAATACAAAAGTGTAGTGATGATGGAGAGCCAGTTCAAACAGCAGGGTATCCAATGTTAGATGTATTAAAGAAGCAAAATATCACTAACGTTCTTGCAATAACTACACGTTATTTTGGTGGTGTTAAACTTGGGACAGGTGGATTAGTTAGAGCATATAGTAAAAGTGTTAGTGATGCGCTATTACAAGCTGAATTCACTACTTCAAAGGAATTTGATAGATATGAGCTTGAATTTGAATATTCATATTATAACTATATAAATACATTAGAAAACATAACAATAGAAACTTCAGACTTTACTGATATTATAAAACTAGTAATTTTGATTTCAGTAGATAACACTGAAGATGTTTTAGAAAAAATAAAAAACCTTACAAAAAGTAAGGTCTCAATTAAATTCATTGAAAAAATTAAGCTTGATGTCTAAAATTTTCATACTTTAATTTTGTACTTTCTCCGCCTCTAATGTGGCGGATTTTTTTATTATAATCAAGTAGTTCAACTACTTCTTCATATAATAAATAATTTACAGATTTTAAACGTTCTTTTAAATCTTTATGTACAGTTGATTTTGATACACCTACTATTTTAGCAACTTGTCTAACTGTAAGTTTATCTCTAACCATAATTTCAGCCATATTAATAGCACGACTATTTAATTCATCCATGATATCACCATTTAATTATATGATTCATAAATGTATTTTATTACTATTTAATTGATGAAACAATGTCATCCATTGTTTTACCAATGATAGAAATAACATTAATATATTCGTTATCAATTGTAGAAATTACTTCAACGTGTACGTGTACTCCTGCTTTAATATCAAATGTACTTGCTCCAGAAGTTCCAATAATTGAATTCGAATCTAACAAGTCACCCTCAGAAACAACAATTTCTTCTAATGAATAATATACACTAATTAAATTTTCTCCATGATCAACTGTTACTGTTGTACCAATAACATCATCTTCAACTACAGATACTACTGTACCAGGATAAATTGTTTGTACATTAAATGTTTCATTACTTTCAATTGCAAAACCAATTCCAGTAGACATTACCATTGAAGTACTTGTTTCAATAATTGCATTTTCATTATCAACATTTGTTTCAATATCATAAAATTCTCTAACAATTACATATGATGCTGTTGGAGCATTAAATGTAGCAACTACTACTGTATCATTTGTATTATCATCCTCAGGAGTTACAGTTTCATCTTCAGGAACATTAGTTTCTTGATCTTGTTCAATGTTAGGTGTTACTGTCACTTGAGCGATAGCAATCACACCAACAAAAGTCATAGCAATTAATCCTAAAAATACAAATAATTCTTTTTTTGTTTTAAAAAACTCTTTTAATTTATTTTTCATCTTTTTCACCTCATCTTTATTATGGACAAGAAAAAAAGATTTATACATTAAATGTTAGAAAGTAAATAAAACTTTTCCATTATACTTGCTAATATATGTGCAATACATAAAGATAATATTACATATGCTATTTTTATTTCAAATGTTTTTCTAGCATCAAATAATTCTTGAAACTTCAATTTAAATGAAATATAAAATATACTTGGAACAAAAATTATCATTCCAATAAAATAAACATATAAACTATCCATAATACCCCCTTATTTAAAAAAACATACAAAATATTTCTATTTTGTATGTTAATTTTACAGTGAACCTGCTCTTGATTTCTTAAGATTATCTCTTATATCTTTTTCATTTTTAGTATAATCAGCATTTACTTTTCTGTTATGTTCAAGTCTAGCTTTTCTAACAGATTCTAAATGAGCTGATGCAGCTTCGTATGATGTACCAATATGAGCTTCTTGAGCTACAACATTACATACATTATTATTAAACTCAACTAAACCATTTACTAAACTTAAAAAGTATTCAGCATTATCTTTAACTAATTTAACGTAACCTTCAGTTACTGTTGTACAAATAGCAATATGATCTTTTAAGATACCAAATTGACCATTTTGATTTTGAATAGAAATGTTATCACACATTTCTTCGTAAAGTTTACCTTGATGAGTTGAAACTACTACTTTAATTTTACTCATAATTACATCTCACTTGCTTTTTTAATAGCATCTTCGATTGTACCAACAAGTCTAAATGCATCTTCTGGTAAATTATCATGTTTACCTTCAATGATTTCTTCAAATCCTTTAATAGTATCTTCAACTTTTACATAAGCACCTGGTTGACCAGTAAATTGTCCACCAATAAACATGTTTTGTGATAAGAATAATTTAGCTCTTCTTGCTCTATGTACAACTAATTTATCAGCTTCTGATAATTCATCCATACCTAAAATAGCAATGATATCTAATAATTCATTATATCTTTGAATTAACTCTTGTAATTTTCTTGCAACAGAATAATGTCTTTCTCCAACAATTTCAGGAGATAATGCTCTTGAAGTTGAAGCAAGTGGATCTACTGCAGGATAAATTCCTTCTTCAGTTAATTTTCTTGAAAGGTTTGTTGTTGCATCTAAATGCGTAAACGTTGTTGCTGGAGCTGGATCGGTATAATCATCAGCTGGAACATAAATAGCTTGAATAGATGTAATAGAACCATCTTTAGTAGATGTAATACGTTCTTGTAATCTACCCATTTCTGTTGCTAAAGTTGGTTGATAACCTACCGCAGAAGGCATACGACCTAATAAAGCCGAAACCTCTGATCCTGCTTGAGTAAAACGGAAGATATTATCAACGAATAATAAAACATCTTGATGTTCTTTATCTCTAAAGTGTTCAGCCATTGTTAATCCTGATAAAGCAACACGCATACGTGCACCTGGTGGCTCGTTCATTTGACCGAATACCATCGCAGTTTTATTAATAACACCTGATTCTTTCATTTCATGATATAAATCATTTCCTTCACGCGTTCTCTCTCCAACACCAGCGAATACCGAAATACCACCATGTTCTTGAGCTACGTTGTGAATTAATTCTTGGATTAATACAGTTTTACCAACTCCGGCACCACCAAATAATCCGATTTTTCCACCTTTAATATAAGGAGCTAATAAATCGATTACTTTAATTCCAGTTTCAAATATTTCAACTGAACTTGCTAATTCATCTAATTTCGGAGCTTCTCTATGAATAGGTGAAGTTTCTGCATCTACTGCTCCACACCCATCAACTGGTTGACCTAATACATTAAAAATTCTTCCTAATGTTTTCTCCCCAACAGGTACGCTAATAGGACTTCCAGTATCTACTACTTTCATTCCACGCACTAATCCATCAGTAGAGTCCATTGCGATTGTTCTAACAGTTTTATCTCCAACATGAAGAGCAACTTCTAATACTAAATCAATTGCAACACCATTGTTTTCTTTTTCAGAAAACTTAACAGTTAATGCGTTATTAATTGCTGGTAATTCATTTTCGAATTTTACGTCAACAACTGGACCAGTTATTTGTACTATTTTTCCGTCTTTCATAACAAACTCCTATTCTATCGCACTTGCCCCACCAATGATATCAATTAATTCATTAGTGATTGCTGCTTGTCTAGCACGATTATATAATAATTGTAATTTTTCAATTACTTCTTTTGCATTATCAGTTGCATTTTTCATTGAAGTCATTCTACTAGAATGTTCTGATGTTTTTGCATCTAAGATAATACCGTAAATTGTATTTTGTACATACATCGGTAAAATCGAATCTAAAGTTGATTCAATACCACCTTCAAATACGTAGTTTACATCACTTACTTCACCTTCAATTTCGTTGATAGGTAAAACAGTTTTTAATGTAACTTCTTGTGTAATACTATTAATATAGTGATTATAAATAATAACAATTTTATCTACTTTATTACTAATGTAACTTTCAACAATTGTATTAACTAATGGTTCGATATCAACGAATAATACATCATCTCTTACAAAGATACTTTCTTCATGTAATGTAGGGTATCCTTTTGATTTGATCAAACCATGACCTTTTTTACCAATAGCAGAAACATAAAATTCTTCTTTTGATTTATGATTTTCTTCAATTGTTTTTTCAAATGATTTAAATACACCTGAATTGTATGCACCAGCAAGACCAGTATCAGATGTTACTAAAACATATGCTGTTTTTTTAATAGGTCTTGAAGTTAACATATCATGTTGATAATCTGTAGAACTAACCTTACTAGCAATAGTTTTTACCATGTTAGAAAATCTAACCATATAGTCTTGGTATTGAAGAAAAGTTTTTTCAGACTTTCTTACTTTAGCAGAAGAAACCATATACATCGCTTTTGTTATTTGTGATGTTTTTTTAGTAGATTCAATTCTACCTTGAACTTCTCTTAAAGAATTTCCCATATTATCACCTACACAAATCTTTTCTTAAATTCTTGTAAATATTTATTTAAAATATCGAAATCTGGTAATTCTCTAGTTTTTGAAATATGTGCAATAATCTCTTTACCTTCAGTACTTGAATCTAAATCTCTATACATTGCTGCTTCAAATCTTCTAATATCTTCTAACTCAATAGAGTCTAAATGTCCTTTAGTTAAGGCAAATATTAACATTGCTTCTTTTTCAAAAGGTAATGTTTCATGTAAACCTTGTTTTAAAACTTCAACAGTTCTTTTACCACGTTCTAACTTAGCTTTTGTTTGAGCATCTAAATCACTACCAAATTGTGAGAATGATTCTAATTCCCTAAAACTTGCTAAATCTAAACGTAATGTACCAGAAACTTTTTTAACTGCTTTTGTTTGTGCAGATCCACCAACACGGCTTACTGATAAACCTGGTGAAATTGCTGGACGAACACCTGAGTGGAATAAACTTGCTTCTAAGAAAATTTGTCCATCTGTAATTGAAATAACGTTAGTTGCGATATATGCCGATATATCTCCAGCTTGTGTCTCAATGATAGGTAAAGCAGTTATAGAACCACCACCTAATTCATCATTCAATTTAGCAGCTCTTTCTAATAATCTTGAATGTAAATAGAATACATCCCCAGGGAATGCTTCACGACCTGGTGGGCGTTTTAATAATAATGATAACTCTCTATATGCAACAGCATGTTTAGTTAAATCATCATAAACTATTAATACATCTTTACCATTATACATAAAGTATTCTGCTAAAGTTACCCCAGCATATGGTGCTAAGTATAATAAAGGACCTGGTTTTGATGCAGATGCTGATACTACAACTGAGTATCCTAATGCATCATGCGCTTCTAATTCATTGATAATGTTAGCAACTGTTGATTCTTTTTGACCAATCGCAACATAAATACAAATTACATCTTTACCTTTTTGGTTGATAATTGTATCTACAGCAATTGAAGTTTTACCAGTTTGTCTATCACCAATGATTAACTCTCTTTGTCCTTTTCCAATTGGTACTAAAGCATCTAATACTTTAATCCCTGTTTCTAAAGGTTGATCAACGCTTTTACGATCCATAACTCCACTTGCTTTAACTTCAATTGGTCTATATGTTGTAGCTTTGATTGCACCTTTTCCATCAATTGGATTTCCAAGAGGATCAATAACTCTACCTAAGAAATCATCACCTACTGGAACTTGTAATATTTTGTTTGTACATTTTACTTGGTCACCTTCTTTTACTAAAGATGTTTCACCTAATAAAATTGCTCCTACTGAATCTTTTTCTAAATTAAGAACTGTACCAAAAACTCCGTTAGGGAATTCAAGTAATTCCCCTTGCATAGCATTGTCTAGTCCATGAACTAACGCAATACCATCCCCAACTTCAATGACAGTACCAACGTTTTCTGTTTTAATATCATCTTTATAAGCTTTGATTTGTTCTTTTATTAAATTAGAAATTTCTGAAATATTTATTTTACTCATAATAACCTCACTTATAAATTTTCTTTCATGATTTTAAATTGATTTTTTATTGTACCATCAATTTGTTTTCCATCATGAAATATTTTATATCCACCGATTAAAGTGTTATCTAATAAATTTTTTATTACTACTTTTTTCCCTGTATAAACTTTTTCAAGTTTTTCAAGAATAGTTGTAGTATCTTCGTTTGTTAATTCTTCACATGAATACACATCTATATTCATTACGTTATTCATTTCATCAATTAACTTAATGAAATCTTTATAGATATCATCAAGCATATCTACTCTAGAATTATCTATAACAACATATAATAAATTAACAAAATTACTATCACAACTTTTAAAACAATTACTAATTACTTCTTTTTTTTCTTTTTTTGTAATTTTAGGACTTAATAGTAATTTTTTAAAATCACCATTAAATTCAGTATTAAACACATCAAAAGATTCTTTTGCATCTTCTAGGTTTTTTAATTCATTTGATAATTCGAAAAATGCTTTAGCGTACTCGTTTATCATTTCCCAAGCCCACTTTCAATTAAGTTATTAACAACTTCAAGATGTTTACTTTTATCAACTTCTTTAGCAACAATTTTTTCAGCTGCTGCAAATGCAATTGTAATTATCTCATCCTTAATAGTTTGTTGTTGTTTCTTAATATCATACTCGATTTCTTTTCTTGCATTATCTAAACGTAATTCTGCTTCTTTTTTAGCATCTGCTACAATTTCATCTTTTAGTACATTTCCTTCTTTAACTGCAGTTGCAATTAACGTTTGGATTTGAATTTTCGAATCTTCAATTTCTTTATGAAGTTTACTTTCTAGCATTGCAGCATTTTTGCTAGCATCTTGCGCTTTAGTAAGTTCTTCATCAATAGCATTTTTTCTTGCTTCTAAAAAATTAGTAATCTTATTCCAAAAGAATATTTTAACTACTATAAATAGAATCAATGTTGCAATTAATTGAATTAATAAATCTCTTATAGTATCTGGCGTTACTACCATCCCAGAACCAAGAGGACCTAGACATTCATTAACAAAGTCAGTAATTTTATCTAATAAATCCATAAATGTCTCCTCTATTTAATATATTTTTATTATTTCCCTAATAACATGAATGCTATAACTAATCCGTATAAACCTGTTGTTTCAGCCATTGCTTGACCGATAATCATTGTTACAGTAATTTTTCCTGATGCTTCTGGTTGACGACCGATTGCTTCAACAGCTTTACCAGCTGCAAACCCTTGTCCTAATCCTGCTCCAAATCCTGTTAAAACCGCGATTCCTGCACCAATATAAGCCATACCTGATGCGAAATATTGAGTATATTCTACTGCTGTTAATACCATAGTTTGTAATGCTAATAATAAATTCATTTTTAAATTCTCCTTATTTTTTTATTTTTATTTTTCTTTTATTAATCTATCTTCATCTGAAACTTTTAATGAAATAAAAATTACAGTTAATAGAACAAATACAATTACTTGAATCGTTCCAAATAATAAATCGAATATTGCGTTCATCGCAGGCATAACTGGAATAGCTGCCCATCCAAGTGCTCCTACTAACAATTTCGATAGTACTGCTCCACTCATTATGTTACCTAATAAACGTAATGATAGAGAAATAGGTAATGCTAATTCTCCAATTATATTTATCGGAATCATAAGTGGCGCAAATGGTTTTACATCACCGACGAATCCACCTAAATAATTCTTAATACCAAGAGATACAACCCCTGTTATTTGAATTAAAAAGAACGAAACCAACGATAATGCAAGGTTAATTATAAGATAACTAGTTGGGGAAGTTAGTAAAAATACCGCTGCAATATTCGAAAAGAACAAATACATTGATAACGCAACTAAATAAGGTGCATATTTTTTATAATGTTTCCCTAAATTCTCTTTTGTAAAATTATTGATTAAATCAACAACAAATACAAATGGTACAACCCATAAAGGTGTTTTACCTAATGGATCAAGTTTTCCAACCTTACTACCAACAATAATTGCTAATATACATATTGCCGCTACGATAATGATACTTGAAATCATTTGCGAATTAAATATCATCGTCATTTTTATCATCCTCCTTATCTTTAAAGAATTTGTACCTTACTAATACAAATATTACTAAGGTAATTTTTAACACCATTACTCCAGCTAATGTAGCAATGAAATTAAACTTATCTAAATACAAGGTAGAGCAAACTACTGCTGCTGTTAATAAAACCCTAACGAAGTTATTAGTAAATGCTTTACTCTTAACTTTAGATTTGGAATCTAATAAACTTGATGTGCTTTTCATTAACAATCCGAATGTTAAAAATGAAGTAATAGATCCAAGTAAGTATCCCATAAAAACATCTGATTCTGCTACAAAATATAATATTGCTGAAACAATAATACAAATTAGCCAGTTTATTGGAATAAAAATTGCACCCAAACTCTTAACATCACTGAATATCTTTTCGTTTGTCAAAGACATCACCTACCTTCATGGTATTAAGTATTAATAATACTATACCGATAATTCCACCCACAACTGCAAGCACACCGCCCCATGTGGTATCATTAAGCCACCAATCACAACCAAGTCTATATCCAAGATACATTAAAACTAATGTTTGAATTATCCCCTGTGAGATGACTGCATATAATCTAATCTTTTTGTTCACTATTTTGTTCCAAATAATCTATCTCCACAGTCACCAAGACCAGGAACGATATATCCATTCTCATCTAATTTCTCATCTAATGCCGCAAGATAAATATTTACATCTGGATGTTTCTCTTGTAAAAGTTTAACACCATTTGGTGCACCAACAAGTCCAATAAACAATATTTCTTTTGCTCCAGTTTTTTTAACCATGTCAATTGCTGCAACAGCACTACCACCGGTAGCTAACATTGGATCTAAAACAATAACTGTTGATTCTGAAATGTTTGATGGAAATTTAGAGTAATACTCTTTAGGTTCTAAAGTTTCTTCATCTCTATACAACCCAACATGTCCTACTACTGCAGATGGAATCATTGATGAAACACCATCTACCATACCTAGACCAGCACGTAATATAGGAACTAGCACTACTTGTTTGTCTAACACATGACACTTAGCATCACAAATCGGTGTAGAAACAATTACTTCTTTAATCTTTAAATCTCTACCCATCTCATACGTCATCAAACTTCCGACTTCATTTACTAATTCTTTAAATTCTTTTGTATTTGTATCTTTGTTTCTAATTTTAGAAAGTTTGTGTAAAACTAATGGATGATCAACTACAATTAATTTACTCATTTTCAGTTTCCTCAATTTCTTTAATTTTATTTACCCTAGTAAGATGTCTTCCACCTTCGAATTTAGCATTTAACCAAGTATCAATTATTTCTAACGATTCTTTAACACTAGTAAGTTTAGATCCTAAGGCTAACATATTTGTATTATTGTGTTCTTTTGTTAGTGAAGCTTGAAATATATTAGTGACAAGAGCACATCTAATATTCCTTACTTTATTAGCAACAATGCTAACACCAATACCAGTAGTACATACAACAATACCATAATCAACTTCGTTATTTTTAACTGCTAATGCAGCTTTATAAGCAAAGTCGGGGTAATCACATGATTCTTTTGTATTAGTACCAAAATCAATGTATTCTATACATTTTTCTTCAAAATATTTTACTATTTCATCTTTTAGTCCTAATCCACCATGATCTGAAGCTATTGAAATTTTCATATTATCTCACCTCAAGGGACATTATACCATATATTTATTGAAATTTAAATATAAATAGTACTATTTATTTAACATATTTGAACGTATTATGCTAACTAAAAAAATTGTTATTTTTCCTAATTTTTAAATGTAAAACACCTCCACAAAGTACAAAAAAAGACCTTTATTGTACTAAACAATAAAAGTCTTGCTACTTTAAGAATATGCCGGATTATAAAATCGTGATGACGACATAGACCACACAATGGTGAGCTACTCCCTTTTCACTTATTTTACCAAATAAACAATCATTTTTCAACTAATATATTTGTTTTAACATCATTTTTGTATTTTTAAATTTAGAATTAATAAACATTTCTTCATCAATAAATACCTTCTCTTTATCTACTTCATTAAACGATAATGATTTAAACAATTCTTCTATATCTGTTGTAGTTACTACAGAGAATATAAACTTCATTTGTTTTTCTTTAGCACTATCTTCTAATGAGAAAAATAATTCTTTAATAACATCAGCATCAACATGTCTTTTAAATATAAAGTATCTAACTAGAGCATACGCATGAAATTTTTCAAAAGCAATTGCACCAGATATTTCATTATCATCATATAGTAAACTAGCATTTAATAATACCTCATCATCAACTTCACTTATAGATGGAACATTTTGAAGAAACTTCTTTGCTAAGCCATAATTTTCTTCATTTACTTTTTTTATTTCGTACATATTATTCACCTTTCTTAAATAATTCTAATAAATACGAATTATATTTTATTGTATTTTCATTTTCAACAAAATTATCAGAATACAGCACACCCCAAAAATTTTCTCCGGATGCATCACCTATTTGAATTAATAGTGTTTTATATTCTTGATTGTTACTCACTATATTATTATATGTTTTATTATAAAAATTATGAGTTTCATAAGTAACTTCTAACGAATTAAATGCACTTTTTAAATCATCACAAATATTCATATATTCATTAGTTAAATAACGATCACACTCATCATAACTTTCAAACTCTAAATCATAATTTTCATATAAATAATACACAACTTCTCTTTTATAATTTTGATCTACTTCACTATCTGAATTTGCAATTATTCTTATTCTAATTTGAGTTTCTTTAGAATCAAATAAAGAAAAACAAAAAAATACTATTATGCAAATTATCAAGATTACTTTCTTCATAATATCACCATTAATAGTATTTTCCATATTTTGTAAATTATACATTTAAATATTTTTTTATTTCATCAAAAGATATTTTACCTTCTCTAACTAAAGTTAATTCACCATTAGATAAATTAACAATTGTACTTGATATACATTCTATCTCTCTATCATTACTATACACTTTATCAACTAGATTTCCATAAATATCTTTTATTTCATCAAAGTTATTAATAGCTGGCTCACCAGAATTATTTACACTAGTTGTAGCCATAGGACCATTATCTTTTAGGATAGACAAGGCAATTTCATGATTAGGTATCCTCACAGCAATTGTATCACCAATCATTTCACTTATATATTCCTCTTTTGTTTTTAGAATAATAGATAATCCACCAGGCAGATATTTCTTGATTAATTTCATTGCATCTTCAGTTACATAAGCTATTTGATTAATTTGAATATCATCATAACATAAAACAGCTAATCTTTTATTAAGTTCTCTACTTTTAATTTTAAATATTTCCTTTTGCGCTTTTACATCAGTAATTTTAGCACCAATTCCATAAACAGTATCAGTAGGAAATATAATAACATTATTCATTAAAGTCACCTATAAAAGCAAATGTCATACGGTCTTTACCTTGTAAATCTTTAACTTGTACAACTTTAGCACTAGGATATTTATTTAAAATAATTTCTTTCATTTCTTTGTTTTTATTATAAGAATGTTCAAATGCAAACATAAATTTTTCTTTAGCAATTAAAACTGAATCTTCAACAATTATTCTATAAAAGTCTAATCCATCTTCTCCACCAAATAATGCTACATTAGGTTCATTATCAACAACTAACTTACTTACATCTTCACTATCAGGAATGTATGGAGGATTTGAAACAATCAAATCAAACTTCTTCCCAACAAGAGGCTTAACCATATCACCTTGTAAAAAAGTAATATTAGCATTTAAGTTAGTAGCATTCTTCGATGCAACATCTAATGCTTCATGAGAAATATCTGTTGCTACAACACTCATATTCGTTTCTTCTAACGCTAATGATATACCAACGCATCCACTACCAGTACCAATATCACACACATCAACTTTTTGACCTTCAAAATGTTTATCATAATAAAATAAAATATTTTCAACTAATTCTTCCGTTTCAAATCTAGGAATTAGAACATTTTCATTACAAATAAAATCATGTCCAAAGAACGGTTGAAATCCAATAATATATTGAATTGGTTTATTGTTATATAAATAATCACTTACACCACTTTCAAATTTAGATAATACTACACTATCAACTTCTTCTTTAAATCTTAAGTATAATTCAGTTTGAGATAGTCCACTAACATGTAATAAGTAGAAAAATATCGCACTTGCTTCTTTATTGTGTTTTTCTGCTAACACTTCATATTCATTCTTTAATTCTTCATATGTCTTCATTATTCATCACCTTTTTCATTATACAATATTTCATATATTTTAGATATATTTTTTTAAATATAATTCTATATGTCAAAGTATGTGTTAAACATACTCATAAAAATAAATTAGTTATTTTTAGTTTTTTTATTTTCGCAGTATTTTTGACAAAATATATAAGAAATATGTCATCTTTTCTATATAATATTTCGCAGTTGTTATGACAAATTTTGCGCAATCGAAATAAAAAAATAAGGGGATATAAAGAAAAAAAGTCCAAAAGGACTTTTTATTCTTCTTCACCAGCTAATTTTCTTTTTTGATCTTCAGCGATTAATTCATCAATAACTAAATCGACTTTACCTTCAATTACCGCATCTAATCTTTGAATTGTAAAACCAATTCTATGATCAGTAATTCTATTTTGTGGATAATTATAAGTTCTTATTTTTTCACTTCTATCTCCATTACCAATTAAAGCTTGACGCGTAGCACCTTCTTTAGCATTACGTTCTTGTATAATTTGATCATACATTCTTGCTTTTAATAATGCAATTGCAGCAGCTTTATTTTCATGTTGAGATTTATTAATCTGACAAGCAACGCTCATACCAGATGGTTCATGAGTAACACGAACAGCTGATTTTGTAGTATTTACTGATTGCCCACCAGGACCACTTGAACAGAAAGTATCATATCTTAATTCATTCATGTTTAATTCAAAATCAACTTCTTCAGCTTCAGGCATTACTAAAACAGTAGCAGTTGATGTATGAATTCTACCCATTGTTTCTGTTTGAGGTACACGTTGAACACGGTGTGCACCACTTTCAAATTTTAAGAATGAATATGCATTTTCACCTTTTACCATGAATTGAATAGATGTAAATCCACCTGCTTCACTTTCCATAGAATCCATTATTTGAATTTTCCATCCTTTAGAATCTGAATATCTTGAATACATTCTAAATAAGTCACCAGCGAAAATATTACCTTCATCCCCACCAGCAGCTCCTTTAATTTCTACGATTACGTTTTTATCATCGTTAGGATCTTTTGGAATTAATAAAATTTTAATTTCTTCTTGTAGTTTACTTAATAAAGCATTTGTTTCATCTAATTCAATAGAAGCCATTTCTGCAATTTCAGGATCACTATCTTTTTTCATTTCTTTAAGATCAGAGATACTTGCCTCTGCCTCTTTGTATTTATTGTAAACTTGTACAACTTTTTCTAATCCTCTTTGTTCTTTTAACAAAGAAGTCATTTTTTTAATATCATTAACAATGTTTGGATCACTAATTAATTCAGTAATCTCATTATATCTGACAACATATTTATCTAATCTATTAATCACCGCTGTGACCTCCATCATTATCTTCTATTGCAATGAACTGTAAATACTCTCCAACGAAACTATATTTTAAAGAGTGACCACTTGCTCCTGCTCTGTTTTTCCCAACAATCAATTCTGTTTCACCAGGATTTGAATTAGGGATATTATAGTAAGATGCTCTATATAAGAAGAAAATTAAATCGGCATCTTGCTCAATACTTCCTGATTCCCTTAAATCAGACATCATTGGTCTCTTATCAGGACGTTCCTCAACTTTACGAGAAAGTTGCGATAAAGCAATTACAGGAACTTCAAGTTCACGTGCCATTAATTTTAAACTACGTGAAATATCAGAAACTTCCTCTTGTCTACTTAGTTTGCTATTAGAACCACTAATTAATTGTAAGTAGTCAATTATTACTAATCCTAATCCATTTTCTTGTTTTTGCTTTCTACATCTTGCTCTAATATCAGCAATTGTTACACCAGGTGCATCACTGAAATATACATTAAGTTTTTTTAATTCATTATTAGTTTGTTCAAAAAACATCATTTCTTGAGATGACATTTTCCCACTTAATATCTTACTAATATGCACTCCAGAACTTGTAGCACATATTCTTTGTAGGATTTGTTCTTGACTCATCTCTAGAGAAAAAATCGCTACAGATAAAGGATTATTGTTTGACATATTTAATTTAGCAACATTAATTGCTACATTCATAGCAAAGGCTGATTTACCCATTGCAGGTCTTGCTGCTAGGATTATTAAGTTATTATTTTGAAGACCTAATGTAAGTCTATCTAAATTATCAAATCCAGTTTGAAGTCCTGTCATAGCTGTAGTACGAGTTCTATTAAGCAATGTAAGTTCATTAACTTTATCAACAACATGAGAAATTGGAGTAAAATCCTCCGCTTTTCTTCTTTTTGCTAAATTAAAAATCTTATCTTCAGCATAATCAATATAATCAGTTGCATTCATAGAACCATCATAACCACTTTCAACAATTGCTGTAGCAGCTTGAATTATACTTCTTTTTAAAGATGCATCTTTAAGAATAGTAATATATGAATCAATATTTGCTGTTGTAAATACACAAGATAAAATATTTTTTAAATATTCCATACCACCTGATGCAACTAATGCATTTCTAGCTTGTAACTCAGAAGTTAATGTCGTGTAATCTACAATAATACTTCCATTAAATAAATTTTTCATTGATGAAAATATAATTTGATTTCTAACATCATAAAAATCATGAACAATTATTTCATCAGATACTTTAGGTATCATTTGATTGTCTAGAAGCATACAACCTAAAATAGATTGTTCTGCTTCTATGTTAAAAGGGATATTCTTCATACATTCACCTTACTTTTCTAATACATTTATTTCTAATTGAGCAGTAACCTCTTTATGTAAACTAATAGTTGCACTATAAGCACCAACTGAATTCAACTCTTGTGGAAGAGTTACTTTTCTTTTATCAACTTGAATACCGTGTTGAGCTTCTAACTCTTCACTAACTTGTTTAGTTGTAACTGACCCAAAAGCTTTACCGTCAGCACCAAACTTGATATGAATATTAACAACTTTAGATTCAATCTCAGTTTTAATTTTTTCCATCATTTTCTTTTCATCTTCAAGACGATTTTTCTCTAAATCTAATGCAGCTTGTAAAGCAGCTAATGATTCATCAGTAGCAACAATACCTTTTTTATTTGTTAATAAATAATTACCATAACCAGTCGCTACATCAATAACATCATTTTTAACTCCACGACCTTTAACATCCTCTAATAAAATTATTTTCATTTTTTGATCTCCGATCTCATAGTCTCTTTTTAAAATAACAGCAAGCATTTTTTTAGCTTCTGGAATTGTACAATTTTTTATAAGTGTTGCGGCACTATTTAAGTGACCACCTCCACCTAATTCTTCCATAATTAACTGAACATTTATATTTTCATAACTTCTTGCACTAATAGAAACGGCAGGACCTGTAGGTAATGTCATAGCTGCTAGTGTAAATGAAGCATCAACACTTTCAATGTTAAGTAAAGCCTCACTAATTTTAGCTAATAATGTTCTATCTTCTATTGTATCTTCAATATCAACAACAGCAAATTGATTTAATAATACTTTAGCATTAGAAATATATTTATTAACAAGCATTTGAACACTAAATTCGTTTCTTAAATATTTTCTAACTGTAATCATGTTAGCACCTTGATCTCTCAATCTTGATGCCGCTTCGAATGCTCTTGTACCACATCTGAATGTAAAGTTATTAGTATCAACAACTAATCCAGTTAACATAACAGTTGCTTCAAATTCCGATAAAGTAATTGAACTTTTTGGATTAAAGAACATTAACATTTCACTTACTAATTCAACTGTACTTGAAGCATATGGTTCAACATAAGTAAATAATGGGTTTTCAAATACATCTTCACCAGTTCTGTGATGATCAATTACTGCTACTTTTTTAAATCTAGAAAGGAATTGTTGATCCATTACAATACTAGTAGCTTGAGTATCTAATACAATTAATAATGATTTTTCATCAATATCAGCTTGATCAAATGATATAATATTATTTTTACATGGTTCATTACTATTCATTAATTCATTATAAATCTTTGTAACAGTTGTATCAATTTTAGTTGGATCAAGTACAATATTAACTTTCTTAGTACTAGATAAAACCATTTTTAACATACCAAGACATGCACCAAATGCATCTGCATCAGCCATAACATGACCCATGATATATACATTTCTACTATCATCAATTATTGCTTTTAATTCTAAAGTTTTCGATCTAGCATGTAAGAATGTATTTTTTTCTACTGCATTAAGTGATGCGCCGAAATACTGAACTTTTTTATGTTGAATATTTACTACAGCTTGATCCCCACCACGTTTTTCTGCTAAATCAAATGCTGATTGGGCAAGTGTACCTAATTCTTCATAGTTTGTATCATGACATGCAATACCAATACTTCCTGAAACACGAATACCATTAGCTTGAGAAATATCTCTAATTTTATTTAAAACATCAAATTTCTCTTCAACCATTTTTTGTACCGAAGAATAATCACAAACAATAATTAAACTACCATCATCATAACTTTTGATATATCCATTATGTTTAGCAGCCCAATCCGATATTTCCCCAAGATATTGTCCTCTTAAGTTAATTTTTTCTTGCATATCAAAACTTTTAGTTTCATTATCTAAATTATCAAGATTAACAATTCCTAGTGCAGGAATTCTTTTTTCATATAACTTTGTAACTTGTTCTCTTTTAGAAACATCAAATAAATATAATAATCTATTATCTTTTTTATGAATAACATCGTATGAATTTTCTCCAAATTCAAATGTAAAAGAATCATCAGATTTATTAATTAAAACTTGTAATTCTTCACTTACATCAGATAATGATTTTGAAAGTAAATCACCAGGGAATATCATCCTAGCAAATTTATTAACCCATTTTATTTCTTCTTGCTCATCATAGATAATTATCCCAATTGGAAGTTCAGAGAAAACTTCATCTCCAGCCTTATTTACATGGACAGTTAAATTACTCCATTGTTCAAGTCTATTTGAAAGCCATTTTATTTTTTCATCTTTTTTTCTATAATAAAACAAAATAGAAAGAGTCCCTGTAATGAAAATCAGACCTATCGTTAAATAGACAACAATTACATTAACAGCATTACTAAAATCAAAATTAAATACATCTTGTACAATACCAATATATACAGTTAGAACAAGCACAAATATTGCTACAATTAAACTAATAAATCTTTTCATTTTTTCACCTACATTCATATAATATTATATCACAAATCGATTTCAAAATAAACTAAAATAAAAATAAAAAAATACCCTCTATTTAATAGAGGGTATTAACTACTATTCTTTAACGAATGGTAATAAAGCCATATGTCTAGCACGTTTGATAGCTACTGCTAATTGACGTTGATATTTTGCAGAAGTACCTGTTACACGACGAGATAAAATTTTTCCACGATCAGAAACGAATTTTTTTAATAATTCTGCATCTTTGAAATCGATTGTTTCAATTTTATTAGCTGTAAAATAACATACTTTTTTACGTCTACGATTATTTTTATATCCTTGGTTCATAATTGAATTCCTCCTTATTAGAATGGAAGATCGTCATCACTTACATCAAAGTTTGATGGTGCTGCGAACTCCTGTTGATTTTGTGTACTGTTCCCTGTAGGAGCAGCATTAAAGTTATTTTGATTGTTAAAATTTTGATTATCATTTCTAGGTTCAAGGTTACTAACAGATTCAACTAATACGTCCGTTGTATAACGAACTTGGTTGTCACTATCAGTGTAACTTCCTGTTTGGATTCTACCTTCTACACTAATTTGATTTCCTTTTTTAACATAATTTGATAAAAACTCTGCTTGAAATCTCCAAGCAATACAGCTGATAAAATCAGCTTGTCTTTCACCATTAGCATCTTTATAATTTCTATTAACGGCTATTGTGAATCTAACTAAAGTAATTCCTGAGGCAGTAACTGTAGCTTCAGGATCTCTTGTAATTCTACCAACTAAAACTACGCGATTAACCATATTAATTGTCCCCCTTAGTTTTCTAGTGAAACTGTGATGTGACGAACAACAGCTTCAGAAATATTAGCACGACGGTTAAATTCTACTAATGCTTCAGCAGTAGCTTCAACATTTAATAATACATAATAACCTTTTCTAGCTTTTTCGATTTCATAAGCTAATTCTTTTAAACCGATTTCTTTACATTCTAAAACTTTAGATTCGTTTGTAGTAAATGCAGCAGACATATCCGCAACAACATTTTTAATTACACTTTCCTCTAAGCTTGCTCGAACGATAAACATAACTTCGTATTTTTTCATTTAAGAGCACCTCCTTCTGGTCTATTTGGTACTATCGACGATAGTACAAGGATTGCATATACATGCTTATTTAGTATAACACAATAAATACAAAAGCACAACATCTTTTTAAATGTTGTGCAACTGTTTATGATTAACATATGATAATTTCTTAATGATTAACTTTTGATTATTTCCCAAAATTAATTTTAAAATATACTTCTTATAATTTATAATGATTATAAGAGGTGATAATAATGAAGGAGATT
>JAWXUF010000002.1:0-75334 GCA_044432865.1 bacterium | reverse complement strand
CCGGATTTGATGAAAAAAATGAAGAACACATAATTGTATCATGCGGTGATAACTTTGATAGAGGTCCTAAGAGTTTTGAAATGTTTGTATTTTTAAATGAATTCCCTGAACATAGAAAATACTTAATAAAAGGAAATCATGAATTTTTATTAGAAGATTTAGCTGAACGAAATCAAGTTACACAAGCAGATATTGTTAATGGTACTGCAGATACATGGAAAGAATTTCAAATAAAGTTGAACGATCCTGATGTAAAGAGAGTTATTGGATTTACAAGAAACATGCTTCATTTCTTAGAGTTACCGGGGCATTTGTTTGTACATGGTTTTATTCCTCATACTGATTATCATAATGCTACACCAAACAATTGGAAAAAAGCAACGTGGATTGATTCGTCATTACTTTTAAAAGATTTACCTAATTTAAATACTGTGATAGTTGTTGGACATAAAGCTACATCAAATTTCCATCCATATAATGATATGTTTATTCAAATGAAAACTCCTAAAAGATGTGGTCTTATTGCAATTGATGGGACTGCTGTAATTAATAAGAAAATAAATATTTTTGTATTAAACGAAGATGGTAGTTATGATAACAAAAAATATATGTGTATGTTAAAACCTGTAGATTTAAAAAACTTAAATAAGTTGTATACAATAGAAAAGTAGAACTCAGTTCTACTTTTATTCTTTTCTTTATCTTTTCTAAAGAAAGTGATATAATAAATAAACGAGAGTAGGTGTATTTTATGTGGGATTCAATAATTGAATTTTTTAATTCAAACGAAATTGCAAGTATTGCTTTAGAGTTTTATTTAATTTTTATGATTGTCTTTTTTTGTGTTAGATTTTTCTCTAAATCAAAGACTGCTTTAGCATTTGTTATTCCTTTAATAATAATAGTAATTGGAGATTTAGTTGCTACTGAATTAAATTTATATGTTGCCGAAGGTATTTTCGGATATTGTAAATTAGGAATTGGTGTAATTGCTATTGTAGTTTTAGCTCCAGAAATTAAACAATTTTTGATTGATGGATCAAGAAAAATTTCTGAAGTTGCTGTTGTTAAAACAACAATGGATAGTAAAATGGCTATTGCAGATGCAGTAATGTTTTTATCAAGTAAAAAAATTGGTGCATTAATTACAATTGAGAAACATCGTGTATTAGATCAATATGCTGATAAAGCTGTACAAATGGATTCTGATATTTCAAAAGAATTATTAATTAATATATTTACACCATTAACACCATTACATGATGGTGCTGTAATAATTAAAGGTAATAAAATAAGATGTGCTGGAGCATATTACATATTATCTCAAAGGGATAATCTTGATAAAACAGTTGGTTCTAGACATCGTGCTGCATTAGGTATTGCTGAGGCGACAGATAGTGTTACAATTGTAGTAAGTGAAGAGACTGGATCTATTTCAATTGCTTATAGTGGTATTTTCATGAAAATGACAGATAAAAATCAGTTGTTAGAATATGTTGAACTAGCAATGGAAAGAGAGGTGTAGTTATGAAAGCATTAAAAACTATTTTCTTAGGTATTTTTGATCCAATTACTACATTTATCTCTAAATCTTTTCCAGGAGTAGCTCATAAAATATTAAATAAACATGTATTAATTCAGTTTGTAATAGCATTATTAATTACAGCTGCAATAATTTTAATTGGTAGGTGGTGATTAAATGTTTCAACATCCATTATACGCTTTAATATTAAGTGGTATTTTAACGATTATTGTTATACATAGTTCAATTCAACAACGTAAACTACATACCGTGAGACTAACATTAACTTTTATTAACTTTTTTGTAATCGCAATGTTATGGATTTCTGAAAGCATGTTAGATAATGAATTATATACTCAAATATTTAACGGGGTAATGTTAGGAGAATACATTTTATTCGCTATTCTTATTTTTATTATTAGTCATACTTATCTTCAAAAAATGAGACAATTTTCTGATTTTATTGGAGCATTTAAGAATACTACATTTAATGTATTTTTTATCACTGATTCTAAAGACCGTGTTAAAGAAGTGAGTGAATCTTTTTTAACTGAAATTGGATGTACTAAAGAAGAAGTTCTAGGTAAGAAGTTTTTTGATGTTATATCATCTAAAATAAGATTTTTTAGATTAGATGATACACAAACAAGTAATGACATGCTAAGAGAGTACTATAGTACTTTTCCAAAAACTGCTTTACCAAATGATGAGATAAAAAGAGAATTATATTTTTATAATAGAGATGGTCAAACTGTTATTTTAAATTTATTAGAAAAACCTATATTTTTTAGTGGTAAATACAAAGGAAGAATGTGTATTGGATCTAAAAAAGATAATAATTTATTATTAGCAGCTGAAAAAGAGTTGAAAAATCAAAATGATGAACTTCAAAGTGTAAGACATAAGTTTATTGCTACATTGGAATTAACTAGTGAAGGAATCTTTTTTTATGAAATGAATAAAGAATATGTTTGGTTTAATGATACCTTAGTTAAATTATTGAATTTAAGTCAAAATACGTTAAGTATTACTGATTTCCATTCATATATACATCCAGATGATTTTGGTGTATACAAAACAACTATAGATAAATTATCTCCAGAATTCCCTTCTTATAAAATAAGTTATCGTTTTAAAGCAGGATTTAATTATCAATATGTAACTGAAAAAGGTAAAAGAATATTTGATGACAAAGTTAATCCGACTATTTTATCTTATGTTAGTAAACATGAAAATAGTTATTTTGCTAAGACAAGTTATAAACATCTTGATGAAATTAAATCTTATGATGAATTAGTTACTGATGTTAATATATTAAGAAATAATAATATGAATTTTGATGTAGTAACATTACGTACTACTAATTTAGTTAATATTAATGAAACACATTCAAGAAAAATTGGAGATATGATTTTAGCTGAATATGTTAAACAAATCACTTCAAGTTTTGTTACTGAATCGTCTGATATTTATCGTGTAACTGGTACTGACTTTGTTTTCACAATTACAGATGGACGTAAGATGGATTTACTTAGAAAATGTATTGAGAGTGGAAATGAAGTAATGAATTTCAAAATGCAATATGGATCAACTTCTGTTATTTTAGAAATAAATATGGGTATTGCTCAATCATATAACGATGGTAATGACGCTGCTAGTTTAATTGCTAATTCTAAAAAAGCATTAGTAGTTTCTCTTAATTCTCAGTTCAGTGCTAATTATGCATTCTATAAGGATATAGCTCATGCTTAGTGCTATTGTATTATGTGCTGGTAGTGGTACTAGATTTGATAAAGAAAAAAATAAAGTGTTATTTAAAATTAATAACAAGAGAATATTTGAATATAGTGTTGATTTATTATTAAAAAAATGTGATGAAGTAATAATTGTTTGTCAAAAGGAAGAAGAGTCTTTATTTAATTATAAAAATGCTAAGATAGTTTATGGTTCGAACTATAGACATCTTAGTGTTTTAAATGGTTTGAAAGAAGCTTTATATGATACAGTGTTAATTCATGATGGTGCAAGACCATTCTTACAAGAAGATGATTTAGATAATTTAATTAATAAACTTAAAACTAATGACGCTGCTTTTTTAGCAAAGAAAGTTGTTAATACAATTAAGACTACAGATTTAAATACGTTAGATAGAAACAATTTAATTGAAGCGTTAACTCCGCAAGGAGGAAGTAAGCAATTGTTCATTGATGGTATAAATGAATGTATCAAAACTAATGTTGTACCTACAGATGATATATCTTGTATTGAGAATATGAATAAGAAAATTGAAATTGTATTCTCAAGTGAGAAGAACATAAAAATAACAACGAAAGAGGATTATGAAATGAATAATGTTAAGATTCCTAAAATAGGACATTCTTTTGATATCCATCAATTAGTTGAAGGTAGAGATTTATATTTAGGTGGAATAAAACTTGATTATCATTTAGGTTTGCTAGGTCATAGTGATGCTGATTGTTTATTACATGCTATTTCTGAATCAATGTTAGGGGCTTTATCATTAGGTGATTTAGGTACAATATTTCCAGATAATGACCCAAAGTATAAAGGTATTGATTCAAAAGAAATACTAAAATATATTAATAAATTAATTATAGAAAAAGGGTATGTTGTTGGTAATATAGATTCAACGGTTTATTTAGAATTACCTAAAATGAAACCACATATTTTATCTATAAGAGAATGTATATCTCAAATATTAAATATTGATATTGAATTAATAAGTGTTAAAGCAACAACGTATGAAAAACTTGGTCCGATAGGTGAGGGCAAAGCAATAGCTGCTGAAGCAGTTTGTTTACTAGTACAAAAATAACAAAATGAAAAAAAGACTTTATAATGCGATAATTTATCGAATTATAAAGTCTTTTATTTTTATTTGTATTAATAGATATTTATATTTATCATATCTAAAAATTTTACAATTTAATCATTATAAATATATTGCGTAATAACGTAGAATGCTGTTGAAACTGTTATTTTTTGTATGAAACATACTCACAATAATAATATGAAATTCTTTATTATTCTACAATTTATAACATAGATGTTTCTATATGTATAACTGAGTCATTATTTGTATTAAAGTCGTATGAAATTTCAGTAAGAGCCTCTAATGCATTATCTTCTAACAAAACATGACGAGCTAAATCAGCAATTGACAAAATTCCTACAATAGAATTTTCATTAACAACTAAAAGTCGTCTTATTTGCATATTACCTAGAAGATCACTAGCATCGTTAATACATGAGTATTGATCTATAGAAATAATATTTTTTTTCATAATTAAAGAAATGGAATCTTCTAATTTATAAGTTAATGATAAAGCTATAACAATATCCCTATCTGTAACAACACCAACCGGTTTTTTCTCTTCTGTGATTACGATAAACCCTAGGTTTGTTTCTCTCATTAATTTCATTACTGATAAAATAGAAGTATCCTTATTCACTGCTACAACAGTACGTGTCATAATATCTTTTACTATCATAAAATCACCTCCATAATATTATGTGTATTTATTTCCAATTTATTACATATAATTATGTGGTGATATTATTGAAGAAAATTATGTGGTTTATTAAGCATAGAGTAATAATGTTTTTGATTATTGTAATAATGATCGGGTCTTTTCTTATAAAGGGTTATTTTTCAGAAAGTGTTCAAGAGTATATTAGATACGATTGTACAAATAAAATAAATGAAATGATTACAACAACTATTAATGAACAAATTGTAGCAGAATTAACTTCTGAGAGTTTAATGCACGTAACATATAATGATTCAAAAGAAGTAGTATATGCGTATATTGATACAAAGAAAACAAATGAAATATTAGGAGTGACTAGTCAGGCAATAGTCGATTTAACAAAAGAATTCAATGAAAATTCTAGTAAATCAATCGATGTCCCTTTTGGATATTTATTTAGTAGTAATGTTTTTTTTGGTAGTAGTATAACATTACCTATTTCAGTGAGTACTATTGCTATGTACAATGTTAAACTTAATACAAATGTTGAAGAGTATGGATTAAATTCCAGCTTAGTTACTGTTAATCTAGAATATGATTTTTCCTTTAAAGCAATTGTTCCTTTAATTTCAAATGATGTAAATGTTGCTAATAGTGTACCTTTAGTATCTACTGTTATTTATGGGTCTGTACCGAATTATTTTTTTAGTGGCACAACACCTGATATTTCTATAAGTTAAACATTAGTAATTTACTTTAGGTTATGATATAATAAGGTATCAATAATAAACGAGGTATGGAAAATGATTGAGACTAAAGTAGGGAAATTTGAAGTTATAAAAGATTATAGAAATGCATTTAATCAAACTGTTTTTGAAGAAAAATATATTGAGGAAGTGTACGATAAATATAGTTATATTTTAGGTGATATCTCTGGTGAGATTTTAAGACTTAAAGGATTTTCAAGTGATCCTAAAAGTAAAAACTCTTATTTAACTATTCCAGATTTTATTATTGAATCATGTGCTTATGAATGTGCACATTTCATTTTAAAAAGAATTAAGGAAAAAGGTAATAGTTAATGAGAGAATATACTGAAGTTGAAAAACAAATATTAAAAGTACTAGAAGTATTAAGACCGTATCTACAAAGAGATGGTGGTGACATTGAATATGTTAAATTTGAAGAAGGATATGTTCATGTTAAAATGTTAGGGGCATGTGCTATGTGTGGCGCATTAGATGATACATTATATGATGGTATTGAGTCTGTATTAATTGAACAAGTACCTAGTGTAATTGGTGTTAAACTTGATATGGAAGAATTAGAATTTTAAAGACCTTTTAAGGTCTTTTTTCTTTTATTCATATTAAACAAAATACAACAAATAAAATTAAATGAAACTACTAAAATAAATCGTATAATAAAAAAATGCTTTTATTTCGACATTTTTCAAGATTTGATTTCCGTTTATTTAATTTGAAAATAATTACCACTTTTATAATTCTAGTAAAAAGTATTATTTTGTAGTATAATATCCTCAAGCGAGGAAGTGTAAGAATATGAATAAAGGTGAAATTGTAATTGGTACAGTAACTGGAATTAAATCTTACGGAGCTTTTGTTAAATTAGAAAATGGAACAGGTCTAGTACACATATCAGAATTTTCTGATGGATTTGTTACAGATATTAATCAAATAGTTAGCGTAGGAGAAGATCTAACTTTAGAAGTCATTGAGTATGATGATAAACAAAGTAGATTTAAATTAAGTTTTAAAAAATGTAATGTTATACCATCTAAAGCACATAAGTTTATCAAAGTTATTAAAGGATATTGTCCACTTGGTGTAAAAATGGAAACATGGAAAAAAGAAGCATTAGAAAAGTATAAGGAGAAATTATGATTAAGTTAAATATCGAGAATACTAAAAAATTCTTTTCTAATGAAGAATACAATGCTATTGAAAGTAAAGTAAATGAAGCTTGTGATATGTTATTAAATAGAACAGGTTTAGGTAATGATTACTTAGGGTGGTTAGATTTACCAATGAATATGGATACTGCAGATATAATTGAAACTGCAAATTCTATTAGAAGTAAATGTAATACATTAGTAGTTATTGGAATTGGTGGGAGTTATTTAGGTGCAGCAAGTGTAATTGAAGCACATAAGAAATATTTTAATAATGAATTCGAAGTAGTATTTTGTGGAGAAGAGTTATCAAGTGATTATCTAAGTGAACTTTGTGAATACTTAGAAAATAGAGATTTTTGTATAAATGTAATTTCTAAATCTGGTACTACAATAGAACCAGCTATCACTTTTAGAGTATTAAAAAAATTAATTGAAAATAAATACGGTGAGTGTAGTGATAGAATTTTCGCTACAACAGATAAAGAAAAAGGTGCATTAATCACTTTAGCTAAACAAAAAGGATATAAAACATTTGTTGTACCTGATGATGTTGGTGGGAGATTTAGTGTGTTAAGTGCTGTTGGGTTATTACCTATCGCTTGTAGTGGTGTAGATATTAATCAACTTTTATCAGGTGCTAAAGAAGCATCGAAAAATTATTTAAATAAAAATAATGATGCTGTTAAATATGCATTAATAAGAAATGTTCTTCATTTAACAAAAGACATTGAAATCTTTGTAACATATGAACCTAAACTTAAGTTGTTAGCTGAATGGTGGAAACAACTATTTGGAGAGTCAGAAGGTAAAGAGAACAAAGGTATTTATGTCTCGAGTGCAAATTTTACAACAGACTTACATTCTATGGGTCAAATGATTCAGGATGGAAAAAGAAATTTATTTGAAACAGTCATTAAAGTTAACAAGTCTAATAAAGAAGTTGTAATACCTACAGATGAAGAAGACTTAGATGGTTTAAATTTCCTATCATGTAAAACACTTCATTATGTAAATGAACAAGCTATGGAAGGTACAATTCTTGCTCATGTTGATGGTGAAGTTCCTAATATTATAATTGAATTAGATTCTATTAACCCATATACAATAGGTGAGTTAATTTATTTCTTTGAAGTTGCATGTGGAGTTAGTGCGTATACACTTGGAGTTAACCCATTTGATCAACCAGGAGTAGAAGCCTACAAAAAAAATATGTTTGCATTATTGAATAAACCTGGGTATGAAGAATTAAGAAAAAAACTGAAAAATAAGTAATATTAATCACATAATTTAGAAAAAAATTATGTGATTTTTTTATTTGTGTAATATACGTACTTTATATATGCGAAAATTGTTTTTAAAAGCGTTTCTATAACTTATTTACACTTAATTCCGTTGACTCTTTCGACATAAAGTAGTAAAATTTTACATAAGTACTTTTTAATATTTCATATCAAGGGAGAGGTTATTTATGTTAAAAAATGAGGAGATAATTGTAAGATTATCATTAGAAGAAAAAGTGAAGTTATTAGTATTTAAAAATACTAAAAATAATTTTGAAGAATGTAGTTTAGATGTTGATAAATTAAAAGAAAAAATGAAAAATATTAGTAGCATTGTTTTATATAACAATAGTAAAAATATTTCTTTTAAAGTTCTATCAACATTTTTTAATATTATTCTAAAAGATATAAATAATTTATTAAGTTTTGATGATACAAATATTAAATTAATTAAAAGTAATGATTTAGATGTATTTAACTCTCTAGAAAATAACCTTTTATATTTAACTGTAGATGCAAAAACTAAACAAAGAGAAATATATGCAAAAGTTAAGGCGAATATTTCATTAGAAAAACAATTAAAAGAAGAAACTATTACAGAAGATGAATACAATGAAGGTTTTAAACAAAATGATTCTTTAACTGAAGATAAGATTGATGTTTTATTAGACAAACTTTTAGAAGTATTTGTTCCGTTAATTGAAACTGTTGAAAATCCTAATAATGTAAAAAAAGAATATGATGATTCAAAAGGTATTTTTAGTACTAAGTTTAAAGTTATAACTTTTTCGTCATTGTTATTTTACTATAATGTATTAATGATTTTTGTGTATTTAAAAAGAGAAGCTATTTCTTCTGTAGATACATATATTTATGGTATATGGGCATTTATTAATTTTGTTCTAATTATTTTACTAATTAGATCATTTCCTAGAGTTAAAGCTGTGAAAGCACCAGTAGAAGAATTTATTACAACAAATGATTTTGAGATTGTTGTTCCTGAAGAAGAAGTTGTAGTTAAGTTTTCAAATGTAAAATTTGATGAAGTTAGTTTAAAAGACTTAACTGAATCTTTTAATAATTTCTTGTTAGAACGTGGATTAGAAATAGACTATAGAAAAAATAAAGATTTATTTGCTTCAATGGCTGCTTCACGATTAGTATTAATTAATAATAAAAATAATAATGATTTAGAATTCCTAAATGCTTTAAATGAATTCTTCGGTAACGAAACATTCTATTCGATTGTAGATGACAATGCATCTTCTGATCGTGATGTATTTTATAAAGATGATAAAGTGAATGATTTTATTAAAGGTATTTGTCATGCTTCAAATAATACAAGTAATGTTAACATTTGTTCTTTAATGAATGTTGATTTAGAAACATGTAATTTATATTTAAATTCATTAGCTAATTTTTCAAAGAATCCTAATGAAAAAGGAACAATTATATTAGAAAAAGAAGACTTCTTAATTAGTGATTATGTAGTAAATAAAAAACTAGCTATTCCTAAAAATACTTGGTTCATTTTATTTACAAAAGAAGATAGTGGGGCACTTTCTAATAGATTAGTAAACGAAGCTATACTATTAGATTTAGATATTAAAACTATTGCTAAAAAAGAAACTAATACTGAACATAAAATATTATCATCAGTTAATTTCATGGATGGAATAAATACAGCAAGAGAAGAATCTTTCTTATCAAATGAGTCTTGGGACAAAATAGATGAAATTGAAAAACAATTAAAAGAAAAATTTAATTTTGCAATTGAAAATAAAATTGTTAGAAAATTAGAAGTGTATGCTAGTGTATACAAAAAATCAGGAGCTGATGAAAAAACTACTCTTGATTCAACTATTTCAAATGTTCTTTTACCAATTATTTTCTTTGGACAAGAAAATGTATATAACACAGTTTTAGAAGTGTTAAAAGAAGTTTTAGAAGATGAAAATATGTTGTTAACAAAGGAAAATTTAAATAAATATAAATAGGAGGTATACATGAAAACTACAATATTAAGCTCAGCGATTAGTAGTCTATGGGAAAGTCTTTTTAGTAAAACAGCTATTATGATCTATATTATAGTAATATTATTTTTAATGTTATCTATAGTTGGACTTATGATAATGAATGAACTTAGAAGACCAGATGTTATTAGAGATATTGAAGCTGATAATACAAAAGGTGTTAAACAAGAAAATTCTGAATTTAAGCCTGTTGAATTTATAGGTGGAAGTTTTAATGGTACTTCTAAATCTGGTAAAACAAAATCAGAAGATGATAATAATGAAGACGTAAGATTCTTCATGTTAAATAAAATTGATGAAGAATGGGCTGACTATAAAGCTCCTGCTATTGATAAAGAATTAACATTAAAAAGAGTATGTGAAGAATTCAGAGAGTTCGCTGGAGGTCACTTAGGATTATTTTATGACATTAGCGATATTAGAAGATTTATTGCTGGATTATCAATTACTCAAATTATTATATTACAAGGTATGTCTGGTACAGGTAAAACATCTTTAGCGTATGCATTTGGTGAGTATTTATCTAATCCAACTACAGTAGTACCAATTCAACCAATGTGGAAAGAGCGTACTGACTTAATTGGTTATTATAATGAATTTACTAATAAATTTATTGAAACAACTTTATTACAAAAATTATATGAAGCAAATTACAGTGAAGAAATATTTATTACTGTATTAGATGAAATGAATATAGCAAGAGTTGAATATTACTTTGCTGAATTCTTATCATTATTAGAGTTACCTAATCCTGATGTTAGATTTTTAGATGTAGTAGCTAATGTATGGCCTACAGATCCAAAAAAATTAGTTGAAGGAAGAATGAAGTTACCTAAAAATATGTGGTTTATTGGAACAGCTAATAATGATGATTCAACATTTGCTATTTCTGATAAAGTATACGATAGAGCAATGGTAATAAATTTAGATAAAAAAGCTGTTCCATTTGAATCTAATAGAGATCGTGGAATGAAAATAACTGAAGAAAACTTAAGACAATTATTTAAAGAAAATTTAAATAAGTTTGAAATTACAGATCGTAACTTAAGAAGAATTAAAGAATTAGATGATTATATGATTAAAAAGTTCCATTTATCATTTGGTAATAGGATTATGAAACAAATTAAAAATTATGTACCTGTATATGTAGGGTGTGGTGGTAGTGAAATCAATGCATTAGATGATATTTTATCTTCTAAGATAATGAGAAAACTTGAATCGCAAAATCCTGTTTATATGAGAAAAGAAGCACAAGGTTTATGCCAATACTTAGATGAGTTATTTGGTGTAGATCAAATGCCTCAATGTAAAGATTACATAACTAAAATAGAACGTAACGGATAAGGAGGTGGCAATATGAAACATTTTTCAATTATTAATAGATCGTATTCTTCATATAGAGTACATAGTAAAAAAGATAAAGAAAATGTATTTGTTAAAAATGAAATTAAACAAAGTGGATTAAAGTTCGATTTATTCTCTAGTACTAAATTAAATTTAAAAATAGAAGAAGATTGGATTATTGAGATTGAAGAAGGTATAAAACATATTGCCCAAGCCGTTGCTCAAGATAGACAATTTATTGCTACAACAGGTGAAGTAATACCAATTGAGAAAGTTAAGAAAGTATCTAAAGCCTCAATTGTTCATCTTGCTAAACATAGTGATTTGATATCAAGATTACCTGAAGAAGGTGAAATACTTACTCCTGATAAAGTTTATATGGAGGAAAAAGTAAATGATTATGCTATTTATGAAAATAGATTTTTATATACTTTAATATATTATTTACAACAATTTGTTAATATGCGACAAGAAAAAATTAATGAAATTATTAGAACATATAAAAGTAATGTTTCATTAAATAAAAATGTTAATAGCAAATTTTATAATCTTTCATTTGAATTAAATTTTAAAGAGGAGAGATTTGATGTACTTAATCCACTAGTAGATGAACACACAAATTCATTAATTGAAAGAATTGAGATGATCTCAAGAGAAATTATTTCATTACTTGCTACTCCTTTAATGAAAGAAGTGTGTAAAGCTCCATTAGTAAAACAACCTCTTGTTAAAACGAATGTATTAAAAAACAATAAAAACTTCAAAGCTTTAGTATTACTTTTTGACTATATTAATGCAATAGACAAAGATGGTTATTCAGTAGAAGAAATTAATGAAACATTTAATCCATTCTCAAGTGAAGTAGCTGATGATTTTGCTGAAGTAATTAATTTAACATCGTATATTGCTTTTAAACATGGTAATAACTACTCAGATATATTTAAAAAAGAAATAGAAGATTTTGAATTAGAAGAAAAAAGAAAACAAGAATTAGAATTAAAAGAGAAAATTGATAAAATTAAAAACAATTTAATCTCAAGGGATATGTCTATTGAAGAGTATGTCTTAATGCTTGAGAAAAGAAATACTCAATTAGAGTCAGAAAATGATACAATCGAATTATATAAAAAAGAGATTGATGAACTTAAAGATGATGTGTTTAAGTTAGGACAAGAATTAGAAGAAAAAGATAATTTTATAACAAAGTTAAATGAAGATAAAGAAGAATTAAATGATGAAATTATAGTATTAAATCAAAAACTAGAAGAAGAAATTTCTAGTAAAGAAGAATTGATAATTTCTCATGAGGAAGCTATCTCAAATTTAGAAAATGAATCTAACTCTAAATTTATAGAACTAGAAGAATCATCATCATCAAAATTCAAAGAGTTAGAAGAAGAATCATCATCTAAAATTAAAGAATTAGAAGAACAAGTAACTAATGCAAGAGAACTTGTAAAAGAAGAATTAGATGTAGAATTTAAAGAGTATAAAGATAATTTAATTTCAGAATTTGAAGAGAAAGAAAAAACTAGTAATGAATCTTTAACAGAAAAAGAAAATGAAATTAATGAAAAGATATCTCAAAAAGATGAAGAATTAAATACAGCATTAGAAGATGCTAAAAAAGCTAATAATGATAAAGCATTTGCTTATGCACAGTTATTAGCAATGAGAATTAAGATGAATATTAAAACACAAGAAGATGATTATACTTCGAAAGAACGATTCCAAGAATTAGAGGAGCAATACTTTGCATTTGAACAATTCTTTAGTGAAGAATGGAAGAGAACTAAGAAGAAAATCAGAAAGAAATATTTAGGTAAAAAATAAAATAGGAGGATAGAGTTATGAAGAAAATATACTTTTTAATAATAGTGGTAATCTTTTTTGTTGGAACAATGTTGTTACTAGCAATTGATGAATATTTTTCAGTAAATGAGTTTACTGTAATTGACAATTTAATATATTCTGAGACTCTATACCTTGTAACTATTTTAGCAATTTTATTACCTGTATTTTTAGTATATTTATTTTTACTATTGCTAGATAGGCCTAAAGTAGAGGGTTTTTTCAGAAAGAGACAATTCGATGATGATCGTTTTATAGAAGAAAATAAAGAGCCAACTCAAATATATTTAGATGGTGTTTCTGGAGGTTCAACTGGTAAAACAAAATCAGAAGATGATAATAATGAAGATGTAAGATTCTTCATGTTAAATAAAATTGATGAAGAATGGGCTGACTATAAAGCTCCTGCTATTGATAAAGAATTAACATTAAAAAGAGTATGTGAAGAATTCAGAGAGTTCGCTGGAGGTCACTTAGGATTATTTTATGACATTAGCGATATTAGAAGATTTATTGCTGGATTATCAATTACTCAAATTATTATATTACAAGGTATGTCTGGTACAGGTAAAACATCTTTAGCGTATGCATTTGGTGAGTATTTATCTAATCCAACTACAGTAGTACCAATTCAACCAATGTGGAAAGAGCGTACTGACTTAATTGGTTATTATAATGAATTTACTAATAAATTTATTGAAACAACTTTATTACAAAAATTATATGAAGCAAATTACAGTGAAGAAATATTTATTACTGTATTAGATGAAATGAATATAGCAAGAGTTGAATATTACTTTGCTGAATTCTTATCATTATTAGAGTTACCTAATCCTGATGTTAGATTTTTAGATGTAGTAGCTAATGTATGGCCTACAGATCCAAAAAAATTAGTTGAAGGAAGAATGAAGTTACCTAAAAATATGTGGTTTATTGGAACAGCTAATAATGATGATTCAACATTTGCTATTTCTGATAAAGTATACGATAGAGCAATGGTAATAAATTTAGATAAAAAAGCTGTTCCATTTGAATCTAATAGAGATCGTGGAATGAAAATAACTGAAGAAAACTTAAGACAATTATTTAAAGAAAATTTAAATAAGTTTGAAATTACAGATCGTAACTTAAGAAGAATTAAAGAATTAGATGATTATATGATTAAAAAGTTCCATTTATCATTTGGTAATAGGATTATGAAACAAATTAAAAATTATGTACCTGTATATGTAGGGTGTGGTGGTAGTGAAATCAATGCATTAGATGATATTTTATCTTCTAAGATAATGAGAAAACTTGAATCGCAAAATCCTGTTTATATGAGAAAAGAAGCACAAGGTTTATGCCAATACTTAGATGAGTTATTTGGTGTAGATCAAATGCCTCAATGTAAAGATTACATAACTAAAATAGAACGCAACGGATAAGAAGAAGGGAGAGAATATTATGTTTAATACAAAAAAACAATTAATAGTAACTGGTTCAATAATAGCAAGTTTACTTGTTGGATTAATTATATACTTTAGTTTAATGTTTTCTGGTGTAATTAATTTAGCAGAAAGAAATTTAATATTTTCTTCTGGATCAGCAGAAATAAAATATGATGGGAATACAGTTTTAACTAACAGACAATACGAATTATTATCTGGCTCATTATATTCTGGTCATAGAGCTCAAGTTGATTTCTTATCTTCTTTAGATACTGTAGGAGAAGTTGATAATTTATTTATTGTTACTATATATGATCAAAATGATAAACCTGTTACTTCTAAATATGAAATAAATTATATATATGGAACTCTTAAAATTAGTAATATTGATTTAACAATTAAGACAGATTCTTCAACAAAAACATATGATGGAACACCATTAACAAATGATGGATGGTGGTTAACAGCTGGAAAAGTATTAGATGGGCATAGTTTAGACATTGAAGTGTATTCTGAAAATGACTCTGTAGGAGTTGTGGAGAATAAATTTCATGGTTCCGTGTTTGACAGAGAAGGTAACGATGTAACTAAATATTATAATTTTGTAGAAAATTATGGAGAATTAACTGTTAATCCTATGAATATATCTGGTAGAACATTCAGTGCATCAAAAACATATGATGGAATACCATTAAAAGATAGTGGATATGAACTTTATACTGAATTATTAGATGGACATAAACTTGATGCTGAAACTGTCGGTGAACAATTGGTTCCTGGTATTTCACCAAACGAATTAGCTTACACTATTAAAGATCAAGATAATAAAGATGTAACTCACTATTATCAACTAAATATTCAATATGGAGAGTTACATGTTTCTCTAGCAAATTTTTATTTCAATACTGAAAGTGATGAAAAGACATATGACGGATTAGAATTAAAATGCGAAGTTTACATTTATTCCGGATTAGTAGATGGACACCGTTTTGTAGAGACTAACGATAGTGTAATTACTGATGTTGGTGTTGAAGAAAATACTGTTACGGTTAAAATCTTGGATGAAGATGATGAAGATGTCTCGGATAGATATCTAATTCATTATAAATATGGTGATCTGACTATACATCCAAAAGACATTACAATTATTACAGATACTGATGCTAAAACATACGATGGTTACCCATTGCAATGCACTGACAATATCGAAATTATTGGATTAATTGACGGTTATTTACCAGTTATGGGTCCTCCAAAGTCAATAGTGGATGTTGGTGTTGTGAAAAATGAAATTATTTATACTATTATAAAAGACGATGAAATTGTAACTGATAATTTTAATATAACTTATGAATATGGTACTCTTACAATTACTAAAATGATTGTAAATATAGCAACTCCAAGTATTAACACTATCTACACAAGTGAAGAAATTTCCTTTCGAGATTTAACAAATAATATAATTCAATCTGATAAAATAGTTGATGAATTTACATCTGACTTGGTCGAAAGTGGTCTTGGAGCTGGTACATATCCGAATGTTGGATTTGTTGTTTTTTCTGATAACGATAAAGAATTGAACTACAATATAACGTATACATATGGAACTATTACTATCGAGAAAGTATCGGTTCTAATTCAAACTAGTTCTTCAACTTATATTTATGATGGTGAACCGTATTCATATCCTCATCATACAGCGTCAGTTTATCCCGAAATAAAGGAGGGTTCTGAATTATATCAAATTTCTGAATTATATGAAATTTCTGATTTTGTTTCTGTGATTGAAGTTGGAATTTATTATAATACAGCAACAATCAAATTGACTGATCCTGCTAACTTTTCCCTTACATATATTTGGGGTGGTATCACTATTACTGATGAAACAAAAGATGGGATAATTATTACTCCACTTGATATAAAAGTTCCTGTAGGAGCTCCAGTGAATGCATCTACATTCTATGCTACTGATGCAAATCTTAAAGGTCTTGAAGCATTTGGACCTGATTATCGTTATGAAGCAGAAATTTCTGGTTATCTTGCATCAAAAGGATCTACTACAACTAAAATAGTATCATTCGCTTTATACTACAAGACTAATCCAGTACCTGTTGCGCAGATGATTAATGGACAAATAGAGTCGGATGATTTTGAAATTTTTGTTGAAGATGGAATTCTAGTAATGACTGATGTAACTGTAACAGTTAGTAGTAATCCTTATGAAAAATACTTTGATGGAAAAGAATTAACTTTAGATTCAAGTCAATACGAAAAGAATATTGACGGTGATGGTACAGATGATTATTATATTGAAGTTATTGGGTCAATTACTAATGTTGGAAGTATAAAGCCAGTCGTTAAAGTTTATAATGGAGATAAAATAGATGTAACTCAATATTGTATTATTGATAATCAATTAGGTGAATTAACTATATTGAAACATGATATATCGTTGGATTTAGATGATATTTTAATTCCTGCATTAACTGACTTATCTACACTAGAAGAAATTCTTATTACGAAGAGCATTGATGGCGTTACTTATCAAATAACAGTTAATTTCTATGGATTAGCTGATGAATATGAAATGGTTAGAACAGAGATTAACTCTTCTAATTCAATTGTATCAATAAAACTATATGGAGAAGAAGTATCATTAAACTTTAATTATACGATCAATGGATCGATAATCACTACATAAAAGAAAAGGAGGACACAGATTATGTTATATGAAAGATATGAAGCTAAAATACAGCGTGTTGCTAAAGCAAAAAGTATTTTATTTAAATTTAAAGTACCTATAATTAGTTTATTAGTTTTATTACTTGCAACTGTAGTAGGATTACTTTCAGTTAAGGGTTCAATTACAACAGATTTACAATCTGTGTCCGATATTACTTATGGTGAAAAAATTACTTTATATGCTGAATCTTTATGGGGGGAATGTACTTTTGAATTTAGAGAAGTAAAATCTTCCTCATGGAGTTCAACAGAGCCTATAATCCCTGGTGAATATGAGGTTAGAGCAACTTCTAATAAACCATTTGGTACAGCAAAAGGAGAAACATTTACTTTTACTATATCACCAAAAGATTCTAATATTAAAGTTTCAAATAGTTCTTTAGTGTTTGGAAATACACCTAGTTTTACAGCATCATTAGAATCAGGTGACACTATTACTTACGGTGATATTGATTATGAAAATTTCTATTCATTAGAAACTCAAACAGTATCTCCAATTGTTGAATCAATTAAGATTGTTAATAAAGAAGGTGTGGATGTTTCAACATGTTATAATTTTACACCTATTGAATCTAATTTAACTTTAACTAAAAGAAGTGTTTCATTTACTGCTTCGAGTACTAACAAAACATACGATGGTACAAACCTTTCATTCAATGAACATACTGTGTCTAACTTAATAGAAGGTCATGAATATGATTATGAAATTACAGGTTCAATTAAAAACTTTGGTACTACACAAAATGTAATATCAGTTGATAAAATATATGTTGGGAATAATGATATAACTCACATGTATAATATAACTAAAATAAATGGTGCTTTAAGTATAAACAAAAAAGATTTAGTTATTACTACTGAGTCTGCATCAAAGACTTATGATTCTACTGAATTAATTAATACTAAATTTACTAACACTGGATTAGTATCTGGTGATGAAATAATTCTTATTTCAAATAATAGTATTACTTTTTATGGTGAAGTAAATAACAATTTAGTAGTATCAACAAACTCTGATGGATTTAGTAATAACTATAACATTACATATGTTTATGGTAAGTTAACAATTAATCAAAAAGATATTACAATTACTACACAAAGTGCTGAAAAAGTATATGATGGATCATATCTACAAAATGCTAATGTAGATTTCACTTTAGAGGGAAATGATGATTATTATATAACGAGTGCATCTAAAATTACATATGCTGGGGAAATTGAAAATAACGTCGTTATAGCAACATATAATGGTTCAACTAATTGTACATCATCGTATAATATTACATACGTTTATGGTAAGTTGAAGATTACACAAAAAGATATTACAATAGTTGCATCTGATGCGTCTAAAGTATATGATGGAACTATTTTAGAGAATAAATTATTTACGAGTAATGGATTAGTATCTGGTGATATAATCACAGTAGTAACTAATACTCAAATTACAGATGTATCTAGTGTCGCAAATAAATTAACTATTAAAATTACACAAAATAGTACTGATGTAAGCTACTGTTATAATATTAAATATGTTGATGGTACATTAACAATAACTGCAAGAGAAGTCGTAGTTATTACTAAAGATGATACAAAAGAATATGATGGTACGTCTTTATCAAATAATGGATGGGAATACGTAAGTTCTAATAAACTATCATTAACTCATGAATTAGTAATTACAACAAATGCTTCAATAACAAATGTTGGAAGTGTTGAAAATACTCACACGAGTTTTGTTGTAAATGAAGGTAGTAAAGATGTAACAAGTAATTATATTATTAAAGTTACACATGGTACCCTAACAATAACAGCAAGAAAAATTACAGTAACAACAGATAGTGCTACAAAAGAATATGATGGAACAGCTTTAACAAAAGATACATATACAATAACAAGTTCTAATTTTGTTTTAGATCATAAATTAGAATTAAATATTATTGGTACAATAACAAATGCTGGGTCTGTAAGTAATATAACAGATAATACATATAATGTATTAAGTGGTTCTACTAATGTAACAAGTAATTATGATGTAACAGTATTACTAGGTACATTAACAATAACATCTAGAAAAGTTACAGTGACAACAGATAGCGCTGAAAAGGTATATGATGCAACTCCTTTAACAAAAGATACATATACAATAACAAGTTCTAATTTTGTTTTAGACCATAAATTAGAATTAAATATTATTGGTACAATAACAAATGTTGGTACTGTAAGTAATATAACAGATAATACATATGAAGTATTAAGTGGATCTACTAATGTAACAAGTAATTACGAAGTAACAGTATTACTAGGTACATTAACAATAACAGCAAGAGAAGTTACTATTATTACTGGAAGTGCTGAAAAAGAATATGATGGAACTAGTCTTGAATCAGATACTTGGTCTTATGATAATACTAAATTTGAATTAGTAGAAGGACATACTTTAAACTTAGTTATTACAGGATCTCAATTAGAAGTTGGTACAAGTGATAATACATACTCTACTTTTACAATTACAGATGGTTCTTCAAATGTTTCAAGTAATTACATTGTAACAATTAATGAAGGTACATTAGAAGTAACATCAAGAACAGTAACAGTAACGACATCTAATGGTGAATATGTATATAATGGTCAATTCCAAATTAATGAAAATCATAGTGTTAGTAATATTGTTGGTTTCCATTATTCTACTGTAGATCAAAAAGTTGGAGAAAAAGATGTAACTGATTCGGGGAAAAATACTTATAGTATTAAAATATATGATGAAAATGATAATGATGTAACATCAAATTATAATATTGAATCATATATCTATGGTGAATTAGTTATTACTAAGAAAGTTGTTGTTATTAAAACAAATGATGATAAAAAAGTATACGATGGAACTCCTTTAACAAATTCAATAATTGTTTATTTAGGTGGTACTTCAATAGTAGAAGGACATGAATTGTATATTACTGTTAATGGAACAATAACAAATTTTGGTACAGAAGATAATACATATGAAAATGAATATATTTTAGATGAAAATAGTATCGATGTATCAAATAATTATGATTTAAGAATTGAAACTGGTATATTAGAAATTGAAAAAAGATCAGTATCTGTTATTACAGCAACTGGTGAAAAAGTATATGATGGTGAAGAATTAGTAGTTGATGGTTGGGAATATAATAATTCTACTTATTTATTAGTGGAAGGACATGAATTAACTATTACAGCATCAGCTTCTTTAACTGATGTTGGTGAAGAGATTAACTATTACAATGAAGATAAAGTTATTGTCTTATTTAATGAAGAAGATGTAACAAACAATTATGAGTTAACTATTGATTTAGGTAAGATTATTATTACTCATAGATTACTTACTATTGTTACTGATTCTGCTGAAAAAGTATATGATGGAACTTCTTTAACAAAAGATTCTTGGTCTTATGATAATACTGAATATGAATTAGTAGAAGGACATACTTTAAACTTAGTTACTACAGGTTCTCAATTAGATGTAGGGGCAAGTAGTAATACTTATAATGAAATCTATTCTATTGTAAATGGAAGTAAAGATGTAACAAATAATTATAAATTAACTATTACTGAAGGAGAATTAGTAGTAACTAATCGTTTTATTAAAGTTGAAAGTAATTCGAATTCTAAAATATATGATTCTTATATTCTAGAAGATAATGGATATGATATAGTTATTGATTTAAATTTAGATTTATATGATTTAGCTGAAGGTCATACTTTTAAAAGCGTTGTGATTGAAGCTCAAATATTAAATGTTGGTACAATTGAAAATACTATTTTAAATATCATTATAGTAGATAAAGATGATAATGATGTAACGGATAATTATAATATTTCTAAAGTACATGGTACATTAGAAATAACACAAAGAGAGATTGTTATTTCAGTTGATTCGGCTGAAAAAACATATGATAATACTGAACTAGTAAGTAATGACGTCTATGTTGAAGAATTATCAGGTGATCGTGGATTAGCAAAAAATGATGGATTCGAATTATTAACATGGGGTTCAATTACTGATTATCAAGATGAAGTTTATTATAATAATATTACATTTATTATTTCAAATTCAAGTGTTGATTATGGTGATTTCAATCCAAATGATAACTATATAATTTCAGGATTAGAAGAAAATGGTATTACAATCAGCACCCTAACAATTAATAAAATTGAATTAGAAATTACAACTGATGATTATTCGGATGTATATGATGGTTCATATTTATATTGTGAAGATTATAATGTAACAAGTGGTAAATTAGTAGAAGGACAAGTATTAGAAGTTTCTAGTAATACGAAGGTTTCATTAGTTACTCAAGGGATAGTAGAAAATAAATTAGTACTTACAATTACTTCACAAAGTGATGGTGAAGATAAATCGCACAACTACAACATTACTTATACATATGGTAAGTTACAAATGTTTGCTAAAACAATTGAACTTACAACAAGTTCTGCTGAAAAAATATATGATGGATCTGAATTATATGCTCGTTCATTTGAAGATGAAACGGTCTTATTATTAAATGATTATTTCTCTTTCAATAATGAAAGTAGTTCATCAATTATATATTTTGGTGAAATAGATAACGTATTAATTTTTGATATTCATAACCCTTTATTAGGTAATGTTTCATGTAATTATGATTATGTAGATAGTCTTGATTATGGTACATTATCAATTACAAAAAGAGTTATTACTGTTATAACAGGTACACAAGAATTCGAATATGATGCTGAAGCTCATAAATTTGAAGAGTGGGACTATGCAAGTTCTATTCATTTTATAAGTTCAGATAAAGTAACAGTAATATTTATTAATAGTGTTACTAATGTAAGTGATGGATTAGTTGATAATGAAGTTGAATTAGTTGTTGGATATGCTCCTGCTAGTGATAGTTACCAACTTGAATATGATGAACTTGGTACAATTAGTGTAACTCCAAGAAAAATTGTTATTACAACCTCATCAGATAATACAGAAATTGGATCAGATAACTTCCCTTTAATGAATAATGATTATTCACCTAAGGTTGGATTAGAAGGCCATGATGTTTATGTTGAAGTAGATGGTTATATTGATTATGTTGGGAAAGTTGATAATACTATTGTAGAAGGTACATTTGTTGTTACAGATAAAGAAGGTAATGATGTAACCGAAAATTATTCTCCTGAATATATTTTAGGTGAGTTAGAAGTGACTACTAATATTATTACTATAACAACAGGTAGTGATTCAAAAGAATATGATGGAGAATCTCTTACTAATAATTATGTTATTGTAAGTAAAGGTGAATTAATATTGTATGAAGGTGATTCATCAAATCCAATCTATTTAGCCGATTCGATTTATTTATTTGTTAATATAACAGGTAAAGTTGAAGTGTTTGGCGTAGAAGAAAATTATTTTACATCTTACGTTGAAATAAATGGCGAAGTTGTAGAGGGTGCGTATTTAATTGAGGATAATTTCGGTATATTAGAAATTACTCAAAGAATTGTTCATTTCGAGAGTAATTCAGAACAATTTGAATTTACTGGTGCAGAATTTACACATGAAGATTATTTCATTGATACAACAAACGGAAAAAATGATTTAGTAGATGGTGATACTGCTATCGTAGTTTATTTAACTAGTGTTAGTGCAGTTGGTGAACATGAAAATATGATTCTTATTTATATAAATGATGAAGATCACACTAAATATTATGATATTCAGTGGACATATGGAACAATCACGATATTACCTGGAACAATATATTTAACTACATATGATAAACAGTTCACATATGCAAATACTGATTTTCATTATACAGATCATCTTATTGAAGGTAACTTTGAAGGTGAATTCAGTGATTTATTTATTTATTCTTTAACTAATATTACTACAATAAGAAATGTTGGAAGTATAGAAAACAAATTTGATTTAGTTATTATGTCAAACGGTTCAGATATTTCTAATTGGTTTAATATTGAGTATAAAGAAATTGGTACATTAGAAGTTATCGCTAAAGATGTTGTAGTTTCTGTTAATGGTGGTTCTGTTGAATATCAATACGATGGAACTGAACAAACTATAGCATTAAAAGATATCAAAATAACAAGTGCTGATGGAGATTTCTATGGATCAATTGATGGACATACTCCAATTGTTACAGCTAGTCGCTATTTAATTACTTATGATGCTGTTGATTTAGAATTTACGATTAGTTTATCTAATGGAAATTATAATATTAGATATGAAATTGATGGTGCAACAATTACTATAATCAAACGTGTTGTATTATTAGCTACAGTAGATTATGAAGCCGAATACAATGGTAACGCTCAATCAAGTAATAAAATTGGTATTTTAGATGGGTATTCGTTAGTAAGTGGACATACATTATCATATACAAATACTACTAAAGTAACTGACATTAATTATTATGATGGTGAATTTATCGGTAATGAAGAAGATTATATTATTTATTTCTATGGAATTTATATTAGGGAATTAGATAGTACAGATGACTATTATGATATATCATTTGCTTCAAATAAAGGAATGATAAAAATTACTCAAATTGATGTTACAATTACTACAGAAAGTGATGAAAAAGTATACGATGGAACACAATTGATTAATCAAAGTGCTACTATAAATGGTGGATTACTTGTAAATCATTCTATTATAAGTGTAATGAATTCCTCAATTACAAATGTATTATATGATGAATATAATAATGTAATAGGAATAGAAAATGAGTATGAAACTTCATACGATAGCAGTTATTACTCTAATGGTATTTTAATTTACAACATTACAAATAAATTAGGTACATTAACAATTACACCTTGTGAATTAACGATTACTCCATATACATTAAAAAAACAATACGGTACATCTGGTAACTACTTAATCGAAACAAAAGGATACACTGGGTTTATGACAAGTGGGAATTTAGTTTCAGGTCATGTTGTAACATTAGATGCTAGAGAAGAATGTATTGATTTCGTTGGTGTGTTATATCTTACTAACGTAAGAATTGATTTAGGTACTGAAAGTAAGTTGAGTAATTACTCTGTTACTTTAAATGAAGGAAGAGTAATATATACTCAAATTATATTGGAATTCACTGCTGAATCAATTGAAAGAGAGTATAATGGTGAGGCAGCAGTTGCTTCTTCATCAACAATAACATCCGGATATTTACTTGAAGGACATTATTATGTTGCTGAATATTCTGGTACAAGAACGGCTAAAGGTACAACAGTAACAAAAATAGAATCTATTAAAATCTATAATTCAAATGGAAATGAATTATCAGAAGAAGAAATAGCTACGTATTATATTATTAAAGATTTTGTAAACGGGACAATTAAAATTACATAAAAAAGAAAGTAGGGGAACTATATGAACAAAAGTTATTTGTTACAAGGGTTCAAAGCAACAATTAAAACATATAGAAAGAAAAAAAGTAATATCTTAACTTTTATCTTTTTATCAATCGCTTCGTTTTTAGGAAAACTTTTCATATTACCAAAACCATTTTTTGAAATGATGGATATGAATGTTGCTAAAAATTCAGCATTATATAATGAAATAAATATTCCAGAGGCATTCAGAGGTACTGATAGCCTTAAAGGGAATGTTTTACTTCATGTATTAAATTTTATCAAAAATTTATTTGTAGTAAGTATGATTATAATGATTACTGTACTAGTATTAATTTTATTACTAGCTACGGTAGGGATTGATGCATTAACTACATTAAGCGCGATGCATTTATTAATGATAGCGCCAGTTATTATAATTGGTGTTATCTTAATGTGTGTAGTGTTATCAATATTTATTCCACAAACTTATATTACTTTATATATTAAAGAAAAAAGTTTATTCAATATTTTATATAGTAGTAAAATATCTTTAAAAGCATCATTAGTATTTAAAGTATTCTTTTATAATTTATTTTATTATTTAGTAATATTCTTAATTCCAATTGGATTAGCATTTTACTTTATGAGTACATCTGTGACGTTATTAACAATTGTAGTTGGCGTACTAGCAGCATTATTATATATTTATATTTTTGGGGTTGCTAAATTAACAAGAGATTCAGCAATATTCTTATTATTTGAAAATAATGTTAAATTTGGTACAAAAGATGAAAGAAAAAATAATACAGAAGAAGTTACAGAAGAAGAGAAGTTAACAAATATATTTACTAAAGCATAGTAGAAGGGAGATTTTCATATGGAAATGATAATTTATATAATTACATTAGTTATTATAGTTATATGTTTAATGCTTGGGTTTCATTTCAAAATTAGACCTAAACATACATTAAAACAAGATAAAATTATCCAAAAAGAAAGAGATGAACATCAAGATACTCTTTTATATAAAACAGGTAAATTTGTAGATCCTATTACTGCTAAGTATATATTACGTTATACTATTAACAAAGAGTCTAAGACAAATTGTTGTGTAGTTGCATATAATGAACCACTATCAATGATTAGATATTATGTTTATCAATATAGTAAAACAAATAAGTTAATTGAAATCTTAGAAATAGAAGAGAGAAATACAAAAGAAATATCTAGAGATATTTTATTAAAAAGAAATGTAAAAAAAATAAACATAAAAGTAGTAGCTGTAAATGATGAGATTGTTGGTAAACCATTAAAAAAAGTTTCAATAATTAAATTAATTAATTATTCAATAATTACTTGTGCATTTATTTCGATGTCACTTTATGGTGGTCTATTCTTATTAACAAACACTGTTAATCATTCTACTAGATTAAGTACGTCTCTAGGTCTTGCTGTAGCATATACTTTCTTTTTGTTTATTCACTTATGTAAGAGAAATAGAAGAGAGGAGGAAGTTTAATGGCTAAAATTAAGGTGCAGTATAATGGATGTGAAGATGATGCTGTTAGACTTTTCCAATATATCTTTTCAGATGAAAATTCAGGAAGATATGCATTATTTAACTTTCATAATCAATACACAGAATCAGTTCATGAATTAAGTTTTATTGTTAAACAACAAGATGAAAATGGGGAAACAATTAAAAAAAGTAAATTAACTTATGGTGATTTAAATGCCAAAGAGAATTCTTTTTTCGTTCCCAAAGTTAAGTTATTATTAGATGAAAATTGTAAGTATTTAGATGTAAGTGTTGTAGAATGTTTCTTTACTGAGTCATATTATTTAGATGGTAAGATAACTACGCCACCAGTAAAAGAAGTAGAAGAAAAGTTTGATCCAAAAACATTACATTCTTTTACTAATAAGCAGATATATAAAATTAGAAATCAGTTTATATTATTTTTATTTGCAATCTTATTTATAGCATTTTCTTTAATGGTACTAATGGCTTACACTATTAGTAATACGGCTTAGGTAAAAGAAATAATGAATATTACATTTACAAATGTTAGCTTTAAATACAATACAAAATTTTTATTGAATAATGTTAATTTTACATTTAGAGATGATCGTAAAACTGGATTAGTTGGTGTTAATGGAAGTGGAAAATCTACTATCTTAAAACTTATTCATGGAAGTGAAAATCCAACTAATGGAGAAATAATAATTTCTGGTAATAGTAAAATAAATTACCTAGAACAAGAACCTATATTTCCGAACGATATTTCTATAATTAACTTATTCAATAAAATGGAAGATATAAATGAATATGAAGTTAAAACAATATTAAACAAATTTAAATTACTTGATCATGATGCAATCTGTAATAATTTATCAGGTGGTGAAAAAAAGAGATTAGCATTAGCAATTACTTTAATAAAGAAATGTGACATGTTAATTCTCGATGAACCAACAAACCATTTAGATATAGATATGATTATGTTTTTAGAAAAGTTTCTTTCTAAATGGAACAAAGGGTTAATACTTATAACTCATGATAGATATTTCTTAGATGTTGTATGCAATCAAATTATAGAACTTAGAAATGCAAATATAATTTCTTATGATGCAAATTATTCTAACTACTTAGAATTAAAAGTATCTAAAGAAAGAGAACTTGAAAAAGAAGAACAAAAACATAAGAAGTTAATGATTCAAGAAAGTGATTGGGCTAGTAGACAACCTAAAGCTAGAACAACAAAATCAAAATCTAGATTAGAAAGATTTGAAAAATTAAAAGATAAATCTTTTGATAAAGATAGTGATGTTGAGTTTAGCAGTATTAATACAAGAATAGGTAGAAAATTAATTGAAATTACTGAAGGAAGTAAATCATATGATAAGCCTTTATTTAATAATTTTAATTTATCATTATTAAAAAGTGATATTATTGGATTCGTTGGTAAGAATGGTTGTGGTAAATCTACGTTATTTAAAATCATAATGGGATTAGAACAATTAGACAGTGGTACTATTGAATTAGGAGAAACACTTAAAATAGGATTCCTTCAACAGCAACTAGATGAATTTAATAATGAACTTACATTAATGGACTACTTAAAAGATGTATCAAATACAGTCGAAACGATAGATGGTGTAAAAACAGTATCTTATGTTTTAGAACAATTTAATTTCAGTAAAGATTTACACTACTCAAAACTTAAATTTTTATCAGGTGGAGAGAAAAGAAGATTACAATTAGTAAAAGTATTAATTCAAAACCCTAATTTACTAATTCTAGATGAACCTACGAATGACTTAGACATATTTACCCTTGATGCTCTAGAGAATTATTTAGAAACTTTTATTGGTCCCGTATTAATTGTTTCACATGATAGATATTTTCTAGATAGTATATGTACTAAATTATGTATTTTTGAAAATAATAATATAACAATAACAAATCAATCATATAGTGATTATTTAAGTAATGTAACAACTGAGGCTAATAAGCCTAAAGGTGATACAAGAGTTGCTAAAATAAAGATGTCTTCTAAAGATAGAAATTTATTAGAACAATTAGATAAAGAAGTTCCTATGTTAGAACTTAAGATATCAGAACTTAAAAAAGAATTAAATTCTTTATCAACCGAATACACTAAGATAATGGAACTATCAAATCAAATAGATAATTTAAATATTGAATTAGATGAAAAAACAATGAAGTATTTAGAATTACTTGAATTAAAAGAGTCTTTATCATAAAAATAACAATAACATAATATATTTTAATGAGGTGATTATCATTAAACGTATTATGTTATTTTTTATTTCTTTATTCTTTTTATTTATTTGTAGTTATACAGTAAGTGCGAGATTAGAAAAAATCATTTATATAGATCCTGGACATGGAGGATATGATGGTGGAGCATTTGTTGATGGAGTAAAAGAAGCAGATATAAATCTAGCTATTTCATTAGAATTAAAAAGCATTCTTGAAGATAATGGATACAAAGTTCTTTTAACAAGAGATGGTGACTATGACTTATCTACTGATGATAATCATAAGAAAAGAACTGATATTCAAGAAAGAGTAAAGCTAATTGAAAATAGTGAAGCTTTATTTTATATTTCAATTCATCAAAATACATATACTAACGCTATTTATAGTGGTGCTCAATGCTTCTATAATAAATATAATGGGTTATCACAATTACTTGCTCATAATATTCAAGAAAGTATTTTCAAAAGTTTAAATAATACAACTAGAGTTGCTAAAAGTATTGACGGTATATATTTAATAGATAATGTTGAAAAACCTGGTGTATTAGTCGAATGTGGATTTATGAGTAATGTTGAAGAATTTAATTTATTAAAAGATAGTGATTATCAAAATCAATTTGCAAAAAGTATTTACTATGGATTATTAAGTTATTTGTTATTATGTTAAAAATAAAAAGAACTCTGATTTAATTCAGAGTTCTTTTCTATTAAATAATTACAGCTATAATTGTTGCTATAGTTCCAATGAAAACTATTAAAGGAACACAACATCCAACTCGTATACCTCTACGATGATGAGGTCTATGATGTCTGTGTCCGCCTCTATGTCCACCTCTATGATGCATAATGTATACCAACTTTCTTTTAACTAAATGTTTTTAATTACTTTTGTCGTTCTATAAATTATATTGATAATTACTTTTACAGGAATAAAAGCAACAAGAGTAGCTACTACCCAAATGAATGTTGTAGCCGCTGGAGTAATTGTACCACCATCAGGTAATAACATTTCTGAAATGTAAGGAATGATGAAATATGCAATTGCTATAGCGATAACTAATGGAAGTAAGAATCCAAGGAATAATCCTGGTTTCATCATTAATTGTCTATTTCTTTCTAATAATTCATTTTGCTCACTAGTTAAATCTTTGTGTCTCATTGGGTAACCAATAGCACGTCCATCAACTAAAGAAGTCATTCTACCTCTTTTTCTAATGTATAAATCAGTATCTCCACCACTTGCTTCTCTAATCTTTTTAATTGCATAAACAATGATTAAAATACCTGGGATAATAAAGATAAGCCCTAAAAATCTAACTACATCTTGAATATTGATTATCATCATCACACCCGCAGCAGCAAATATAATTCCGAAAACAATAAATATTAATGCATAGTTTACTACATCTCTAAGAGTTGCTTTTTTAATTAATGATATACCAAACCCTACCGAACTATTACGTGAGTTACCTCTATATCCTGAATTTGAAATTCTAATTTTCATAATCTTTACCACATATTTAAATATGTACACCTTTCTATCAAATATAATACATTATACATTATTTTTTATTTATTTAATATATTATTATTTAATTTTACATAATTCACGATAATTCAATATTTACTTTAAATAAAAGTGTAATTATCATATAATATAGATAAGGATTTTTTTGGAGGTGTGATATGAAAGTTATCAATACAAACAATAGTGAAGAAACAATAGATTTAGGTTATAAAATAGGTAGTTTATTAACTGGTGGTGATGTAATATTTTTATCAGGTGATTTAGGTGCTGGTAAAACTACATTTACTAAAGGAATAGGGAAAGCATTAAATGTTAAAAGAGTTATTAACTCTCCTACATTTACTATTGTTAAAGAGTATAATGGAGATATTAACTTATTCCATATAGATTTATATAGATTAGAAAATCTAGATGATTTTGAATTAGAAGAATACTTTAACGAAAGAAGTATATGTGTATGTGAATGGCCAAAGGATAATATGGATTTATTAAGTAATGATCATATTTTTATAAATGTATTACGTAAAGATTTAGATAAAAGAGAGTTTCATATACAAGCAAATTGTGATAGATTAAATAAAGTAATTGAGGTGTTATAAAATGTATAGTTTAATTATAGATACATCAACTAAATTTTATTATTTATGTTTAGTAAAAGATGGAGAAATTATAAAAGAAATTAAAGAAGAATCAAATAGAAATCATGCACCTTATAGTGTACTAGCAATAGAAGAAGTATTGAATGAAAATAAATTAACTATTAACGATATTAATGAAGTTATTTGTGGGATTGGTCCTGGGTCATATACAGGATTAAGAATATCTTTAACAATTGCTAAAATGATTTGTTCGTTTAAAGAGATACCTTTAAAAACAATTTCTACTTTATATTTAATGAGTAGTGGATATGATAATTTAGTTGTACCTATTATTGATGCTAGAAGAGGTAATTTCTTTAGTGCTGCATATAACGATAAAGTTATATTAGAAGATAAGTTAAGAACTAAAGAAGAAATAGAAAATGAAGTAAAAGATTTTACTTATATAGATGAAGATATGTTTAAGGTTAATATCACTAAAGTTTTAGAAAATGCTGTAGTAGAGGAAATGGTTGATGGTGTTGTTCCGAATTATTTAAGAATAACAGAAGCTGAATATAACCTTAAAAAGAATAATGATTAGAAGATGTAATAGTAATGATATAGATGCAATTGTTGCATTAGAATATGAATGCTTTAATTCTCCTTTAACAAAAGATTTTATCACTCAAGAAATAACTGTTAACCCTTTATCTTATTATTTGTGTTATGAAGAAAATGGCGTAGTTAAGGGATGTATTGGATTATGGTTAACTGATATAGGAACTATTTTAAATGTTGCTGTAACAAAAGATTCACGAGGTAAAGGTATTGGTAGTAAATTAATTGAAGAAACAATTAACGTATTTAATGAACATAAAATTTTTCAAATAAGTTTAGATGTTAGGGTATCAAATGAAAGAGCAATTGCTTTATATAAAAAATATAAATTTCAAGAAGCGATAATTAGAAAAGCGTATTATGAAAATCAAGAAGATGCAATAGTAATGATAAGGAGTGTGACAGTATGATAGTACTTGGAGTAGAGACAAGTTGTGATGAAACAAGTGTAGCAATATATGATGGGAAAACAATGCTGTCAAATGTTGTATTAACACAAATGGATATTCATGAAGAGTTTGGTGGGGTAGTACCTGAGGTTGCTAGTAGACATCATGTTAGAAATATTTCATTAGTATTTAAGAGTGCTTTAAAAGAAGCGAATTTAAATCCTGAGGATATTGATTTAGTTGCTGTAACAGAAGGACCTGGATTGATTGGTTCTTTATTAGTTGGTATCACAGCAGCAAAAACATTTGCATTATGCTATAATAAACCAATCATTGGTGTAAATCATTTAGCAGGACATATCTATTCAAATCAAATTGAATCTGAAATGAAATTCCCATTACTTGCTTTATTAGTAAGTGGAGGTAATACAGAATTAATTTTAATGAAAGATCACTTTGAGTTTGAAGTTGTTGGTGAAACATTAGATGATGCAGTAGGAGAAGCATATGATAAAGTTGCTAGGGTATGTAATTTGCCTTATCCTGGTGGACCACATGTAGATAGATTAGCACAATTAGGAAATGATACTTATAATCTTCCTAGAGTAATGCTTAATTCAAAAGATTATAACTTTTCTTTTTCAGGTTTAAAAAGTAGTGTAATTAATTTAGTACATAATCTTAAACAAAAAAATCAAGAAGTAAATATAAATGACTTATGTTGTAGTTTTCAAAATAGTGTTGTTGAAGTGTTAGTAACTAAGACTTTCAATTGCGTTAAAGAATTTAACGTAAAACAAGTAATTGTTGCTGGTGGTGTATCTGCTAATAAAGGTCTAAGAAATGCAATTACAAATAAATTTCTAAATTCGGACGTAGAAGTAGTTATTCCTCCATTTAAATACTGTACTGATAATGCAGCGATGATTGCCTCATGTGGATATTATCAATATAAAAAGTTTAAGGAAACTCGTAAATTAGATATAAATGGAGTTAGTAATTTAGAACTATGAGTAATATAAAGTTTGATGAAGCAATGGAATTATATTATAATGATGATGAGTCGTGTTTTGAAATGTTTATGGAAATGCTTGATGAAACGAATGATGAAGTTTTTCATATGATTGGAATTTGTTATAAAGAGGGTTTAGGTGTATCAAAGGATATAGATGAAGCTGTAAAGTATCTTGATAAAGCAATTGTACTTGGGAACATTGATGCGCTATCATCAAAAGGATTAATATACTATAGTAAAAAAGAAAAAGATAACCATGATAAAGCATATTATCTTTTTTCAAAAGCTGCCAAGGCTGGAAGTGAAGATGGATATCTATTTTTAGGTGATTGTCATCATTATGGAATAGGTACAGCGCCAAACATTGATAAAGCAATTGAATGTTATAGTAAAATTCCTGAAGAAGAAAATGCATTATTTGGATTAGGTCTATGTTATTGTAATAGAAGTTATGACAATTTAGATTTAAATAAAGCTATGTATTATTTCGAACAATCTGCATTTCGTGGAAATGTAACAGCTATGTATAGATTAGCTGATTTATACTGTTATCATAATCGACATGAAGAGGCAGTGTCGTGGTATGAAGTGGCTAGTAGTAATGGTGATGATAAGTCACAACAATGTTTAGCTGAATACTACTTAGAAGGTAAATATGTAGAAAAAGATGTTAATAAAGCAATTGAATTACTAGAGCAGTCGATTGAAAAAAATAATGATGAGGCATATTTTTTATTACATAAGATTTACGATGAAGGTATACATGTGGAAAAAGATAGTGAAAGAGCTCTGGCGTATTTAATATGTGCAGCAGATTTATCTCATTTTTTAGCATGTACATTTTTAGCGATGTTTTACTATTACTCTAATTATGGTCTTGATGATAAGACTAAAGTACTTCATTACTTGAAAAAAATAGAACATACAGAAGATGATTTTGTGTATTTTCTTATGGGAGAATGTTATTATCATGGTGTAGGTGTTGAGGTCGACTTAAGACTTGCGAAAATTTATTATGTACTTGCTGCAAAAGATGGTCTGGAATTAGCAAAAGAAGCATTATTAAGTCTTGTTTAAGAGGTGAATATTATGAAGGAATTTGAAAAAATACATTATAAGCATTATAAAAAAACTGCGAATATATATAATGCACCTGGAGTAGTAAAACTAATGGGTGATTATATTAATCATACTGGTGGAAAACATTTATCATGTTTTATTAATTCAGGAGTAGTGGTATCTGTTAATAAAAGTTTAGAAAGAAAATTTAATTTTTTTGTTAATGATGAATCAACAGTTGTAAATATATTTTATGACAATGTTTTCATTTCACAAGAAAATATTTACGTACATCTTACCTCTTTAATATTAAATGAGTTTATATATAACTTTGAATTAATCGTTGGAGTAGAAGGAATTGTACATGTAGAAAGTGAACATACAGGGATTGATACAATAACTAGTTATATAATTGCTGTAACGAAACTTTTAAATGATTTTAATTTATTAAATTTATCTGAAGAGATAGTAAGAAAAATTTGTCATAATGTATATAATAAATTTACTGGAGAAACAACTCCATATAATTTATCAGTTTTTAATATGAAAAGAAAACATGTTTCTTTATTTGATACTAGAGCAGGTATTTGTAAACAAACAAATGTAAACTTTGAAGATTTTAGTTTATTAATTGCATATGATAAAACTATTATTGAAGATACAGAGTTTTCTATTAAAGAAAGAATGAATGAATCAGTAAGTGCACATATGATTGTAGATAGTAAATTCAAACATGAATTTTTATCTGATTTTACAATTCATGAATTAAATGAATGTAAAGATGATGTGAGAGATTTCGAATTTAAAAGAATTAGACATGCAATAACTGAAAATATTAGAGTTGATGATTTATTTGAATCATTAGAAAAAGATGATATTGTTAAAACAGGTTTATTGTTATCAAATAGTGAAATATCTTTATTACAAGATTATGAAATGGTTACAAAAAAACAAGATACACTTTGTAATTTAGTTTCAAGATATAATGCTCTTGGTGCTAAAATGATTTCTTCAAAATATAATAGTTCAGTAGTAGTGTTAGTAAAGGATTTACAAATCCCAACATTAATAAAGCAAGTATCTACTGAGTATAAAAATAGATTTGGAAATGAAATAGAATTTATTAAAACAAATATATATTAAAACTATATCTCTATAGGTAATACTATAGGGATATTTTTCTTTAAAAAGTAATGAATTTATAGTATAATAACAATAGCGCAAAAAATAGGGGGACTTTATTATGAGTGAAATTTCAAATTTTATTAAAAAAATAATGCAAGATGATTTAGATAGTGGAAGAGAAACAAGTATTATTACTAGATTTCCACCTGAACCAAATGCTTATTTACACATTGGACATGCAAGAGCAATATTTACAAGTTTCTTATTAGCTAAATCTTTTGGAGGATACACTAACTTAAGATTAGACGATACTAATCCAGCAAAAGAAGATGAAAAATTTGTAAAAGCAATAATTGAAGATTTAGAATGGTTAGGATGTACTCCTAAAAATATTTTCTTTGGTAGTGATTATTTTGATGATGCATTTAATAAAGCTTTGTTATTAATTGAAAAAGGATTAGCATATGTAGATGATCAAACAAAAGATGAGATTGCTAAAAATAGAGGGTCATTTGAAACTCCAGGTACAAATAGTCCATTTAGAGATAGAAGTGTAGAAGAAAATAAAGAGTTATTTTTAGCTATGAGAGATGGTAAATTTAGTGATGGTGAAAAAGTATTAAGAGCTAAAATTGATATGGTAAATCCTAATATAAATTTAAGAGATCCTATTTTATATAGAATCTTAAAAGTAGAACATCATAGACAAAAAGATAAATGGTGTATTTATCCTATGTATGATTATGCTCATCCTCTACAAGATGCATATGAAGGAATTACTCATTCATTATGTTCATTAGAGTTTGATAATCATAGACCTTTATATGATTGGGTAGTTGCAAATACTGAATGTACAAAAGTACCTCATCAATATGAATTTGGTAGATTAAATATTAATGGAATGATTATGTCTAAAAGATATTTAAAACAATTAGTTGATACTAATACTGTTAGTGATTATGATGATCCTAGAATGCCAACATTAGTAGGATTAAAAAGAAGAGGATTTACTCCAAATGCTATTAAAAACTTTATTTTAGATAGTGGTTTATCAAGAGTTAATTCTACGACTGAATATGGAATGCTTGAACACTTCTTAAGAGATGATTTAAAATTAAACGCTGAAAGAAAAATGGCTATACTAAAGCCTTTAAAGGTAGTTATAACTAACTATGATGATAATAAAATTGAATGGTTAGAAGCTCATAATAATTCTGAAAATGAAGAGTTAGGATCAAGAGAAGTTCCATTTGGAAAACACTTATATATTGATCAAGATGACTTTGTAGAAGTTAAACCAAATAATAAATACAAAAGACTTGCTAAAGATGTAGAAGTAAGATTAATGCATGCATACTTCATTAAATGTAATGAAGTAATTAAAGATGCAAATGGTAATATTACAGAGATTCATTGTACATATGATGTTAACACTAAATCAGGTTCTGGATTTAATGAAAGAAAACCAAATGGTACAATTCATTTCGTAGAAGCAACAACTGCATTAAGTGCTAAATTTAATATGTTTGGACCTTTATTAGATGAATCAATTGATAAAGAAAAAGATTTATTAGATAGAATTAATAAAGATTCATTATCTGTATTAAATGGATTTGTTGAACCTTCATTTAAAGATACAAAAGCATTAGATCATTATCAATTTGTTCGTACAGGATATTTTACTACTGATAAACTATCAACTAATGATAACTTAGTATTCAACTGTACTTGTGAATTGAAGTCTTCTAAATAAGGAGATACTATGGAAAAAATATTAGAATATTTTAAAAATAACAAAGTATTAAATGGTTACTTCAGATATGTTGAACCAGAAGAATTAAAAGAAAATATAGATCCTGAAATGTATGAAATAGAAGGAGAATTTACTCCTTTTGCTATTTCTGTTTTTGGAGAAGTATTATTTATAGAAGATAATGAATATGTTTCTGTAATTAATTATGCTATGGATAAATGCGATACTGCATCTCATATTGATACTTTCTTAGAACAACTTGAAGACAAAGATTTTGTCTTTGATTGGTTTATATTAGATTTATATGAAGAAGCTAAAGTAAAACATGGTGAAGTAAATGAAACACAAATTTATGGATTTGTACCATTTGTGTTTTTAGGTGGTAGTGTTGATGTTAATAGTCTTGATAAATGTGACTGGAAAGTTCATTTATATTTAATCCACCAATATTTAAGTCAATAAAGGAGATAAAGAAATGTTAAAAACAATAGATTTAGGATTACAATTTGGTTCAAGAAAATTATTTGATAAAGTAAATTTACAATTTTCAAAAGGAAATTGTTATGGGATTATCGGTGCTAATGGTGCTGGGAAATCTACATTTTTAAAATTATTAGCAGGAGATATTCAGTCAACTGAAGGTAATGTAATAATTGATAAAGATGAAAGATTAAGTATGTTAAGACAAAATCAAAATGCATATGATGATACAACTGTTATGAAAACAGTATTAGCTGGGCATACAAGATTAGTTGATATTATGAATCAATTAGATGAGTTATATATGAAAGAAGATATGACTGATGATGATGGAATGTTAATGGCTGACTTACAAGGTGAATTAACTGATATGAATGGATGGGATGCTGAGAGTGATGCGGCAACTTTATTAAATGGTATTGGTGTATCTAATGAATTCCATTATGTATTAATGGGAGAATTAGATTCTAAAATTAAAGTAAAAGTATTACTTGCTCAAGCAATTTTTGGTAATCCGGATATTTTATTATTAGATGAGCCTACAAATAACTTAGATGCTAAAGCAGCTAGATGGTTAGAAAACTTCTTAGCTAACTTTGAAAATACAGTATTAGTAGTATCACATGATAGACATTTCTTAAATAATGTTTGTACACATATTTGTGATGTTGACTTCAAAAAAATTAGTTTATACGTTGGGAATTATGATTTCTGGTATCAAGCTTCTCAATTAGCAGCAAAACAACAAAAAGATGTAAATAAAAAACAATCTGAAAAAGTTAAAGAGTTACAAGAATTTATTGCTAGATTTAGTGCGAATGCTTCTAAATCAAAACAAGCAACTTCAAGAAAAAAATTATTAGATAAAATCGAGATTGATGCTATTGAACCTTCTACAAGAAGATATCCTTTTATGGGATTTAAACCAAACAGAGAAGTTGGTAATGATATTTTAATGGTTGAAAATTTAACTAAAAAACCTTTCTTTGAAAATTTAAGTTTCACTGTAGGTAAAAATGATAAAGTTGGTTTCTTAGCTGATAATACACTTGCTACAACAACTTTATTCAATATCTTAGCAGGTAGGGAAGAAGCTGATAGTGGTACATTTAAATGGGGTGTAACAACTCAAACAGGATATTTATTCCAAGAAAATAGTGAATACTTTTCTAAAGATATCTCTTTAGTTGATTGGTTAAGACAATATTCTCCTGAAGATCAAGCTGAATCATTTATTCGTGGATGGTTAGGTAGAATGTTATTTAGTGGTGAGGAATCATTAAAGAAATCAAATGTATTATCAGGTGGAGAAAAAGTTAGATGTATCTTCGCTAAATTAATGTTAGAAGGACCAAATGTTTTAGTATTTGAAGATCCTACTAACCACTTAGACTTAGAAAGTATTACAGCGTTAAATGAAGGAATGATTAAATATCCTGGTAATATTTTATTCACATCTCATGATGCTGAGTTATTAAATACAGTATGTAATAGAGTAATTTCTATGGGTGAGAAAAATATCGATCAACAAGGTACTTACGAAGAATTCTTAGAAAAACATATGTAATTAGGAGAATATAAATGGCAAAAAATAAAAAGGGAAATTCATTTTTTGAATTTATAGGAATGTGTATTAATTTAGGTGTAGGATTAGTAGCTATTATTGCTATTTTCTTACCAGTATTTACAATATCAATTTCTATTGTGGGGATGGTAAGTTCGGAGTCTGTAGGTATGTTTGATGATGGTGTAAATATGGGATATATCATTCCGTATTTATTGATAGCACTTTCTGGATTAGCTGGAGCTGGTTTACTTTTTAAAAATAAATCAGGTTTAATACCTTCAATAGTATTAACAGTTGTTTATATAATTGGTGTAGTATTAATATACGTAATTGATCCAATTGATTTAGGTGTATTCGGAACACTTGGAGCAAGTGAAACAAACGGATTTGGTCCTATACTACTTACTATAGCAGGTTTAGTTGGTGCTGGAGTGAATGGGTTCTTATCATTTATTAAATTTAAATAATTATTATTGTCTCACTATAAAATAGTGGGACTTTTATTTTTAATTTATGTAACATAAATAATGGCTTTATATAAGCATTATTTATTTATAAAAAATTATTTAAAAATATTAATTAAATTATAAAAAAATACAATATTTAGCAATGTTAAAATATTGTATTTTTTTCTTTTTAAATAGTGAATTTTATATTATAATATATATTACAAACGAATAATATAGGGGTGATTTTATGGATTTATTAAATGGATTAAATGATAGACAAAAAGAAGCTGTACTTGCTACTGAAGGTCCTGTAATGGTAATTGCTGGAGCGGGCTCTGGTAAAACTAAAGTACTTACACATAGAATTGCTTATATTATTAACGACTTAGGAATATCACCAAGAAATATTTTAGCAGTAACATTTACAAATAAAGCTGCTGCAGAAATGAAAAACAGAGTATCAAGTTTACTTGATATGGATACTAAAAATATGTGGATTTCAACTTTTCATAGTTTTGGTGCTAAAGTATTAAGAAGAGAGATACATCATATTGGACATAAAAGAGATTTTACTATTTTAGATTCTGATGATTCATTAAAAGAAATAAAATTAGTTTGTAAAAATTATAATTTCACTGAATTTGAACCAAAAGATTTACAATGTCATATTTCAAATCACAAAAATGAAATGGAAGTAGGTTTACCTGAAAGATCTATGGATGCATTTTTAAGAATATATGATTGTTATGAAAAACATTTATTAGATAATAACTTATTAGATTTTGATGATTTAATTGTTAAAACATTACAATTATTTAGAAATAGTATTACTGTACTAGAAAAGTATTCTTCAATGTTTAACTATGTAATGATAGATGAGTTTCAAGATACTAATAAAACACAATATGAATTAGTATTGTTATTATCATCATATAATAACAATGTATTTATTGTTGGGGATCAAGATCAATCAATCTATTCATTTAGAGGTGCATTAGTTTCAAATATAAATCAATTTAGAGATGATTTCAAAAAAACAAAATTGATTTTATTAGAACAAAATTATCGTTCTACTCAAAATATCTTAGATGCTGCAAATAAGATTATTAAATCTAATACAAATAGAATTGATAAAAATTTATTTACTGAAAAGAAAGATGGAGAAGATTTAATTATTAAGTGTTTAGATTCTTCGTACGGAGAGGCATCTTTTTTAACTAAAGAAATAAAATATTTATTAAGACAAGGATATCTTTATAAAGATATTGCTATTATATATAGACTTAATTCTTTATCAAGAGGATATGAAGATGAATTTATTAAACAAAATATTCCTTATCAAATATATGGTGGACTATCATATTTTAGTAGAAAAGAAGTAAAAGATATTATTGCTTATCTAAGATTAATTTGTAATTTCGATGATAATTTCTCTTTAAGAAGAATTATAAATGTCCCTAAACGTGGTGTTGGTGAAGCTAGTGTTAAATTAATTGAAAAAGAAGCTGTAGGATCATCTATGTTTAATGTTTTACATACAACTAAATTATCAGCTAAAGTAAAAAGTGAAGTTTTAAATTTAAGAAATGTTATTTGTGAGTTAAGTGATAAAATCGAAGAAGTTGAATTAAAAGATTTTGTAAAAGAAGTTATTGAAAAAACAGGATATGCTAAAATGTTAAAAGATGCTGATGAAGAAGAAAGATTAGATAATGTTATGGAACTTCGTTCAGTTTTACTTGATATCTCCGAATTTTACGAAGGTACTAATAAGGAAAAATTAGAAGCATTCTTATTAGATTTAGCATTAAAGACTGATACTGACAATGTTAATGATGATGATAATAAAGTCAAATTGATGAGTTATCATCAAGCAAAAGGATTAGAATTTAAGGTTGTTTTCATGACAGCTATGGAGCAAGATATCTTTCCTTCTCAAAGATCTGTAACACCTTTAGAAAGAGAAGAAGAAATTAGAATATGTTATGTTGGGATAACAAGAGCAATGGAAAAGTTATATTTAACACATTGTGAATCAAGACGTTTATATGGTAAAGATTCGTACATGAGTAAAAGTATGTTTTTAAATAAACTATCAGTTGAGAAACAACAACAAAAATATACATATTATAATGAACCTACTAAAGCAGTTCACGATTACAAAATGAATGATATTGTTGAACATAAATCATGGGGTAGAGGAACTGTAGTTTTAGTTAATGGAGATAATTTAACTATTGCTTTTGATGTTACTATTGGAATTAAAGTTTTAAAAGCAGGTCATCCATCATACTCTAGAATCGAGGAATAAAAATGAACTTTGAAGTATTAGAACCAGAATTTGTAATTTGTAAAATTGAATCTTTTGAAGAAGTTTCTATACATGATGAATTTTGTTTTATAACAAAAACAGATGAGGAAATATCTTTGATTTGTACAACAAGATACACACCACAAAGAACTATAGCTATTCAAAAAAATTATAGAGGTATTCGTTTAAAGGGTCCTTTAGAATTTAATACAGTTGGAACAATTGCTAAACTTATTTCATTACTTTCTTTAAATGATATTTCGGTACTATCTGTAAGTACGTATAATTCGGAATATATATTCCTGAAGAATTCCAGATTAGGGAAAGCTGTAGATATTTTAATTGCAAATAATTATGAATTAATTGGATAAAAAAAGAGTATATATAATTAAATTATATATACTCTTTTTATTTAGTTAATCCTGTAACAACAACATTTTAATAGTTGTTGATAATTTCTTCATCTCTTTTTTTGAAGAAATAAGATGTAGCGGTATATTCCATTATCACTGTGATATATGATAAAGATGTTAATGTTAGAAGAAGGATAAGATAAAGACTTAAATGTTTGAATAAGTAAATTAAAATAACAGAATGTAAGTAAATGAATATTGTATGTATTAATACTAATTTCATTGCATTTTTAAAATTAACAATTTCTCTAAATTTATTTGTTCTAAAGTAGTTAAACCATGTAGATATTAAATGTCTAATTGATGTAAATAATACATAAACTACAGGTAATAAGAAAATTGTCCAAAACCAATATAAACTGACAACTAAAAATAATAATGAAAAGATTAAAGATAAAGAACACTTTAAAACATTTTGTACTATTACAATAGGTGTTGTTTCTAGTCTATAATCATCTCTTATTTTCTTTCTACAATCCCACTGTGCTATTCCAAATCCACTTATTACAATTGTTAGGGATATAACAATCAATACTGTACTGAGAGTTAAATCTCCAGAATTCAAGTCAACCATATGATATAAGTCTAATAAAATATCTGATAGAAACCCTGTATTGAATATTAATGATGTATCTACATTTGAAATATATTCTTGGATTTCTTCAATGAAAATTTCATATGAATTAAGTTCCATGTTTTGAAATGGAAGTGTAATAGCTAATTCAAATATGAAATAGAAAATGAATATAGATAAAAGTATTATAAAAAAACATTTTATAAATTTACCGAAATAATAAATATAATTTTTAATCGCGGCCATTAGCATATTATCACTCCTTTGTAAAAAATATTATAACATAATATTAAATAGTTGTAACTATATTCAACTAATAAGTTATTCATTTATCTCGTATCTATGTTATAATTTGTAAGAAGAGGTGATAGTATGACTTTAGGTGAGAGAATAGCAAAGTTAAGAGAAAGTAATAACTTAACACAACAAGAGTTAGCGGAAAAACTTAATTATACAGCTCAAGCGATTAGTAAATGGGAAAATGGAACAAGTGAACCTAAACTAGATACATTAAGGGAAATTGCGAATGTTTTCAATGTAACTTTATCGGAATTATTAGAAGATAAAGTAGAAGAAAATAAAGTAGAAGCGAAAGAAGATTCAACTAAAAAAAATAGTGTAATATATAAGATTGAGGAAGAAGCTGTAGTTAATAAATTAAAGTTTAAGATTTTATCGGTACTTTACAGCATTATATTATGTATTACAATTTATGCATATTTTTATAAGGAAGATTCAAATATGATAATTCCTATTGTATGTGGAGTAATATCATCAATTTTATTTTGTAATTACTATTACAAAGTTAATGTATATTCTGAATTGAAACAAAAGTTATTTAATTACCAGTGTAATATCTATTTGCTTTCAAACTTAATAAATAAAACAAATGGATTATTTATTTTTATATTTAAGATACCATTTTTATTAATTGATTTATCTGTGTATTTACTTAAAGTTTTATACTTAGTAATTAAATCTTTATTTGTTTGGGGTGAATGTAATGAGTAATAAAGTAATATTTTTTTCAAAAGATAAAGTATCTAATCTTGATTATGTTGTTAGTGAATATGAAAAGTTAAAGTGGAGTGTTTCAGAAAAGAAAGTAATTAATTCTGGAATTGAAGTTACATTTGTTAGATCAAATGAAACAAAAGAACTGTTAGAAGCAGACAAAGAGTACGAATTATTGACTAAGGAATATGATGAATTAATTAAATTACTTGGTAAAATATTAGACAATGAATTTCATGGTATTTCAAAAGGGATTTTATTTATTTGTTTTATAGTATTTAGTATCGTCCTATGTTTTTTAATGGTTTTTATGATGATAAATCCTGAAGAAGTTATCTTTGTAAAAGTTGCATATGGTATTGGTATCGCTTCAACTGTATTTTTATGTTATAAATTATTTGATTTTTTCTTTCTTGCTAACAGTAGAAGATTGAAAGTTGTAGAAAATAAATTTGAAATAATTAAAATGAAGAAACATAATGTTATAGCTAAATTAAATAATAGTACCAATTAAAGCCATAATTTAATAATTCAACTAACAGTTGTATAAACTCAACTAACAGTATAGTTGTAAATTCAAAATATAGTCGTAATTTGTGTTATAATCGATTTTGTCGAGAGGTGATAAAATGGATTATGTTGGGAAAATGATTGCTAAATTACGCAAAAAAAATTATATGACACAAGACCAATTAGCGCAGAAACTTAATGTTACTTTTCAAGCTGTTAGTAAATGGGAGAATAGTACTAGTGTTCCTGATTTCCAAACTATTATTTTATTATCAAAAATATTCGATGTTTCAATTTATGAATTTGTTGAAGAAAAAGGAGAATAGAAAGATGGTAGAAAGTAAAAGAGAATTATGTCACGCTGATACAGGTGGAGATACAGATTTAGATATGAGAATTGACGCTGCTAGATGTTTCGGTTGGAATGTTGATAGTGTTACTCCGTATAATCGTAGGAATGAGTTTGTAATATCATGTAGTAGAGATACAGAAATGAAAAATTATGCTGATATCAAAAAATTAGATGATGAATATACTAAAAAGTTATTTGATTTAATGCGTATTAATTTAAGTGTATATAAAAGTAAAGGTAAAATGAGAGATATAAGAATTTTACCTACTGTTGTTAAAGTGTTAAGTTTATTAATTGCTATATTTTTTCTTGTTTTAGGAAGTGATGGGGCAACTGATTTTATTGTTGCTGGAATTATTAGTGCTTTAATATTCGTATTAACAATTGTTTTATCAAACAGAAAAAAAAGTAAGGTAAAACTAAAATATGATGAATTAGATGAATTAAAACTAAAAGCAAAAAGTTTATTATAATGTAATGCACTCAATCGAGTGCATTTTTTATTTATAAAAATGTCTATTTGTGATAAAATATATAAAAAGGAGTTTTCTTATTATGGATATATTAAATAGAATAAAAGAATTAACTAAAATATTAGAAGAAGCTAATCATAATTATTACGTATTAGATAATCCAACGTTAGAAGATTATCAATATGACACTTATATTAATGAATTAATTAAACTAGAAAAAGAAAATCCTGAGTATGCTTTTAACAACTCTCCTACTAAAAGAGTTGGTGGGGAAGTATTAGATGGATTTGTTAAAGTTACACATAATGTTCCTATGATGTCTTTAGGTAATGCTTATAATGATAATGATTTACTTGATTTTGATCGTAAAATAAAAGAAATTAGTAGTGATATTAGTTATGTATGTGAACTTAAGATTGATGGATTAAGTGTATCAGTTAAATATTCAAATGGTGAATTTGTTAGTGCATGTACTAGAGGTAATGGAGTAGTAGGTGAAAATATTACTACTAATGTAAAAACAATTAAATCAATTCCGCTTAAAGTTTTAGATAAAGAAGGAGATTTTGAAGTACGCGGAGAAATTTTCATGTCTAAGAAAGTTTTTAATGAAATAAATGATAAACGTAAATTAAATAATGAGGATTTATTTGTGAATTGCCGTAATGCAGCAGCTGGATCGGTGAGAAATCTAGATAGTAGTTTAACTGCACAAAGAAAATTAGATGCCTTTTTATATACATTAATTTCTGACAATCAATTTTCTCAATTAGAATCTCTTGAGTATATGGAAAAACAAGGATTTAAAGTGAATAAAGAAAGAAGATATTGCAGTGATATAAATGAAGTTATTTCTTTTATAAATGAAATTGCTAATAAAAGAAGTAGTTTAGATTATGATATAGATGGTATTGTTATTAAAGTAAATGAAACACATTTATATGATGAAATTGGATATACAGCTAAATTTCCTAAATGGGCGATAGCTTATAAATTTCCACCTGATGAAGTTAAAACAAAAATATTAAGTGTAGATTTTCAAATTGGTAGAACAGGTGCATTAACACCAGTTGCTAATTTAGAACCTGTATTTGTTGCTGGATCTACAATAAGTCGTGCTACTTTAAATAATATCGATTTTATTAAAGAAAGAGATTTAAAAATAAATGATTACGTTGTAATTAGAAAAGCTGGAGATGTTATTCCGGAAATAGTGAAAGCAGATTTAGAATTAAGAACTGCAGATGTAATCGATATTGAATTACCAACACATTGTCCTCATTGTAATAGTGAACTTGTTTCGACAGAAACTGAAGTTGATACGTATTGTGTAAATGATAGTTGTCCCCAAAGGATATGCAATTCATTAATTCATTTTGCTTCAAGAGTTGCTTATAATATTGATTCACTTGGTGATAAACAAATTGAAATATTTTTTAAAGAAGGAATTATAAAAACAATTCCTGACTTATTTAAATTAGAGCATAATAAAGACGTTATTTGTAATTTACCTGGTTTTGGTGAAAAAAGTTATACAAAGATAATTGAAGCTTGTGAGGAGTCTAAGCATAATAATTTAGATAAGTTATTATTTGGGTTAGGAATCCGACATGTTGGTGGGAAGACTGCGAAAATCATTTGTGAGGTATTTGATAATATTGAAAAAATAATTGCTGCATCTTATGATGACTTATGTAAAGTTGATCAAGTAGGTAATATGACTGCTTTAGCTGTGAGAAAATATTTTGATGATATAAATAATGTAGAAATGATTAAAGAATTAGAATCACTTGGAATAAATATGAAATATCATCAAACAATAAAAAAAGATTCTTTTTTTACAAATAAAAAAATAGTTTTAACTGGTACATTACATGAAATGACAAGAGATGAAGCAAAAGCAAAAATAGAAGAACTTGGTGGAATTATTGTTTCATCAGTAAGTAAAAATACAAATTTAGTAATAGCAGGAGAATCTGCTGGTAGTAAACTAGATAAAGCAAATAGTTTAGGAATAGATGTAATAGATGAAAAATTATTTATAGAAAAGTTGGTGTAGTTATGGATAAGATAATAGTAAAAGGTGCAAGAGAAAACAATTTAAAAAATGTTAGTATTGAATTACCAAAAAACAAGTTAATAGTAATGACAGGGTTGTCTGGTAGTGGTAAATCATCTTTAGCATTTGATACTATTTATCAAGAAGGACAAAGAAGATTTGTTGAATCTTTAAGTAGCTATGCAAGACAATTTTTAGGAAGTATGGAGAAACCAGATGTAGATAGTATTGAGGGATTATCTCCGGCGATTTCTATTGATCAAAAAACAACATCTAAAAATCCTAGAAGTACAGTAGGTACTGTAACAGAAATATATGATTACTTAAGATTATTATTTGCTAGATGTGGGACACCTTATTGTCCTACACATAAAACTCCTATTGTTAGTCAAACAGTAGAAGAAATGGTAAATAAAACTTTAGAATTAGAATTAGGTAGTAAGTTAATTATAACTTCACCGATTATTTCAAAACAAAAAGGTACATTTGAAACATTGTTGAGTGACTTTTTAAAAGATGGATTTATTCGTGCTTATATTGATGGAGAATTAGTTTCATTAGATGAAGACATAAAGTTAGAAAAAAATAAAAAACATGATATTGATTTAGTTATTGATAGAATAGTATTAAAAGATGACTCAAGAACTAGATTAAATGAAGCGCTAGAATTAGCATGTAAAAAATCAAAAGGTAGAGCTAAAGTTTTAGTAGATAATGAAGAAAGATTTTATTTCTCTGAAAATTATAGTTGTAAACATTGTGATTTTTCAGTACCTGAATTAGAACCAAGATTATTTTCATTTAATAGTCCATTGGGAGCATGTAGTGGGTGTAATGGTATTGGTGTAAATTTAGAAGTTTCAGAAGGTTTAGTAATAGATGAAAAGAAATCTTTAAATGAGAATTGTATAATTCCATTTAAAAATCAGGATGAAGATAACTTACAAGCTAGTATGATTAAAACAGTATGTAAGTATTATAAAATTGATATGGATGTACCTTTTGGATTATTAACAAGAGCAAAACAAGAAATAATATTAATAGGATCAACTGATATTATTGATTTTAAATTAACATCTACTTCAGGAAGAAAGCATGAAAAATCTCAATATTTTGAAGGTGTATTAACTTCATTACAAAGAAGACACTTTGAAACTACATCTGAATGGATAAGAGAATGGATCGAAGGTTATATGATTGAGAAGACTTGTTCTAAATGTAATGGTGCAAGATTAAATCCATCTGTTCTAAATGTATTTATAAATGAAAAAAATATATATGATGTATGTAGTATGAGTATTGAAGATTGTTTTGATTTCTTAGGTAATTTAACTTTAAATAATGAACAACAAGTTATTGCTAATAATGTAGTTAAAGAAATACTAGATAGATTAGGATTCTTAAAAAATGTTGGATTAGAATACTTAACATTATCAAGAGAAAGTGGTACTTTATCTGGTGGTGAAGCACAAAGGATTAGACTTGCTACACAAATTGGTTCTAGATTAACAGGAGTTTTATATGTACTTGATGAGCCATCTATTGGATTACATCAAAGAGATAACGCTAGATTAATTAATACTTTAAAAGAAATGAGAGACATAGGAAATACATTAATTGTTGTAGAACACGATGATGAAACTATGTTAGAAGCAGATTATTTAGTAGATATTGGACCTAGAGCTGGAGTGCATGGTGGTCAAATTGTTGCACAAGGAACACCACAAGAAGTTATGGATAATCCTAATAGTTTAACCGGATTATATTTAAGTAAGAAAATGAGTATTGAAATACCTAAAGAAAAAAGAAAGCCTTTAGATAAGACGTTAAAAGTAATTAAAGCTAAACAAAATAATCTTAAAAATATAACTGTAGAATTTCCGATGGGTGTAATAACTTGTGTTACTGGAGTTAGTGGTAGTGGTAAATCATCATTAGTAAACGAGGTATTATATAAAAATATTTATGTGAAACTTTATAAAAGTAAAAAGATTATTCCTGGTATTTGTGATACAATAGAAGGTGTAGAAAACATTGATCGTATAATTGATATTTCTCAATCACCTATTGGACGTACTCCAAGAAGTAATCCTGCTACATATACTGGTGTATTTGATGACATAAGAGATTTATTTGCTAAAACAAATGAAAGTAAAGTTAGAGGATACGAAAAAGGTAGATTTAGTTTTAATGTACGTGGTGGTAGATGTGAAGCTTGTAGTGGAGATGGTGTAAAAAGAATTTCTATGAATTTCTTACCTGATGTTTATGTTGCATGTGAAGTGTGTAAAGGTAAGAGATATAACAGTGAAACATTAAAAGTTATGTATAAAGATAAAACTATTTCAGATGTATTAGAAATGACTGTTGAAGACGGATTAGAATTTTTTGAAAATATCCCTAAAATAAAAAATAAATTACAAACATTATTTGAAATTGGGTTAGGATATATTAAGTTAGGTCAATCATCAACAACATTATCAGGTGGAGAAGCTCAAAGAATTAAACTTGCTACTGAATTAAATTCAAAAGTAAATGAGAAGACAGTTTATATTTTAGATGAACCTACTACTGGTTTACATATTGATGATATTAAAAGATTGATGTTAATGATAAATAAATTAGCTGATAGTAAAGCTACAGTAATTATCATTGAGCATAACCTAGATGTAATTAAACTTGCAGACCATATTATTGATATAGGTCCTGAAGGTGGAAAAAATGGTGGAACTGTTTTATATAAAGGTGATGTAAAAGGACTTACTAAATGTGCTAAATCACATACAGGTATGTACTTGAAAAAACACTTAGAAAATTAAGGAGTTGAAAACATGGAGTTTTTTGGATCATTTGATGAATTTTTAAGAATTGGGTCTGTTACTATTACAATGTATGCTTTTTGTATTTTAATGGGTGCTTTGATTGCTGGATATGTTTCGATTAAAGAAGCAAGAAAATTAGCATTAGATACAAATAAAATACTTGACGGTATTTTATTTGGATTACCTATTGGTATAGTTGGTGCTAGATTATATTATGTAATATTTGAATGGGATAAATATTATGTTAAAGGTGATATATTTGGTACATTAGGAAATGCGTTTGCTATAACAGAAGGTGGACTAGCTATAACAGGTGGTATTATTGCTGCTGTAATATTTGTAATAGTTTGGTGTAAACTCAAAAAAATTAATATTTTAAATGTAATGGATTTATTAGCTCCAGGTATGTTAATTGCTCAGGCGTGTGGTAGATGGGGTAATTTCTTCAATCAAGAAGCACACGGTGGAGTAATTAAAAATGTTGATTTTATGTATAAAATATTACCGGATTTTATAATGGATAAAATGCAAATAGGTGGACAATACTATCATCCTACGTTTTTATATGAATCGTTATGGAATTTAGTTGGTGTTGCAATCATAATGGTTGCTAGAAGAAAATTCAAACAAATTCAAATTGGAGATTTTATTGGTTTTTATTTAATATGGTATGGAATTGGTAGAGCTACATTAATCGAACCTTTTAGAACTGATGCGTTAATGTGGGGGGATATTAGAGTTAATATATTAATACCTGCATTGTTTGCTATTGGTGGTATTATTTATTTAATTGTAAAACATATTTGTTTCCCTCAAAAAACATATGTTGGACAAATTGAAGAAAATACTGTTGTCACTGAAGATGGTACAGTAGTAACTAAAACTGAAGAAACAAAAGAAAGTGTTCCTTTTACACAAATGATTCGTATGAAAATTAGAAAATTTTTGGAATTAGATGAAGAAACTGACAACTCAGTATACCTAAAAAATATGAGAAAAACTGAAGATGATACAGAAACAACAGAACAAGAAGATGAAAATCAAGAAACAGATGGAAAAATCGAATAAACATTAAATAGAGAAAAAACTGCGTTGAAATAAAGTGCAAAAAAAGTGTATTTTAGACTTAAAATTAACTTTTATGTAAAAAAATGGTTTATACACTTAACATTAATCAAATAAAATGTTAAAATATGAAAGAGAAGTTATTAACTTCGTCATCCGGTTTTTACTATTACTCTATATTTATCATGAAGCTATTAAAGCAAAAGGAGCATATATGGGACTAACATTAAAAGAAGTTAAAGATGCAATGGGATTTTCCATTGTTGCCGGAGAAAAAGGGTTAACTAATTGCATCGAAGATGATATGATTAACCGTCCAGGAATGGAGTTAGCAGGATTTTGGGATTTCTTTGAACAAACAAAATTAATATTACTTGGTTCAAAAGAATGTAGTTTTTTAAATACACTTGATAAAAAAACTGCTCTAGAGCGTTTTGAGATGTTATTTAAAAAAAATCCACCAGCATTTTTATTTTCTAGAAATGTTGATGTGCCAAATTTTGTTATCGAATTAGGTGATAAATACAATATACCTGTATTTAGAAGCGAATTAACTACTACAGCATTAAGTTCAAAAGTTTATAGTTATTTACAAGAAATATTAACTATAAAGAAAAGTGTTCATGGTGTATTAGTAGACATTAATGGAATGGGTACTCTAATTATTGGTAAGAGTGGAATTGGTAAAAGTGAAACAGCTTTAGAACTTATCAAACGTGGTCATCAGCTTGTAGCAGATGATAGAATTGAAATGTTTGAAAAAGAAGTTGGAGTATTAATCGGTTCATCTCCTAAAGTCCAACAAGGATTTATGGAAATACGCGGAATTGGTATAGTGAACTATATCCAAATGTTTGGTGCGCAATCATTCCGTGATAAAAAAAGAATAAGATTAGTAGTTGAACTTGAAAAATGGGATGGAAATAAAGTGTATGATAGATTAGGTATCGATACTTTAAAATCTAAATTTTTCAATACAGAAGTAACAAAGGTAGTAATTCCTGTACTTCCTGGTAGAAACGTTGCGTTGTTAGTTGAATCAGCTGCAGCAAACGAAAAACTAAAATATATGGGATATAATGGAGCTGATGAATTTATCAATAAGATTAATTCTTTAGCAAGAGGAGGAAAGTAAAATGAATTTATTAAATATAATTCTTGGTTCATGGTTTTTTGGAGATAATTTTAAGGAATTTTTTACAATTGCAACTGAAGAACCTATCAACTTATTAATGATGTACTCAGTGTGTTTAATTATCGGTGTAGTTTTAGCGGTAATTGTTGCATTAAGAGAAGCGAAAAGATTAGGTGTGGCTAAAGCACACATTAAAAATGGATTATTAGTATTAATTCCTGTAACAGTAGTTGCTGCAAGAATTATCTACTTAATCTTTAATTGGAATTTAGTAACTGGAGAATTTTTAGGGTTTGTAGATAAATTTACTGCAGCTTTAGATATTCAAGATGGTGGATTAAATATTTTTGCTGGTTTAGCTGTAGCTGCATTATTAATTGCGTTATTTGCAAACAAACATAAAATCAATGCATTCAAAATGTTAGATATTATTGCTCCAGCAATGATTATTATTCAAATTTCAGCATTAATCGGTAACTTCTTTAACGGACAGTTATTTGGTGTTGCTGTTGATCCAAGTACAATGAGTTTCTTACCACAGTTCATTATCAACAAATTAACTGTTGATGGAGCTACTTTCCATGCATTCTTCTTATATGAAGCATGTTGGTTAGGATTAGGATTAATTATTATTTTAATGTTAAGAAGAATGAAAACTAGATTACAAGTTGGCGCATTCTTTGGTGTTTATTTAGTATGGTACGGTATTGGTAACTTAGTTTTAGTTGAATTATTCAGAAATCCAGAAGCTTATGCATTTGGTTTAGGATTTAATCTTAACTTATTAGTACCAATTGTAATTGCTATTACTGGTGTTGTTTACTTAGTTGTAAAACATCTTAAATCTGATCAACAATCTTATTTCCATGCTTGCAACGAAATTAGAGAAAGATCATTACAATGTTATGTATTCGATTTAGATCAAACAATTATCAAAGCTGATAAATTAGTAAATGCTGCTTATGGTGAAACTTTAAGTAAAGCACATGGTTTATCTGTATATGATGATCCACAAATCGCTTTAGATGGTGAAAGATTAAAAAGATATGTACAATTTACAAAAGAAAATCATGAGTTATTAACTGAAATGTATAGAGGTGTTGAATATACATTCCAACAAATTGCTAAAGAAAATAATGAAATCATTATTATTTCTAAATTACCAGCAGATTTAATTGCTATTAAAATCCACCATTTCGGATTAAATAAATACGTAAGTCGTTTTATTAATTCAAATGATATTGGTAAATTAGGAAGACAATATAATCCATTCAGTGTTATGGTGTTCTCAAGTGATAGAAAAATTTTAAATTTCTCTACAAGAAATGGATATAAAACTGCATACTGTAAATTTGCTAATAGTGATACAACTGGTGTTGTAGCTGATGAAGTATTAAACAGTTTTGCTGATGCAACTTATTTAGTATAATCATGAGTTTTGCGTTAAGTGTAAAAACAGAAATAATCAATAATAAAAAAAACAAGAAGGAATGCGAAGCATTTCTTTTTGGTATGTTATTGACTACTAAATTTGAAGATGGATTAATTAGATTTTCAACATCAATAAATGAAGTTGGTGAATACTTTGTATTTGTACTAAAAAAAATATTTGGTGATGTTGAATATACTATTGAAAATGAAAGTTCAAATATTTCAACTAATCTACATTATATAGTTAAAGATAATAATTATATAATTTCAAATCATTACGACTTAACTAATATTCATTCTAATTATAAAGATATTATAAACAATGATAAAAAATTACTAGGTCATTGTATAGCAGGTAATTTTGTTGTTAGGGGGTCAGTTAATGACCCCCATACTTCGTCATACCACCTTGAATTTCTATGTGCAAATATGGCATCAGCTATTTATCTTCAAAAGATGATAAATGACTATGATTTAAATTGCAAAATAGCAAAAAGACGTGAAAGATTGATAGTATATATAAAAGAGTCTGAAAAAATAGTAGATTTAATTAGAATAATGGATGCTAGTAAGTCAGCGTTTGATTATGATGAAATAATAATTAATAGAAATTTTACAAATAGTATAAATAGAAGGATAAACTGTGATGTTGCTAATGAACAAAAAGCAATTAAAGCCGGATTAGAACAATTAAAATATATTGAATATCTAGAATTTAATTATCCATTAGAAAAGTTAGATCCTAAATTACTATTAGTAATGAAGGTACGAAAAGAAAATGAAGATGCAACTTTAATAGAATTAGTTGAAATAATCAAGGATAAATATGAAATAGTTATTTCGAAACCAGGATTATCTCATAGATTTTCTAAAATTAAAGAAATAGCATTAGAACATCAAAAAGGTAGAGAAAAATGATTGGAATAGATATTGTTGAAAATAGTCGTATGACTAATAAAGATGAACAATTTATAAAAAGAATTTTATCTGATAAAGAACAAGAAAAATTTAATAGTTTTAACAGTGAAGATAGAAAAATACAATATTTGGCTTCGAGATTTGCAGCAAAAGAGGCAATATTCAAGGTATTCAAAGAAGGAAAACTAGATTTTAATTACAATGATATAAGTATATTGAATCATGAAAATGGTTCTCCATATATCATTATGAAGAATGAAATTAAAACAAATTTAGAAATATCTATTTCACATGAAAAAAATTATTCAGTAGCAATTGTCATGAAAACAAAATAACTTTGTTTTTATGACAATTTTCTTGCTTTTTAAGGCATTTTGTAATAAAATAAACAATAGTAATAAGCGAAATAGTAAAGGGTGAAAAGTTAAATGTTAAAGAATATATTAATAAAAATTTTTAGCGCAGTATTTATAGTTCTTTTTATATGTATAATGACTTTTACAAATCTTTATTTAACAACTGAAGCAACAGTTTATAATGTTGCTAAATCATCATCAAGAAGTGAAATTACATTTGTTGTTGACTTTGCTGATGAAAATGAAAAAATGTATTTTTTCACAAATGCAAATGGAGTTAAAGTTTATTTTGATGATGTACTAGTTGAAAGTTTTGATAGTGATCATTCTGTAAACAGTATATATTGTGTTGAAATAACAGGGGAAAATATTGAAGTAGTAATTACATTTGATAGTACTGCAGGTTTATTAACACAAGTAACTCAAGTTTTCATTGGTGAGGAAGCGGCAATATTAAATCATTTTCTTGTTAAAGATATATTGCTACTTGTAGTGAATTTAATGATGGTATTCGTTGCTATTGTAATTGTTCTATTAACAGCTTATGGATTTGTTTTAAAACAAAGAAGTTGGTTAGTTGTTGGGTTTTCTATATTTTTCTTATCAGTAAGTTTATGGTGTTTAGTACAAGTTGATTTCATTCTTTACTTATTTAATAATGACGTATTGTCATATTTTAGAAATTATTGTGTCTTCTTATTCCCAATTAGTGCTGCATTAACATCTTTAACATTCGATAAATCAAAATTCAGTAAAATTTTAGCAATTGTAACAACTATATTATTTACATTATTAGGAGTTATAACGTATATTTTAGGTGAAATTGGAGTAGAAGTGATTTTAATTATGAATTTTGTAATAATTCTATTAACAATTTTATATTTTATTGGTATAATGATATTAACGAGAAGAGCTACAAAAGATACAAAGAATAAATTTGCTTCTATATTTATAAATTCATTATTTATATGTTGTGTTGGTTTTATATTCGAAGTACTTAGCCTTGTTGTTATGGGTATAACAGGTCCTAGTGGTATGTATATATCAATTTGTTTATTAGTAGTGTATATATATTCTATTAGTAGAGTAGTTAAAGAATACATTAAAAAAGAAGATTATCGTACTTATTTATCTGAAGAGAATGCTAGATTATCATCTTCGATACTTTTAAGTCAAATTAAACCACATTTCTTATATAATGCATTAAATTCTATTAGTCTTTTATGTAAAGTAAATCCCCAACAAGCTGACATGGCTGTTATTAGATTTTCAAGATATCTAAGACAAAATATGAAGTGTATTGAATCATCAGAGTTAGTAGATTTTGCTTCTGAGATGGAGCATATTAGAAATTATGTGTATCTAGAAACAATAAGATTTCCAAAGATGGAAATAGTATATGAATTAAAATATATTAATTTTCAAGTTCCACCATTATGTATTCAACCGATTGTAGAAAATGCTGTAAAACATGGTGTTTCTAAAAATTCAGAGGGTATAGGATTTGTAATAATAAAATCTTTTATTACAGCAAAACATATTATAATAGAAGTAAGTGATAATGGACCAGGGTTTGATACGAAAGTAAATATTAAAGGTACTGGTTTAAGTAATATAAGTAGAAGATTAAAAATGTTAATTGGTGCAGATATTGAGTTTGCTAGTGTAGTTGGCAAAGGTACTGTAGTAAGAGTTAGAATTCCAAGAGAGGGTGTGAGGTAATGAATATAGTTTGTGTAGATGATGAAGTAAATTCATTAGATAATATTAAATATTATCTTAAAGAGGTAAAAGAGGTAAAAAGTGCTAAGTTTTTCTCTAATCCAGTAGACGCATTATTATATATTATGACTAATAAAATTGATTTAGTATTTTTAGATATCGAAATGCCTACAATGACTGGCCTAGAATTAGCAAGAAAAATTAAAGAACATGCACCTAGTGTTGATATTGTATTTTTAACTGGATTTGATAATCATGCGTTAGAAAGTTATCAAATTGGAGCAATTGGATATATTTTAAAACCTTTCCAACAAGAAGAACTTGTTGCTATGATTCAAAAAGTAGCAAGACTTAAAATCCATGAGCCATCAGTTCAATCTGAAGTATTCATTAGAACATTTGGGAATTTTGATGTATTTTATAAAGGGGAAGCTATTAGTTTTACAAATGCTAAAGTAAAAGAATTATTTGCTTTATTAATTGATAAACGTGGTGGTACTTTAACATCAGAAATGATTTTATCTTACTTATGGGAAGATAAAGAATATACTGAAACTACTTCATCTTACGTGAGAAGAACAGTAAAACAATTAAAATTAGTACTAGAAAAATATAATCTAGAAGCAATATTTATTGATAATAGAAATTCAAAGAGAATTGATACTAAAAAAGTAAGTTGTGATTATTACCATGTATTATTAGGAGATAACTCTTATTTAGATGATTATAATGGTTATTATATGCAACAATATGAATGGGCTGAACCTACGGTTTCAATCATTGATAATAAATATAAAGCTTATAAAAAAGAACAATCAAGAACATAATAAAAAGAATGGTTTGAATTATCAAACCATTCTTTTTTATTTTACATATCTCTATTTCTAGAGAATAATATACATATATTTATAATAGCACATATACCTACAATACAATATATAACATTTGAGATCATAGAGTTGTTTGCTGTAATAAATTCTACAAGATTAAAATCAAAGAAACCAATTAAACCCCAGTTAATACCTCCGATAATAGTGAATACTAAAATTATCTTTTGGAAAATCATGAATAAAACCTCCTTCAATTTATTTTTAACAAAAATTAAAATAACATACATATTTTAATATTAATTAACATAGTATTAAAAGAAAACGACGGGGTGAATAAATGTGAAAAAAATATTAGCTGTAGCAAGTTTAATTGGTGTATTAACAATAAGTGGTTGTAGTAAAGTAGTTACTCAAGAGGCATTTATCGAAGGATTAGTAGAATATAATACAAATTTAAGTAGTTATTATTCTAATGTTACATTGGAGATAATAAAGCAAGAAGATGTAATAAACTTTGAAGTTGAAGTTTATTATTTAGCGGAAGATTATTATAAAGTTATTATGAAAGATCTTCAAACAAATAATACACAAGCGATAGTAAAAAATGATGATGGAGTAACTGTATTAACTCCATTGCTTAATAAACAATTTAAATTTTCAAGTGATTGGCCATTAAACAGTTCTCATGCTTACTTGTATCAATCTCTTGTTAAAGACATAACAAATGATGAAACAGCATCTGTAATTCATGATGACACAAATTTTGTTGTTACATCAGCGTTTAATAGCAAAACAAATGCAGCATTAAAAACACAAAAAGTAACTTTAACAAATGATTACAAACCTTTATATTGTGTTGTATTAAATGAAGCACAAGAAACTCAAATCAAAGCAACTTACAATGACTTTGTAGATAATTATTCCCTTAAGACATCTGACTTTGATACTAATGCTGTGACTACATCATTACGATTAGAGATGGGTGAAGGTGTATTTAATACAGTAATTGAAGATGTAGTGCCTACGTACACACCAGACAATACTGATGTTTCTACTTCATCAACTGATGATTATGTAATGTATAATTATTCAGGAGATTATAATTACACTATTACATGTCAGAAAGTAGAAGAAGATGCTGTGCTTAGTCCTTCAGTTACTTATGATGATTTTGTATTACTTTCAAGTGGTATTGCTGCTTATAAAAATAATAGTATTACTTTCTATCAAGGTGATGTTCAAGTAACAATATTTTCAAATACATTAGATATTGAAATGTTAGTATCAATTGCTGATTCATTTTAATAAAATTAACTTTTAAAAGATAAAACTTTTAAAAGTTTTTTTATTTATGTTTCACTTTACACTCCATTTTATTCTTGAAAAAAACAAGAAAAAAAGATATAATAAATAATAGACAGCGACAAGGAGATGATTCAAATGGCAAGAGTAGTAAAAAAAGTAAAAAAAGAAAATGATGGTTCAAATGGAAAACTTAATATTATCTTAGGAAGTATTGCTGGGGTATTAGCAATTGGTTGTTTAATTGCCTTTTTAGTAATATATATTTCAGACAATATGGTAACAAGATTATATTCAAATTCAAGAGATATGGATTATACAACATTAGTTGAATTAGATTCAGATTCTTCTGTTAGAGAAAAATATGAAAGAACTATTTATGTTTTTGTATTCCATTCGTTACATGAAGAAGAAGAGTATAGTGGTTATAGTATTAATGATAACCAAAATTCAAAAGTTAGAAGTGCAATAACACTTGATTTAAAATTAAATGAATACTATTCTAATCAATCAATCGAACAACAAAAGAGAACTTCATTCTATGCTCTTGACCTATATGATAGTGCAAATGAGGGTTTACTTGATGATTCTAAATTCGGTTATTCTTCTGAATCAGCATATGTTTTAACAATTACAAATAGTAGTAGTGGATTATCAGTTTCTAAAAAAGCAATTAGTACATCTTATTTAACAGAAATAAATGCAAAATTAACTACTGAAGTAGATAAATATAAGTAAAAAATAAAATGCAGGGAACTGCATTTTTTTAATAAAGGAGAATATAAAGTGGAAAATAAATATTTATTAAGTGAAGAAGGATTAAAAAAAATAGCATCTGATTTAGGTATTAAACTTAATCAAGTTACATCTGTACTAGATTTATTAGCAGAAGGTTCTACAGTACCTTTCATTGCGCGTTATAGAAAAGAAGTAACAGGTGCATTAGATGAAGAACAAATAAAAGTAATTAGTGATACATATGAATATCAAAAAAATCTTGAAAAAAGAAAACAAGATATTATTAGATTAATTGATGAAAAAGGTATGTTAACTGATGATTTAGTAACAAGTATTAACGCTTGTACAAAACTAATTGATTTGGAAGATATTTATAGACCTTTCAAAGAAAAGAAAAAAACAAAAGCTACAGAAGCTATTGCATTAGGTTTAGAACCTCTTGCTAAGATTATGATGGAATTCCCTTTATCTGGTGATAGAGAAGTTATCGCAAGCGAATATATAACTGATAAAGTAAAAACAGCAGCAGATGCAATTAAACATGCTAATTTCATTATTGCTGAATGGATAAGTGATAATGCTGAATATCGTAAAACATTAAGACAAACAATTTTTAGCAAAGGTTCTATTACTTCTAAAGTTAAGAAAAAAGCATTAGAAGCTAATATTGATGAAAAAGAAACATTCAAAAATTATTATGAATACGATGAACCAATTTCTAAATTAAAACCTCATAGAGTACTTGCTTTAAATAGAGGTGAAAACTTAGATATTTTATCTGTAAGTGTTGATTATGATAAAGCATTAGCTCATTCTTACTTAGAGAAAAAGGTTGTAACTAAGCCAAATAGTGTTTTTCATAATGATATCATTGCCGCACTTGTTGATTCATATAAAAGATTAATTTTCCCTTCAATTGAAAGAGAGATTAGATCTGAATTAAAAGATACTGCTGAAAATCAAGCAATTAGTATTTTCGGTATGAATCTTAAAAATTTATTACTACAATCTCCTATTAAAGGTAAAGTTATTCTTGGAGTTGACCCAGCATTCCGTACAGGATGTAAATTAGCAGTTATTTCAAAAACAGGACAAGTATTAGATAAAGGTGTAATTTATCCTAATGAAATGTCAAAAGGTAGTGCAGTAGATGCTAATAAATTAGCAAGAAGTAAATCTACTATTATTGGATTAATTATTAAATATAAAATTGAAATCATTTGTATTGGTAATGGTACAGCATCTAGAGAGACTGAATCTTTTATTGCAGATATCATTAAAGAAAATAATTATGATATTTCATATGTAATCGTAAGTGAAGCAGGTGCTTCAGTATATTCAGCATCTGAAATTGCAAGAGAAGAATTCCCTGATTATGAAGTACAAGAAAGATCAGCTGTATCTATTGCTAGAAGATTATTAGATCCTCTATCAGAATTAGTTAAAATTGAACCAAAAGCAATTGGTGTTGGACAATATCAACATGATGTTACTCAATCTAAATTAGATGATACGTTAGATTTCGTTGTAACTGACGCGGTTAATAAAGTAGGAGTTAATATCAATACAGCTTCTAAATCTTTATTAACATACGTTTCTGGACTTAATAAAGGTATCGCAACTAATATAGTTAAACATAGAGATACTAATGGTCCATTCAAAAACAGAAAAGAAATTTTAAAAGTTGCTAAATTAGGTGGTAAAGCTTATGAACAAGCTGCTGGGTTCTTAAGAATTATTGATGGTACAAATCCATTAGATATGACTTCAGTGCATCCAGAGTCTTATGATAAAGCTGAATTAGTTATTACTGCTTTACGTATCACAAGTTTTGGTACTGAAGATACAATTGAAAAAGTTAAAGGTGCTGATAAATCAGCTTTAATGGAAAAATATTCAATTGATAAATATACATTAGATGATATTTTAGAATCATTATCTAATCCATTAAGAGATATAAGAGAAAATTACGATACTCCTAAATTAAGAAGTGATGTATTAAAAATCGAAGATATCAAAATTGGTATGGAATTAGAAGGTACTGTTAGAAATGTTGTTGACTTTGGTTGTTTTGTTGACTGTGGTTTAAAACAAGATGGGTTATTACATATTTCTAAAATGTCTACTAAGTTCTTAAAACATCCAAGTGATATGTGTTCAGTAGGACAATTAATAAAAGTATATGTTATCGATGTAGATATTCAAAAACAAAAGTTACAATTATCATTAATTAAGACAGCCTAATGCTGTCTTAATTGTTGACTTTAATGTGTTATTATAGTATTATATACAAGTAACACAAATGGAGTAGTACTCAAGAGGCTGAAGAGGCGCCCCTGCTAAGGGTGTAGATCGGGCAACCGGTGCCAGGGTTCAAATCCCTGCTACTCCGCCATTTAAAACATATCACGTGCTGACTAGTTAATTCTAGTTAACACGTGTTTTTTATTATCTTTTGATGCTGTTTGATGTTGTTTAATATTGTTGCTGCAGTATGAAATTTCTTATTTGTATATAAGAGAATAGTACAAATACAAATCTCGCACCAGGTGTAAGTGTTTACTGTATCGATGTGCTAAATAGTGATTGATTTTTTTGATAAAATAGAATATAATTAATACATCGACTAGATTCGATACGTAATTACGTACTTGGGCCCGGTAGGGTGTATAGAATACTATTTAACCATGTTGACATACAATTTAATATAAATTGTGGAGGTTGTAATACCTCGATAGTAACAAGAGTGCTATTAGAAAAAGTAAAGACTTCAATTAATTTTGAAGTCTTTTATTATTTATAGATAATTAGCACCTATTAAAAATACATTGAAATCAACAAATAACATGATGAAAAAGTGTACAAAATAAAATTAAATAACTATCAAAAAATTCTTAAATTCAACCGGTGCGTGATTTAAAATCCCTTAAATCGGTCAGCACATCGGTGCAAAACTACCATTTTTAGTCAGCACATCGGTACAACAAAGACATTTAAAATATATCACGTGCTGACTAGTTAATTCTAGTTAACACGTGTTTTTAATTTTTATAAAACAAATCAATCTATAAAGTGTAACTTAATTGTTACACTTTCATTTTATCTATTGTTTATTATATAAATAAACTATATAATTAAAGTGGTGATGTATATTGTATAAAAATGTAAAAAAAGGTAGATTATTAAAAGTATATGAAATACTTAAAGCTACAGATGAATCAAATACATTAACTACTAATCAAATTATAGATAAACTTAAAGATGATAATATTAATTGTGTTAGAAAAACATTATATGAAGATATTAAAACTTTAATAGATGTAGGTTATGATATAGTAGTTAATAAAACACAAAGAAATAATTATTATATGATAGATAATTATTTAGATTTATCCGAAGCAAGACTTCTTGTTGATACAATTAATCAAGCTAACTTTATATCTAAAAGAATGACTGATGATTTAATTAATAAGATAGGTAGTTTAACTAGTAATACATTTAATAAACATATATTAGATAATAAAGCTATATTTGGATTTAATAAAACTAATTCATCTAAATGGTTTTATTACTTACATGATATATGTATAGCTATATCAAATAAAAAGAAGATATCATTTCAATATACATATTATAATGAAGATTCTAAAAGAGAATTAAGAAAGAATGGATACACTTATAAAGTAAATCCCCTAACAATGATTTTATCAAATAATAAATATTACGTTATAACAAGTAATGAAAAGTATGATAACTTATCATTATATCGTTTAGATAGAATGATTAACTTAGAAGTATTAGAAGAATCTTACATTGAGAATGATAAGTTATTAAATGAAAACTATAATCAAATGTTTGAAATGCATTTTGGTAAAAGAGTATTATGCAAATTTAATTTATATGATTATATGTTTGATATAGTAATAGATCATTTCGGTGAAGATATTAAGTTTAATAAAATAGATGATAAATTATATTCTTTTGAAACAGAAGTACAAATCTCCCCAGCATTCATTAGTTGGTGTGTAAGGTTTGGTAATGAATTATATGTTGTTTCACCTTCAGAAGTATTAGATAAGATTAAAGAGGTAGTAATTAAATTAAATAAAGTATATATAGGGGAGTAGAAAGATGAAAGAAATTAGAAAGTTTTCAAATGAAGTATGTAAAGAAATAGAAAATTATGTTTATAGATTAATTGATCCAAGAGATGGTAGTACTTTTTATGTTGGTAGAGGTAAAAATAATCGTGTATTTGCACATGTAAATGAAGCGTTAGATGGATTCGAGTCAAATAACTATCGAAATGAAGAAGAACAACAAGAAGATTTTGATGATGAAAATTTAAAATATGCTAATATTAGAAATATAAAATCTGCTGGGCTTGAAGTTATTCATGTCATACAAAGGTATGGATTATCATTAGATGAAGCAAAAGTGGTTGAATCAACTTTAATAAATGTATATTCTTTAGACAAATTAACGAATAAAGTTAAAGGGTATCATTCGGATTTCGGTCCTATAAATGCTTTGACATTAGAGAGAAATAAATCAATTAAAGAATATGATGATACTTCAATCGATTTTAAGTATATCATTATTAAAGTCAATAGTTACTGGTTAAGCGAGAATAATGGTGATAGATACGAAACTACTAGAAAATATTGGAAAGCTAGTATTAATAGTGTAAAGAAATATAACTATGTACTATCAGTCACAGATGGTATTGTCAAAGAAGTTTATGAAGTTGAGAAATGGACAAAAGAAGCTGAATGGAAACGAGTATGCTTTAAAGGTGAAGTTTCTAAAGATAAGAGAGACTTATTTGTAGGGAAAAAAATACCAGGTGTCTATAGAAAAAAAGGCTTAGCAAGCCCATTATTGTATTCAAAAAATATAATTAAATAGAGGAAATTATATGACAAACTTATATTCTAATACGGATATTTAATAGATTATAATTTAATATATTAACCTCAAAAAAATGAATAAATTAGCAATTATATTAATGGAGAAATGTATATTTGAAGTGTTTGTAGATCCAGGGGAACTTATAGATTTATCGATGATGAAATAGAAAGAACTGTGTATTATTACAATCAAGCAAATTAATTTTATTTTAAAAAAATGATTTACGATTATATTAAAAACCACAAATCGCAAATATTTATAAATAAAACCAAAATGTGTTCTGAGTTTATCAAATGTATAATTTTGAATGATTTACGTTTCATGTGATAGTTACTAGAATAGAAATGATATGAATAAAGTATTTAATATAACAAAGAAAGGGAGATGATCTAAATGCATTTTCAAAATTTTAATGATAAAAGATGTGGAACTTGTGAATATTGTTCATGTAATAGAGAAATTAAAAAAGGAATTTTTGGAAGCCGTGGCAATGTGCAATTTAAATCTCTGAATGGTTTTTGTGGTAAGACAAACAAATCAGGAAGTTCACTTATAAATAGTTTTAAATGTTCAAAATATAAAATGTGGGCAGCAATCGAATTGGAACTAAATTATATTGAACGAAAGAAACAAGAAAAAAGAGATAAACTGGAGGCTAATAGGCAAATTGCAGAAAATTTGCGTATGAAAGATGAGTTAGAAAAAGAAAAAAAATATATTGAAGAACAGGAAATGCAACGTAGATATGATGACTGGTTTAACACATTGTCATTAGAAGAGCAATATAAAGAAAAAGAAAGAACTAAGAAAGAGGAAGAAGAAATTTTAACTAGATTTGAGTCAGTATTAAATGGATTTGAAAATAGACAAAAAATAAAACATAAGAAAAAAATTCAAAACTATTTGGTATTTCTTAAAATCTTCTTTGTTATGCATTTAATTTTTTCTTTAATTTTTGGTGGTTTATTTTCGTTTTGTCTATTTTTAGCAGTAGCATTTGGATCGGAATACTTGTTTGAAATTTTTACATTGTGGGTAGTTACTGTTGGGCTGATAGGTGCTATATCAGTATTTTTAATAAAGATGTATAAAAAATTAAATTTAGAACACAAAGGTGTATAAATCATTTAAATGTTATAGAATCTGTTGGATTATTTTTAAATGCTTATTAGAATAGTTTTCAGTTTATCATTTCTATAGGAGACAACAAAAGTATCGAAATGTATAAAAATAGTTAATTCAAAGTCAGCATATTTTGAAATATCCTATATAACATAATATAGTAAAATTATAAAATGTAAATTTAATGTCAACATTGGTACTAAAATAGTTTGAAATCAACCGGTATATAATTTAAAATTCCTTAAATCAGTCAGTACATCGGTACAACAAAGACATTTAAAACATATCACGTGCTGACTAGTTAATTCTAGTTAACACGTGTTTTTTATTATCTTTTAATTTTGTTTGCTGAGATATTAAGTAGTGTAAAGTTATTGATACACTAAAATGTTATATTTTTATTGTATCATTTTCAAAAGATTTACTGCATCAAAGTTCTAAACTTTTAATAATAAATGTAAGCGTTATTAAGTTTTTTTATAATTTTCGTGAATATTTCATAGAAGTAGTGATAATAAATAGAATATCATCATAAAAAATCTTTTTATAATCTCTAAAATACTTGATTTTTTAAGATAGATTATATATACTATATATGAATATACTAAAAAATTGTATTTAACAATTTTAGTTTAAAGGAGATTAAATTATGAACGAAAATAAAAGTTTATTAAGTTTTGGTATTGGTGCATTTGCATCATTATTAGTAGTAGGTGTAGTTTCATTTTTTGTAGTTGGTTCTGTACTTGGTTTTGATAATGTTTTAGAAGGTCGTGAGTACATGTTTACTGACAAAGATCATTCTGGAGAAACATATACATATTTATATTATGGTAATTTCCCACAAACTGTAGAAACTAATGAAAAAATTGTTGCTGCTTTAGATGCTGTAACAACGACAAACTCAAGTGGTTATTATGAATATAAAAGATATCAATATGCAAAAGTAACAACAGATTTTTATAGTTCAACTCCAACTTGGAGTGATGGAGAAGAAGCAACAAATAATACATCTTATTACTTCAAAGTAGAACCAATTAAATGGCGTGTAATTCAAAATGGTGATGAAGTTAAAGTTATATCTGAATATATTTTAGATAATGCTCAGTTCAATACAACAACTTTATCGAATACTACAAATGGAACGACTATTTATGCTAATAATTATACTGAGAGTGCAGTGAGACAAGTTTTACGAGATAGTTTCTTAAATTCAGCATTCAATTCAACTCACTTAACAGAAATTCGTACTGACCTTGTTGATAATAGCAAAGAAACAACTGATAATATTGAAGAAAATAAATATACATCTAATAATGTTGCTGATAAATTAACTTTATTAAGTTATCAAGATATGCTTAATACAGATTTTGAATTTTCTGATGATGTAGCAGGAAGTGTTGATAGACAAGCGGTTGTAACTGATTATGCCTTAGCTATGAATTGTGAAGCTAATGTTGATGGTATTGGTAACTGGTGGTTACGTACTCCATCATCAATAGAAAGTTCTAGTGCTTACTTTGTTGACTTAACAGGTGCATTAACAACTACAAGTGTAACAACAAGTGGTATTGGAATTAGACCTTCATTTAACTTCGTTATGCCAGTTATTGAAACAGACAAAGATGAATAATAAAATACTAAAGCAATGATGTTAATCATTGCTTTTTTTATTGCAATAAATTCTAAATGAAGCATATTTAGAGCAAACATAGAGAATAATAAAATATGTTTTTTTAGGTTATTTTCTTTCTAATATAAAAAACGTTGTAACTAAGCCATTTACATATTATTTATTTTTATAATATTATTTAATGAAAATGTATGATTTTTTTTGTAAAAAAATGTTATTTGTGTTAAAATAAATATGAGGTGATAGAAGATGAAAAGTTTATTTAGTGCATTAACAATTTTAGCTGGTGTTGGAGTAGTAGGTGGAGCTGCAATTAGTAGTTCATATCAAACAGTAGAAACTACAACTCAAGACGATACAACAACAGAAGACACTACTCAATCAACTTCATCTTTATTCAAAATTTCTAATAATTACATTGTAACAAGTGCAAATGTAAATGTTTATTACACAATCGATTCAGTTTCACATGTAGAGTTTAATAAAACAACATATACAAATGAAACTGGTACATACATTAATGATAATACAAATCCTCTTTTAGGATCAAAAGAATTAGTGTACTCTTATGAATCTTCATTAGACTATTATGATATATCAAAAGTATTATCTAATATTTCTGTTTTACAAGGTGTTGGTAGAACGTTTAATGTTGATGGTTATAATTATACTGTAACTGCTTCAAATTCTAAGTTTATCTCATTATCAAAAAATGGTGTTCAAATGACTATTTCTAATGGAACTAATCCTGATGAGTATGTTTTATATACTGAAGAGGAATATAACGAACTTGAGTATACAGCTGGTATGTTTGAATTATCTGATTCTTACTTATTTACAACAATTGAAAATGGTATTGTAAACGAGAGAACATATTTTGATAATGGAAACTATATCTCATATGTAAATAATAATGATGTTATTACATCTAAACTTTATAATACAAATGGTGTATATGCAAGTAACTATGGTCTAGAGTTCTATTATTTAAATAATAGTCTTGATGAATACAACTCGTACCTTGATTTAACTAATGGTGTTCAGAGTGTTTTATCTGGGGATACTACAGTATTTACATACGATAATTGTATATATAGATTTAAGTATAAAACGGATGATAGACTGACTTTTGTATATGCTGATGGAATGACACTTAAATACTTAGTTGTATCAAATGATATAACATCTTATAATATTAATTAAAAAGATAACTTAGGTTATCTTTTTTTTGTGATATAATATAGTAAGGAGTGATAATATGAAGAAAATTGTATGCTTTGGTGTAAGAGAATTTGAAATTCCATATTTTAATGAAATAGGAAATGAAAAGGGAGTAGAGTTTATTTTACATTCAACATTTCAAACTAATGATATTGTTGAATTATCTGATGGATATGAAGCTATTATTGTTCGTGGTAATTGTTTTATTGACCATGAAGCAATGATTAAACTAAATAATCAAGGAATGAAATATATACTTGGAAGATCAGTTGGATATAATCATTTAGATGTTAAGACTTGTAAAGAGTTAGGTATGAAGATATGCAATGTACCTTCTTATTCTCCAAATGCAATTGGAGAACTTGCTGTAACATTAGCTATGATGTTATTAAGGAATACTGCTTATACAGTTAATAGAACAAGTAATAAAGATTTTAGAATAGATAATCAAATGTTCTCAAGAGAAATAAGAAAAAGTACTGTTGGGATAATAGGTTGTGGACATATTGGATATACAACCGCTAAATTATTTGAAGGATTAGGTGCAAATGTTATTGTTTATAATAGATCTCAAAAGAAAGATGTGAAGTATGTTTCTTTAGATGAATTAGTTGAAAAAAGTGATATTATCAGTATACATATGCCATATTTCAAAGAAAAGAATCATCATTTTATTAATAAAGAGTTAATTGAAAAGATGAAGAATAATGTTATTGTTGTTAATACAGCACGTGGGGATTTAATTAATACGAATGATTTGTTAGATGCATTAGAAAATAATAAAATATATGGTGCAGCATTAGATGTATTAGAGGGGGAAAATGATTTCTTTTTTAAGAAGCATGAAGAGTTAAGTGATTTTCACCAAAGGATTGTAGATTTATATCCGAAATTATTAGTTACTCCACATGTTGGGGCGTCGACTGAAGAGGCATTAAAAAATATGATTGAATTTTCAATCGAAAATTATGAAGAATATTTAAAAACAGGGGATTGTAAAAATAGTTTATATGACAAAGTGTAATTAATTTCATTGTGTGATATAATTATTAAAAGGGAAATGGGTGTGTATTATGGAGATTGATATTGTTAATATGATTATTCCAAATTTTGATAATATTACAGCGGAAGAATTGTATGAATTAGGGGTTAAGAATTTCAGTAGTAGATCTAGAGATGAAAAAAAGTTTGGATATGCATGTTTTTGTCAGTCTTACTTAAGGAAAAATGCTAAAGCATCATATAAACTATTTGAGTTATATAGAGATGGCGATTACTTAGATGAAAATTTATCAGAGGCTTATTTTTATTTAGAGGAATCAGCAACATTGGGATATGTAGTTGCTCAGGAAAAAATGGCTAGATATTTTCTTTGTAGAGAAAATGAAAAAGATGATGTAATTGCGTCATATTGGTTAATGAAAGCTATGAATCAAAGATCGAATGTAGCAATGTTACTTTATGCATTTTTATGTTTTGAAAGAAAGAATTACATTGAGTCAGAAAAATATATGCATGTCCTTGAAATGAAGGGTTTTAGTAATGCTAATATTTTCCTACATAAAATATATTCTTTAGATAAAGATGTAGGAAGTAGTATTAAGGCTCAGTATTATTATGATAAAACAGCAGCAAGTGAATTATCATTTGCTAACAACTTTGTTGATATAACAAATCATTTAGAGTGGTTAAATGAAATAGCAAAAAATAAAAAGAATTTAAATGTATTTTTAGGACAAATATATGAGATGATTGATGATCATGAAAATGTAGTTAGATCGTATTTGCAATGTGTTGATTTTGACGATAAAAATATAATGGTAAAACTTTGTAGGTCGCTTGAACATTGTTCGATTAGTGAAGAATTAAAAAGAGAATTTACACTAAAACTTTCAATTTCAGAGAATGTTGAATCATGTAGGGTGAAATGTGATTATGGGTTTATTTTCTATCTAGCAGGATTATTCTTTTATAATAGAAAAAAATATGCACAAGCGTATGCAAAATTAAGTTTTTGTATCGAACATCACCGCAATAGATATTCCTTAAGATTAATGGTTAAATTATTAAACGATGATGTACTAGAGATATCTAAAGAAGATAGAATAGCTCAAACAAGAAGTTGTAAGAGAATGATGAGAAAGTGGTATTAGTATGTATAATTATTTGTTAGAAACGTTTCTTCCTTGGTCTTTAAAGACTGATTATAAAAATTCAATTGCATTATTAAAGAAAGAAAAAGAACAATTCATGGTTGATATGTATAATCATTTTGCGTCTAATTTCAAAATGTTTCCTGTGTTTCAATTACACATGTTTAGAGTATCTTTCAGTAAAATTAATATGTTAGACAGTGATTTAATATCTGTGATTCTTCCAGAACATAATAAATTTCATTCTTTTTATATATTGTATAATGAAAATGGATTTAATTATTTCGTATTAAATAAGAAAGATTCTCATTTAGAACTAGTTGATCACAACGATAAAAAAATATGTGGAGTTGTATCTTTAGATTTATCTAATCTAACTATACTCTTAACATCATATATAGCAAGCAAATAGTATAGAGTATTCTATACTATTTTTTTGTATATTTTTAATAATTTAATTAATAATATAATTGGTGATTATATGTGTAAAGAGAAAAATATCAGTAAAATAGCATTTATAGTATTCATTATTTTACAAAATTATCTAATGTTTAATTATTATTTTCTTAGTGAAAGTATTAGAACAAATGCTCAAATGTCATATGTAATGTTTATTGTAGTTTTAGCGATAAGCTTAATTCTAGTCATATTACTACCTAAAAAAATAAGTAAAATAAAATATTTTCAGTTGCTTAAAAAGTGTAAACTATTAAAGTTGTGTTTGTTAATAGCTAAAACAATAATATTATTTATGACATTATATATTGGGACAAGGACGTTATCTATCGCTTTATTTCCAACTGTAAATCCATATGTATTTATAATAAGTTTATTAATAATAACGATTATTGTTTCTAATTTTAATCCTGAAAATATAATAAATACATCATGTATTTTGTTTCTTGTTGGGTTTTTTATGATGATAATACCTTTATTTTTAAACAGTAATATAAAAGATTTTTCTTTATTATTACCAATAACATCAATAAGTAGTTTAGGTACTCTTAGTTGTATTTATTTATTTTTAGATAGTATTACATTAATATTTTTTAATGATGGAGTAGAAGTAACTAAAAGAGATGTAATGTTTGGAGTGTTAATATTATTTTCTATATGTATTATTGAGACATTGAATGTACTAGTATTATGTGGAACTAACTATTTACAAAATAATGAATTTCTTGGATTTTTTTCTTTATATATTCAAGATACAATAACATATATAGGTAACTTAAGTTTTATTTATATCTATTTAATTCCTTGTGTGTGCATATTTAAATCAGCACTAAGTATCGTCTTTGTTAAGAACATATTAAATATAAATAGAAGTATATTATTTGATATCATTTTACTTTGTTTGTTATTTCTATCGATATCTTTAACACTAGATTTAGGTAAAAGTTTAATAACTATTTTACTCAACATTACTATTGTATTACTAATACCGATATATTTATTTTTTGTTGTGAATAGGAATGATAATATTGAAGTCACAGTATAGTTTATTTGAAGAATTTAAAACTCTTCTTAATAGTAATACTGATGTATTTTTCTCATATAATAATGAATTAAACACAACAATTATATTCCAAGAGCAATTATGTAGTATTGCTATTTTTAATAGACAATTACTACCTAATTTAATTAGTAATAAAGATAAAAATTTAGAAGATGTTTTAACTGGATTAGCAAGACAAATAGAATTTAAAGATGATAATAAAATGGATTTGTTATTACAAATACTGTTCTCTGGTCTATTACTTTATTATGATCATAATAGAAATATATTTTTATTAATTGATATATCACAAGCATTAAGAAGAAGTACAAGTGATTCAATTGTAGAGCCTAAAAACATCCTTGGTTCAAGAGATGGATTCACTGAAAATTTCAAAGATAACATTGCTTTAATAAGGACTAGATTGAAGTGTGGAAATATAACAATAGATGAATTTATGATAGGGGAAAGAAGTAAAACATGGCTTGGTGTTTTATCTATAGATGATATTCATAATCAGGAAATTAAGAAAGAATTAAATCAATTAATTAGTAAAATAAAGATTGATGGTTTATTAAGTGTTGAAGATATAATGAACGAAAAATCCTTTAGTGGAGCGAAATATCAATATGTTGGAAGTCCTGATTTAGCTTGTAAGTATCTATTAGAAGGACAATTTGTAATTATTATTGATCGAATACCAATGGTAATAATTCTTCCTACTACATTTGGATTAATTACAAAATTAAGAATAGATGAAGTTGGAAGTAATACTTATAAAATTTTCCAAAGAACACTTATATTATTTGCATTACTATCTTCGTTATTACTTCCAAGTTTACTAGTAAGTTTCATAACATTTCAAAGTGATACACTATCTCTAACTGTTTTATCAACTTTGTTAGTAACACAAAAAGGGGCTATTTTTCCACCATCAATTGAAGTGTTGATGATACTACTTTTATTTGAATTTTATTATCTAATAGCTTTTAGAAGTAGCGAAGCAACTATTAGTTCGACTATTGTATTAATAGGTGGATTAATTATAGGACAAAATGCAATTGATTCTGGTATCGTTGGTGTTATAGTAATGACTGTTGTAGCATTATCTTTCTTATCGACATTTGTTGTTACGAACAATATTGCATTTATAAGCAATATAACTGTAATGCGTTTAATAAATTTATTTGCATCATTTTTCTTTGGGATATATGGATTGACACTTGCATTGATAACATCATTAATTTATTTATCTAATATGAAATTTTTAGGTATTCATTTTACATCACCTTTTATTCCAATAAATATAAAAGATTTAAAGTTGTTTATATTTTCAAGGACTTCAAGCAAAAATAAAGAAAGAGTAAATGTATTGAAAAATAAAGATAGGACGTCTAAAGAATGAAAAAACTATTAATAATTTTTTTATTATTTTTAACTGGATGTGATAAGTTCTCGATATTAAATACTGTTTATATTTCTTCTATTGGAATAGACTACGTAGATGGAGAATATTATGGATATTTTTATTCACCTCCCAGCAAAGATATAAGCAAGGATGGAGATTCAAGTAGTGAAGCAACAGTCTATGTAATTAAAGAAACTGAATTATCAAAGTTATTTGATTCTATGTTTGATAGTGATCCTGTAAATATTAATATGCTTCATTTAAAAACTATGATATTAAGCAATGATTTTAACGATGTAGAAGTGTTATTAGATTACTTTAGATTTAGTACAAGAGTCTCATATAACTTCCATGTTTTTATTACTAATGATGAATTATCAGAAATTTACAAATATAAGTCAATGAGTAATATAAGTAATTTATATAATTTCTTGAATAGTCCAAGTTTAATTAATTATGAAGAACATGGAGTATCTAAATGTCATTTCCTTAGTTTTGCAAATAACTTCTTAAATGTAAATCGATACGTTAATGTCCCTGTTGTTAAAATTGAACATAATAGTTTAAATGAAACAGATTTCCAATTAAAAATAGATGGATATAGTAATTTAGAATTCATTTATTTATCATCAGAATATGAAGGTATTATATATCTAGTTAATGGAGAGAAAGAAATTTCTCATAATAATGAAATAGTTTTATTAAAAAATTATAAAGTAGAAATAAGTAGTATTGATATTTTCGTAATAAATATTTCATATACAAAAGTAAAAGTATCTAGTAATCTTGATTCTTCGGCATATATAGAAAATAAAATAAATCAATTTTTATATAAGATAATTGATAATGAAGGAAGTTTGTCTATAATAAAACAATATAATTATTTATATGATAAAAATTTAAAAACGACTGAATATAAAATAAACATTATAGAAAAATAAAAAACCGATTTTAGTCGGTTTTTTTTATTTCTGAATGTTCATTAAAGAAGTCAGACATTATTTTATGTGTTCTATCTAATAATTCATTTGCTTGTTCATAAGATTCTAATTCTTTATTTGCATAAATTGGTGGTAAATAATTTATTGTAATAAATGGATTTTTCTTCCATTTGAAAATACCTTTAGGTTTTCTATAAGTATAAACAATTGGTAGGATAGGTTTATCTGCTTGAACAGCATATTTAAATCCACCTTTTTGAAATGGTCTAATATGATCAGAGAATGGAATTAAATTTGCTTCAGCATAAAATAAAATTCTTTTATCTTTTTTTAATATATCAACAGAGTCTTTATTAAATTTTCTTAATAATTCTCTAGTTTCAGGGATTGGTACAGCTGCACACAATCTTATGTATCTAGATACAATAGGAAATCCTAAGTTACTTTTTAAAGAAGTAACATATGTTTTTTTAGGATAAGAGTGAACTACATTTAAAAAGGCATCAATTTGAAATACATGATTAGCAACAACAACTGCACCTTTAACTTTTCTTGAATATTTTTTATTTCTTACTTTAATACCCATTAACATCCCAACGAATCTCCAAAGGAATACAGAGAAGAATAAGATGATATTTGAGAAAAATAAGAAAATAAACGTTCTATTATAAAAACGATAGCTTTTTTTTAAGTTAACTTCTTTTGGTTTTAGTCCAACGTCGTAACTTAATTCTTTTTTGTTATCTTCCATAATTACTCTCCTTTATAAAAAAAAACTTACCGAAGTAAGTTTGATTGTTTAGTTGGCAGGGATAGTAGGATTCGAACCCACAACAAGGGTGTTGGAGACCCGTGTGTTACCATTGACACCATATCCCTATACATTCAAATATATATTCGATGCAACATATAAAGTATATCATAAACTATATAAAAGTCAAACTACAAACTATAATTAATTAATTTCCTTGAATGAAAAACTAAATTCCGTTTTTTAAAAATTAATTATAGTTGTGCAATACTAACTTCCGTTATGTTAAAATAATAATATGTTCTATTATTTATTAGGCTTGTTAGGAGGAAG
>JAWXUF010000001.1:0-80315 GCA_044432865.1 bacterium | reverse complement strand
TGCATATATTTCTAACGGTGAATTATTTTATGAGAGTACCTATGAGTATAACGCATATTATTTTGATATATCAATTGGTGATTCTAATACTGAATTTAGTGAAATTTATATACCAAAAATGTTATTTACTCAATATGATATTAAATTTATTTTTTCAACAGTAGAAGTATATTCTATATCATATGATGAGTTAGGTGTAATTGATTTAGATTTTTCTAAAATAGGTTCTAAAGATTTAACTGATTCAAACAATTTTGTGAAAATTTTTAATGATATGTATTATATTAATCGTAGCACTATTAAGACAGGATTAATTGTTTTCTCTTTTTTAGATTTAACAATATTAATATTTACTAGTGCACTAATGATGACAATATTTTCGTATATATTTAGTAAAAAAAGCTATAACCATATGCCATTTACGTATAGATATAAAACATGTTTAAATTCACAATATATCTATTTAGTATTTATTTTGTTAGGATCACTATATAGTATTTCTTTATTAGAAACTATTGGTATTTTCGTAATGAGTGGTTATGCAATTTTTGCTTTAAACTCAATCGTATTTAAAAGAAAGGAAGAATAAATATGGAACATTTCAATATATTTAAAAAACAATATAATTTTGAACAGCTTTCTCTTATCAATATTAAAGTAAATAAGTCAAAAAAATATTGGGACCTTTGTTTAGCTTGTGAGAAAGTGTTAAATGTTAACGATTTGAAAAAATTAGCTGAAAATATCCAAGAATATTTTAGAGTTGATGGAATAGAAGTTATGTTTAATATTAAATATAAATTAGAACCATCTGAAGATGATATTAAAAATTACTATGATTATTTAATAAAAACAAATATTACTGACTCGAAATTTCTTTCTTTCACTAGTAATAGAATTGAAATTAATGGAAAAACAATTACAGTTTTTTCTCAAAAAATATTAAAAGATCATAAAAGTTTTATAATCGATATAGAGAAATTAATGCTTCGTTTTGGTGTTGAAGTATCAATTTCAATTACTCAAGATGAGCAAATTAATATTGCAGAATTAAAAGAGAAGACTAGACAAGATGCTATTGTAAAGCAACTTGAAGAAATGGAAAAAGCTAGAATGATTCAAAATTCTACACCTGAAACTATAAAAACAGAAAGAAAAAATTATAAGAAAAGTATTGATAATGCCCCACAAGCTATTTCAACAGTACCAACTACTCAAGAAGAAATAGATAATTATTTAAATACAGAAGGTTCTTTAGATTTTGTTGTTCAAGGTTCTCCTGTTAAAATTGATATAAGAGAGTTAAGAAATAATAATAATTTATTAGAAATGATTGTTCAAGATGACACGGGATTACTGATAGCAAAATTATTTTTTAAAGAAGATAAAGAAAAGCAAACTACTACTGATAATAAATCTAAAACTAAATCAATAGCTGATACAATTAGAGAAATAAAAAGTGATTCTTTAATCAAAATTGTAGGAGTAGCAGGTTATGATAATTATACAAGAGATGTTGTTCTAAATATAAAAGAAATTAGAATTGAAGGTAAAAAGGAAGTTAAATATAGAGAAGATTTAGCACTTGAGAAACGTGTTGAATTACACTGTTTAACAAAAATGTCTACACTTGATGCAATCACATCAGCAAGTGATTATATTGCTGAGGCAGCACGTATGGGACACAAAGCAATAGCTATAACTGATAGAGATGGTGTATATGCTATTCCTGAAATTAATAAGGCTTGTAAAAAACATAAGATAAAACCTATTTATGGCTTAGAAACGGGATTAATTGATGAGTCTAAATTTAAAATTGCTTATACTGATCATGATATTGAGTTGAAGAATGCAACGTATGTTGTATTTGATATTGAGACTACTGGATTCAGTACAGACTTCGATGACATCATTGAAATTGGTGCTGTTAAAATTAAAAATGGAATCGTTGATGAGACATTCTCTGAGATTATTGATCCTAAAAGAGAAGTTTCTGAGTTTATAAAAAATTTAACTAATATAACTGACGAAATGATAAAAGGTAGTAGAACAATAGATCAAGTTATGCCTGACTTCTTGAAGTTCTGTGAAGGAAGTATTATGGTAGCTCAAAATGCAAGTTTTGATATTGGTCATATGTATGCTAACATAGAAAGATTAAATTTACAAAATCCAAATTGGCCAGTAATTGATACAATGCAATTTGCTAGAAATTTCTATTCAAATGAAATGAAAATGTTTAATCTTAAATCTTTATCTAAGTTTTTTAAAATCAAACAAGAGTCTCATCATAGAGCTGATGATGATGCTAGAGTAACTGCTCTTATTTTCTTACAAATGCTAACAAAATTACAAGAATTAAAGGTAGTAAATTATAATGAAATAAATAATCATATTGATTTTGTAAATGCTTATAAATATGTATTTACAAAATCTGTTACATTATTAGTAAAAAATCAAGTTGGGTATAAGAATCTATTCAAAATTGTTTCTGACTTATTAACTGTACATTTTCATAGAGAAGGTAGACTGTTGAAATCTGTACTTGAGAAATATAGAGAAGGAATATTAGTTGGTAGTGCTGGATTTACTGGAGAAGTTTTCGATACAGCATTAAATAAACCTTATTCTGATTTATTAGAATGTATGAAATACTATGATTATATTGAAATTCAACCACCAAGTGCATTAAAGCATCTTGAAGAAAAATTAGATTTAAAAGGAAAAGCGATTCAAGAAACTATTAAAAAGATTATTAAAGCTGCTGATTTTCTTGGAAAGCCTATTGTTGCTACAGGTGATGTCCATTATTTGACTCCTGATTTAGCACAATATTATGATATTTTTACTAAAGTTGTAAAACCAAATGGGCAAAGACATTCATTAGCTAATTATAAATCTAGACCTGATTTACATTTTAGAACTACTGATAATATGATTGCTGAATTTGGATTCTTGAATGATGTTAATAGAGTTCATGATTTTGTAGTGAAAAATACAAATAAAATTGCTGATTCAATTGAAGATATAACTGCATTTACTAAAACATTATATTCACCAGTAGATGATGAATTTAAAGATTCTCTTTCAGTACCATCAATTGAAGATGACTTAAAGAGATTAGTATATGAAAAAGCATATAGTTTATATGGTAATCCGTTACCACAATTAGTTACTGATAGAATTGATAAAGAATTAAATAGTATCATTTCTAATAAATTCTCATCTGTTTATTATATGAGTTATTTATTAGTTAAAAAATCACTTGATGATGGATATCTAGTAGGTTCAAGGGGTTCTGTTGGATCGAGTTTAGTAGCAACATTAATGGATATAACAGAAGTTAATCCACTTGCTCCGCATTATACGTGTTTGAATGGTGATTTTAGTTCATTTAAACTTAAACCTCATGAAATTGAAATATATGGAATTACTGATTTACAAAAAGATTTCCAAACTGATTTAAATGCTGCTCAATCTGGATATGATTTACCGAAAAGAGTATGTCCTGTTTGTGGTAAAGAATTAGTAAGAGATGGACAAGATATTCCTTTTGAAACTTTCTTAGGGTTCAAAGGAGATAAGGTTCCAGATATCGATTTAAATTTCTCTGGTAAATATCAACCTGTTGCACATGATTATGTAAAGCAATTGATGGGAGAGAAACAAGCGTTTAGAGCTGGTACCATTTCTACTGTCGCATTTAAAACAGCTATTGGATATGTAAAAGGTTATTTAGAAGACAATGGAATTCAAAAAAGAAGCATAGAGATTCCAATAATGGCTCAATATATTGAAGGTGTAAAACGTTCAACAGGACAACATCCAGGTGGAATTGTAGTTGTACCAAGTAATAAAGAAATAAATGATGTAACTCCAATTCAATATCCTGCAGATAAAACTGATTCTGTATGGCTAACAACACACTTTGATTATCACAGTTTTGAGGATAATTTATTAAAACTAGATATACTAGGGCACGACGATCCTACTACTATAAGATATTTATTTGATTACGTATGGTCTCATCCTGATGAGTTTCCGTTTAAAAATCCACAAGAAGTACCTGTTGATGATCCAGAAGTATACAAAATGTTTAGTGGTACATCTGTACTTGGTTTAAAACCAGAACAAATTGACAGCGATGTAGCAACATTTGCAATACCAGAATTTGGTACAGACTTTACTAGAAGAATGTTAATAGATACAAAACCTAAAACATTTGCTGATTTAGTAAAAATATCTGGTTTATCTCATGGTACAAATGTATGGACTGGAAATTCTCAAGATCTAGTATTAGGTAAAACTCCTCATGGTGCTATTCCATTTGCTGAAGTAATTGGTTGTCGTGATGATATCATGGAATATTTAATAACTAACGGTGTTGAACCAAAAGTTGCATTTGATATTATGGAGTATGTAAGAAAAGGAAGAGCTGCAACAAATTCTGATCCAGCTAAATGGAAGGAATTTACAGATGTATTAAGAGAAACAAAGATTCCTGAATGGTATATTTGGTCATGTGAAAAAATTGCATATATGTTCCCTAAAGCGCATGCTGTTGCATACGTATTAATGGCAATTAGAATTGCATGGTTTAAAGTACATAAACCTATATTATTCTATAGTGCTTTCTTCAGTGTAAGAGCAACACAATTTGATTCTGTTGTAATGCTTGAAGGTGAAATAGCTATCAGAAATAAAATAAGAGAACTTGACTCAATTATAAAAGGTGAAGGTAACGTTAAAGAAAAAGACTTACGTACTTGTCTTAAAGTTGCATTAGAAATGGTAGTTCGCGGATTTAAGTTCTTACCAGTGGATATTAATTTATCACAAGCATCAGATTTCGCAATAGAAGAAACAGGATTAAGAATGCCATTTTCATCTATGGATGGTTTAGGTGAATCAGTTGCTTTAGGAATAATAGAAGCTCGTAAAGAAAAAGAATTTACTTCTAAAGAAGATGTTCAAAATAGAACTAAGATAAATAAAAATGTCTTTATGCAGATGGACGGTATGGGTTCGTTTGGTGATCTAAAAGAAGAAGAAGATTTAGAAGAAATCGGATTATTTGCGCTTTAAAGTATGTGAAATAATGTTGTATTAATAATATATATTGAATAAAAAGAAAAAAAGTTTATAATATACTTAATGAAAGAAGGTATTTTATTATGAGAATTAGTAATCCTGTTTTTAGTTCTTTATCTCAAGAGTCTACGGGTGAAAACCAAGCAACAATGCGTGGTGTAGCAAAGAAAACTGGAATTCTTCTTGCTATAACATTTATTGTAGCAATAACGTTCATGGTTCTTGGTGTATATGATTATTGGATGTTAATCGCTTCAAGTATTATCGGAATGATTGCTGTAATAATGGGAAGAACAAATCCAAAAGCAGCTCCAATCGCTGGGGTTGTATATGCAGCTTGTGAAGGTGTTTTATTAGGAACTATTTCTGGTCTTTTTGCTTCAATCGAAGGATTTGAAGGAGCAGTTCCAATCGCTGTATTAGCGACACTTGCTGTTTTCATAACAATGGTTTTATTATATTCAACAAAAATTGTTGCAGCTACTCCAACGTTAATGAAAGTTATGTATTCTGCAGGTATGGCAATTATTATGTTTATGCTATTATCATTTGTATTAAGTTTATTTGGTTTTAATAGCATTATGAATATGTTCACAACTAATATTACCTTTACTGCTATATTAATGTTATTATTTATTGGATATGGTGCATTTATGTTAGTATTAAACTTCAATGAGGCACAACAATATGTTGAAGCAGGATTTGATGAATCTTATGAGTGGATTGCTGCTCTAGGTTTAATTGTAACAATAGTATTTATTTACATTCAAATTTTAAGATTTGTTGTACTTATTTTAGGTAACAGAAGAAATTAAAAAATTAACATCACCTTTTTAGAAAAGGTGATGTTTTTTTATTGTTATAGAAGATACTTTAAATTGATTTATATGTAGTTTTATGATAATATTAATAGCATATAAGGTGGTGTTTTTATGTATATACACTTAAAGAAAAATATAAATAAAAAAGAGAAAAATGAAGTTATAAAACAATTAAAAGAGATGCATTTTGAAATAGATGATGTTTCTACTAAAGAAGAAGGACTACTTTTTATTAATCAAGAAGTAGAACTTCCTCATATCCATAATGTTGTGAAAGTAACTAGAGACTATTTCCCATATAGAAATTCTTCTATTTTGAATGAATTAGTTAGTATAAAAGTTAAGGATATAGTAATAAATCGTGATACATTTACAATTATTGCTGGACCATGCAGTGTTGAATCAAATGAACAAATAAAAAGTATTGTTGATGATATTAAAGATAATATGCATATCTTAAGAGGTGGTGCATTTAAACCTAGAACTTCTCCATTCGAATTCCAAGGGTTAAAAATGGACGGTTTAGAAATACTAAAACAAGAATGTCAAAATAAGCCGATTATTACAGAAATTACTTCTGTAGATGATATAAAATACTTTGAACAAAATGTTGATATAATTCAAGTTGGTGCGAGAAATATGCAAAACTTTGATTTATTAAAAAAACTTGGTAAAGTATCTAAACCTATCTTGTTAAAAAGAGGTTTATCAAATACCATTCATGAATGGTTATCTTCAGCTGAATATATTATGTCAGGCGGTAATAAACAAGTTATTCTTTGTGAAAGAGGTATAAGAACTTTTGAAAATTTCACAAGAAATACATTAGACTTATCAGCGGTAGTAGCTGTTAAAGAAATTTCTTGTTTACCAGTTATTGTAGATCCATCTCACGCTGCTGGGAAATACTGGATGATAGAGAAATTAACAAAAGCAGCATTAGCAGTTGGCGCAGATGGTATTATGATAGAAGTTCACAATGATCCTGAAAATGCGTTATCTGATGGACCTCAATCTATCAAACCAAAAGATTTTAATAAAATTATTGAAGATGTTAAAGTATTAGCACCACACTTTAACAAGAAGGTGATGTAATTATGTATAAAGTTGAAATGGAATTACAAAGTAAATATAATATTTATATTGATAGAAACTTAGACATTAAAAAATATATAAGCGAAGTGTTTGAAAACAAAAATATATTTATAATTACTGATACTAATGTTAAAGGGTTACATATCGATAATTTACTTAATCAATTAAAAGAATATAACGTTAAAGTTATTACTATAAAACCCGGTGAAGAAAATAAGAGTATTGCTACATATACTTACATTACTACATTACTAACATCATATAATGTTTCAAGAGACTCACTAATAATTGGATTTGGTGGTGGAGTAGTTGGAGATATTGCAGCATTTGCAGCATCAACTATTTTAAGAGGAGTTCAATATGTTTCTATTCCAACAACATTACTTTCACAAGTCGATAGTAGTATTGGTGGAAAAACAGGATTAAACTTAAGTAATGTTAAAAATGTAATAGGTACATTTTTTCAACCATCATTAGTATTAATTGATACTTTGTATTTAGATACTTTAAATGTAGATGAATTTAATAGTGGTCTAGGTGAAGTCATCAAATGTGGTATGATTAAAAATAAAGGTATTTTGTCTTTGTTAAAGGATAATTTTGATGTGAAAGAAATAATTTATAAATGTTTATTAGTAAAAAAACATTATGTTGAATTAGATCCTTACGATAGAAATGAACGAATGCTTCTTAACTTTGGACACACATTTGGTCACGTAATAGAATTAGAATATGGACTTAAACATGGACTTGCTGTAATTGATGGAATGATTTTAGCTTTAAAATATGGAATAGACAATGAGTGCACAAATCCAATTTGCTTAAGTGAATTAACTGAATTATTAAACAAACTTGATATTAAATATCATGATTTTGACTATAAGTTATTTATAAATCAAATATCGACTGATAAAAAGAATACAGAAAATAATTTCACTTTTGTTTTATTAACAGAACTTGGAATACCTGTAATCAAAAAAGTACAAAGGAATACATAAATATGAATATAACAATACATCCTAAAAAGTTAAATGGTACTATAAATGTAATTGCTTCTAAGTCATGTTTGCATCGTGCAATTATTGCTGCATCTTTAGCAAATGGAAAAAGTGTGATTGAGAATGTATTGTATTCAAAAGATGTTGAAGCTACAATTGGTGCATGTACTAAATTAGGTGCTACCATTTTAAATGAAAAAGATAAGTTAATTATTCATGGATGTGACTCAATTTTAAAAAATCAAAATATTGATTGTATAGAAAGTGGATCGACGTTAAGATTTATGATCCCTATATTTCATTCACAATTAAATCAAACAAATTTCACTGGTGCGAAATCATTGTTTAATAGGCCTTTAGACGTTTATTTTGATATATTTGATGAACAAAATATTAAATATGAATTTACTGATTCATTAGAGATAAATGGTGTTATTAAGAGTGGTATTTTTGAAATAGATGGAAAAATAAGTAGTCAATTTATAACAGGATTAATGTATACATTACCATTGTTAGATGGTGATTCAAAAATAGTAGTAAAAAATGATTTAGAATCAAAAGGTTATATTGATTTAACAATCGATATTTTAATGAAGTTTAATATAAAAGTTATAAATAATAATTACAAAGAGTTTATTATTAAAGGTAATCAAAAATTTATAAGTACAAACTATATAGCGGAATCTGATTATTCCCAAGCATCTTTTTTTCTAGTTGCTAATGAACTTGGAAATCGTATAGAGATTAAAAATTTAAATTATAATTCACTACAACCTGATAAAAAAATAATTAATGATATAGAGTGTATTATGAATAATAAAGATGTTGATTTATCTCAAAACCCTGATTGTGGACCTATACTTAGTATACTAGCTTTATTACATAACACCCAATTTATTAATGCAAAAAGATTACGTATAAAAGAATCTGATAGAATTACTTCGATGGTAACTAATTTAAATAAACTTGGTGCTAATTTAATTGAGTGCGAAGAAGGTATTAATTTTACTAAAGTTAATAATCTAGATGGTGATGTTGAAGTAGATTGTTTTAACGATCATAGGGTTTGCATGGCTCTTGCTATTGCATCTACTATTTGTAATAAAAAAATAAAATTAATAGGTGCTCAATGTGTTGATAAATCTTATCCTAATTTTTGGGATGATTTTAAGAAATTAGGAGGTGTTTTTGATGTTGAATGAAGCGAGATTAATTATAAATGAAATAGATCAACAGATGATTGAATTATTTATAAAAAGAATGGATGCAGTTAAAAAAGTTTTAATTTATAAAAAAGAAAATAATTTGAATGTCTTTGATCAAAAAAGAGAATTAGAAATTATAGAAAAAAATATTAAATTATTAAATAATAAAGAATTAGAAAAATATTACCAAATTTTTTTTGAAGGTATGTTAACAGCAAGTAAGCAATATCAGGAAGACAATTATGAATAAATATGGATTAATCGGAAGTAATGTTAAATATAGTTATTCTAAAATCATTCATGAAAAACTATATAAAGAGTTTAATATAAATGCAAAATATGATTTAATTAGTTTAAATGAGAGTGAGTTAGAATCTTACGTTAATAAATTAAGAGATAATGAATATAGTGGATTTAATATTACAGTGCCATTTAAAACAGAAATTTTAAAATATGTAGATGAAAAATCTGATAGTGTAAAAAAATTAGGAGCTTGTAATACATTGTTATTGAAAAATGGTAAAATTTATGCTGACAATACAGATACATTTGGGTTTAAAATGTTATTGAATCATTTTGATATAGATTTACAAAAATGTTTTATACTAGGTTCTGGTGGAAGTAGTAAATCAGTTCAGTATGTGTTATCAAATTTAAAAATAGAGTTCGATGTAATAAGTAGAAATTCCACTTTAAATTATAAATATTTAGAAAAAAATATTACTAATGAATCTATTATAAATACAACACCAATTGGTATGTATCCTAATATTGATGAATCTATGATATCACTTGATATTGCAAGCAAAGCAACTTATATTATTGATTTAATATATAATCCTAATAATACTTTGCTAATGTCATATAATAAAAATAGTTACAATGGATTAGTTATGTTAGTTTATCAAGCTATAAAATCATTTGAAATATGGACTGGTATAATTATAGAAGAAGATTTATGTAAAAAAATAGTAAAAGAAATAGAGGTGATTTAATTGAATTCATTTGGTAAATTATTTAAAGTTAGTATTTATGGGGAATCTCATGGAGAAGCAGTTGGTGTTTTAATAGATAATGTTAAGCCAGGGATTTCATTATCTATATCTGATTTTGATAATGATTTGAAACGTCGTCAAGGCGGTCAATTAAATACTACTTCAAGAAAAGAAACTGATACTCCTAATATCTTATCAGGTCTATTCGATGGTAAAACAACAGGTGCTCCTATGTTAATAAACTTTAATAATGAAAACACTAATAGTAAAGATTATTCAAATTTAGTAAATCATCCTAGACCATCTCATGCTGATTTAACTTTTAAAAATAAATATGGAAATAATGATTACAGAGGGGGAGGACACTCAAGTGGTAGACTAACAGTTGGTATTGTAGCAGCTGGAGTTATTGCTAAAAAAATGGTTCCTTTTACTGTGAAAAGTGAAATTGTTCAAATTGGTATAGAAAAAAATAAAGAGAACTTTGAAGAATATATATCTAACATAAAAAAAGATGAAGATTCTGTAGGTGCAATAGTAGAGATTACTATTTCTAATATTGAAAATGCTATAGGTGAGCCATTTTTTTATTCTGTTGAATCTGCTATATCACAAATTTTATTTAGTATTGGTGGAGTAAAAGGTGTTGAGTTTGGTGTAGGTTTTAGTGGTGTTGAAAAGCTTGGAAGTGAATTTAATGATGTTATAATAAATGAGTTTGGAAAAACAAAAACAAATAACAATGGTGGTATAAATGGTGGTATAGCAAATGGAAATGATATTATAATCAGAGTATTTGTTAAACCTACCCCATCGATAAGTAAGGGTCAAAATACATATAATTTTGAAACTAAAAAAATTGAAGAATTAAATATAGTTGGTAGACATGATCCGTGTATTGCTAAAAGAGCGATGGTTGTTTTAGAAAACGCATGTATGATTGCGTTATGTGATCTATTCTTACTAAATGGAGGAAAATAAATGAATCAAATAATTAATGAAATGAATGTTTGTTTAGGATGTAAAGTTCCTAGATGTCAAAAAGGATGTCCTCTAAATCAAGATATTAGAGATTTTATTCAAACAGCTAAAACAGATTTAGACAAAGCAAGAGAAATAATTGATAATAGAAATATGCTTTCAAGCTTTTGTTGTGTTGTATGTCCACATGACTTACAATGTGAAGGAAGCTGTATATTAGGTATTAAAAAAGAACCTGTTAAAATAGGTGCAATCGAAAGGTTTATAGTTGAAAATACTAAATCAAAAAGAGTTTTTAAGCAACTTGATAAAAAAGTATTAGTTATTGGTGGTGGACCATCAGGTATAGCATTCTCTTTCTTAGCATTAAAACATGGTATGACAGTAGATTTATTTGAAAAAGAAAGTGAATTAGGTGGTGTACCTATTTATGGTATTCCAAACTTTAGATATGACAAATCATCATTTTGGGAATATATAAATTTTGTAAAAGAAAATGCTAATGTAACATATAATAAAACATTTGGTGTTGATTTCAAAATTAACGATGTAATCGATCAGTATGATTATATTTATGTTGCTGTTGGAAGTGATAATCCTAATGGATTAAGAATTGATGGTACTAAATTACAAAACATTGTAATGTCTAGAGATTTTTTAACTGAATTCAATACTAAAGGAATAGATTTAACAGGTAAAGATGTAGTAGTAATTGGTGCTGGTAATGTTGCAATGGATGCAGCAAGATGTGCTATGAGATCAAATGCAAACAAAACTACAATTGTGTATAGAAGAACTATTGCTGAATCTACAGCCTCTAAACATGAAATTGATGGTGCAGTTGAAGATAATGTAATTTTTAAATTCTTAGCTTCTCCTAATAAATTTAATGGTACGGATAAAGTTGAATCATTAACAGTTGAAATCATGGAACTTGTTGAAAAAGAAGGAGAAAGACCTGCACCTGTTGGGACGAATGTATTTGAAGATGTAAAAGCTGATTATGCAATTTTAGCAATTGGTCAAAAACTGCCTTCTGAAATATTAAATGATGAGTCATTAGAATTTGATCAATGGAATAATTTAATATCTAGAAACATAAATGATAAAGTTTTCTTCGGTGGAGATGTAGTAAATGGTCCATCTAGTGTTGCATATGCAATTAACGATGCGAATACAATAATCAATAAAATTGTAAATGAATAAAAAAACCAATTCATAATTTATATTATGAATTGGTTTTTTTATAATTGGATAACTAAATCAGCAGTAGTATTACCAAATAAATAGTAAGATGCAGATTTTGAGGTTGTATTGTATAAAACATTATAATTTGAACTAAATGTTTCAATATCAGAAGTATATGAATTTAATGATGAAATTGCTGTTGTAGAATCTAAATTTGTGTTTGTGTTAATATATTCTAATGATGTCTTTAATAAGTAATCAGTTATATAAATATCTTCTGAACTATAAATTCTAGCGGTATTTCCATTTTTATCTGTTATAGAAATATTGAAATGGAATTCACTTGAAAGAAATAAATCATAATTATTTATTAATTGATAAGCTTCTTCAATTGTTGAAGCATTATCTAAAATTAAACGCAATAAAACTGTCTCTGTAATATCTACATCACTTGAATTGTGATATTTAATTGTATTTTGAACTTTGTTTGTATATGTTAAAGTTGCGCACAATCCTGTTTCGTTTATTCCATCAACAGGTAAGTATGGTGCAGCCATCGCAACATTTTTTCCAAATAAACTTAATTCTTTTGTAGTGTTAAGTGATTCAAGATTTACTGTAGAAACTGATGAATATTTTCCTTTTGGATTAGTTTTAATTATAATTGAATTATTTGTTTTTGAATGTTGAGTAGAGGCAACAATTAACTCATTGTTTTCTCCAAATGTAAAAGTGTTAGAATCAAATTCTGCTGAATTTACATTAATTTTAGAGATAGAAAACATATTTTTTGAAGTAGAAAGTGTTAAGAAGTTTGTTAAATCATCATTACACCATGCACCTTTAGCTTCAACGAATGAGTCCATATAATAATCGCCTTCAACTGTTGCATAATAAACGAATTCATCGTTATCATTGAAAGTTTGATATGAAAGTATTGTACTAACTTCATTAAAGCATACAATACAAAAAGTTGATGCTGTGACAAAAGCTAAACATAATAAAATAGAGATGCTTAAGAAAAATTTTTGGATTCCAGACATTTATATTACCTCCAAAATGATATAAAATAATGTCTTTATTATACAATTTAACATTATTAAATGCAACTTTTTTCCACAATAAATACTCGGAATTTGTTTGTTAATAAAAGTATATCTTTTTTTGATATTTGTTATATAATAATATTGGTGATAAATTATGATAATGTTTTTATATATTTTGGAAATTATTGGAACTATAGCTTTTGCTATTGGTGGTTCTGTTTTAGCAATAAAAAATAAAATGGATATTTTAGGAGTAATTATATTAGGTGTTATAGCTTCTTTAGGTGGTGGATTAATTAGAGATATAGTAATTAATTCGGAGAATATTGTATTATTTAGTCAGCCTATATATTTACTGATTAGTGTTTTAACATCTCAAATTGTATTCTTAATATTTTACTACAGTAAAAGAATTGATCTATTTGATAATAAATATTTTAATTTTATATTAAATATAATCGACGGTATTGGGTTAGGTGTATTTGTGGTAATTGGTGCAAAAGCAGCAATAAATGTTACTGATAATTTGCCGTTAATTGTGTTTAGTGCATTCATTACTGGTGTAGGTGGTGGAGTAATAAGAGATTTACTAGTAAATAGAATTCCAAATATTTTTAGAAAACATGTATATGCAGTTGCTGCTTTGATAGGAATTGCAGTATATTTATTGTGTATTCATTTAGAATTAGAAATTGTAGGTAGTTTATGTTGTGTAATTATTGTAGCTTTATTAAGAGTTATCTCACAACATTTCAAATTAAGTCTACCTAAAGTAGAAGTTGGTGAAGAATAATGAAGGTATTATTAACTGCGATAAACGCTAAATATATTCATACAAATTTAGCAATTAGATTATTAAAAAAGAATACAACTTATAATACAGATATTATTGAGTTTACTATTAAAGATGAAATAGACAATGTTGTAAATTATATTACTGAAAATAACTACGATATAGTTGGTTTCTCATGTTATATTTGGAATATTACTTTTATAAAAGAAGTATGTAAAAAAATAAAAAACATTAATGAGAATACAAAGATATTTTTAGGGGGACCTGAAGTAAGTTATAATCCGTTTGATTACGTAAATAAATACTGTGATTTTGTAATTAAAGATGAAGGAGAAGAAGCGTTTGATTTGCTTCTTAAACACTTAGATAATAAATTAGAAATAGAAGAAGTACCTAATTTATATTATGAAGATAAGTTTACTTTCAATAAGCTAGTTGATTTAAGCAAAGTTAAGTTAGCGTATGATTTATGCGATGATGTTGAAAATAGATTAGTATATATTGAGACAAGTAGGGGATGTCCATATAAATGTAGTTATTGTATGGCAAGTTTAGATAATAAAGTTCGTTTTTTCGATATTGATGTGATCAAAGAACAAGTTTTAATTCTAATAAATAGAGGTACAAAAGTATTTAAATTTCTTGATCGTACATTTAATGCAAATAAGAAAAATTTTATTGAATTGATTGATTTTATTGTTGATAATCATAAAGAAGGAAATTCTTTTCAATTTGAAATAACAGGTGACTTATTAGCTCCTGAGATAATTGAATATATTAACAATAGATGTCCAAAAGGTTTAATAAGATTTGAAATAGGGATTCAATCAACTAATATCAAGGCTAACAGAGCAGTATATAGAATTCAAGATAATGTAAAATTATTTAATAATATAATTCTTATTCAAAATGCGAATATTATTGATTTACATCTGGATTTAATTGCTGGATTACCATATGAAGATTATGATTCATTTAAAAATACTTTTAATGAAGTTGTTGATTTATTCCCATTAGAACTTCAACTAGGATTTTTAAAAATATTACATGGAACAAAGCTTGAATCAGAAGTAAGCAAATATGGATATTTATTTGATGAAGCCCCTCCATATACTATTATAAAAAATGATTTTTTATCAGAGGAAGATATAAAAAAAATACATCAAGTAGAAGATGTATTTGAAATATATTATAATAAGGGTTATTTTAAAACTAGTATTCATAAGATACTAAAACAAGAGAAAGATTATTATGAATTCTTCTATGAATTTAGCGAATACTTACTAAATAAAAATAATAATCCGTTAAAAGATAGATTTGTTAATTTAATAGAGTTCATAAAAAATAAGGAATATTTTAACGATGTTATTATTGATATATATATTGATTATTTAAGTTATTTTAAACTGAAACCTGAACCGATATGGCCAAAGTTAGATATTAAAGATAGAAAACAAAATGTAAAAAATATTGTAGATAAAGGATTTTTCGATATTGATACTTTATCTAGATATTCAGTTATAATACCTGTTAATGGACAATATGTTGTTTCGATATATAAACCGAACAAGTATCAGATTAAAGTCTTATAATTTTTTAATAATATAAACAATTCTTTCAGTAACTCCATCAACAACAATTGGAATCTCTTTTGTTATTGATAAGTTAGTTGGAAGAATTTTTTTTATGTCAAAATATGTTTCAATATATTGCTCTTTTATTAGATCATCACCTATTTTAAAAGTTAAATCATGTATGATGTTATTTTCAGTACTTTTCATTGCCCACTCAGCATAATAAGTGAATTCATCAAAAACAAATTCCTCATTATCAATATCTCTCATTTTATCCTTAGTGAATAAATCAACGATTAACACACCGTCATCACTTAAATGATTTGCCATATTAGTTAATGTATTAGATACATTTTCTTCATTATCTAGATGATTTAATGTGTCAAAAAAGCATGTGATTATGTCAAATTTATTTTCTAATTTAAATGTTATCATATTATCAAGAAATAAAGGTATTGATAGATGGTTCATTGTGATTTTCTTTTTCGCAAGTTCCAACATTGAATCACTTAAGTCTAATCCAGAACAATTGTAACCTAGTTTTTTAAGAGTTATTAACAGAGAGCCGCTTCCGCAACCAATGTCTAATAGATTACCCTTGTATTGTTTAACAATTTCAATCCAAGGATTATAATCCATTTCTTCAGTTAATTCATCGTATAGCATACTAAAATATTGATATTTATTCATATTCTTCACCTCATATTAAATGAATTATATCATAGATCTATCGAAAATAACATTGCTTTAAATTTTATGTGTAGGTATAATATTTATAAAGAAAGTAGGAATGTAAAAGTGAAAAGATGTTTAATTATAATTGATTTTCAAAATGACTTTGTAGATGGTACATTAGGTTTTGTATCTGCGAAAAGTTTAGATTCATTAATTGTTAATAGAATTAAAGATGCAAGGGGAAATAACGAAAGTGTCATTTTTACACAAGACACACATGATAAAGATTATTTAAATAGTTATGAAGGAAATAAATTACCAGTAGAACATTGCATTAAAGGCACTACTGGGCATGAAATTTATGGTAATGTAAAAAATGAAATTCTATCAACTGATAAAATATTTTATAAAAATACATTTCCATCGTTAGAATTAGCGAATTATTTAAAAGAGCAAAATTTTGATGAAATTGAAGTGTGTGGGTTAGTTTCTAACATATGTGTATTATCAAATGTTGTTATGGCTAGAAGTGCTCTACCAAATGCTGTGATTACTGTCGATTATAATTTAACAAAAAGTTTTGATAATGATATGAACGATAAATGCTTTGATATTTTAAAAGGATTATTAATTGAGGTGAGAAACAATGATTAATTATACGATGTTGATGGATTTTTATGAACTTACAATGGCTAATGGTTATTTCCAATCCGAATATAAAGATAAAATTTGTTATTTCGATGTATTTTTTAGAAAAGTACCGGATGATGGAGGATATGCAATTTTTTGTGGACTAGGAACAATCATAGATTATTTAAAAAACTTAAAATTTACAAAAGAGGATATCTCATTTTTAGAAAATAAAAATATTTTTAAAAAAGAATTCTTAGAATATTTAGCTAATTTTAAGTTTAGTGGTGATATTTATTCTATTGAAGAGGGAAGTGTTATTTTCCCAAGAATACCTATTATGACGATTAGAGCTACAACTATTGAAGCGCAATTAATTGAAACTTATATTTTATTAACAATAAATCATCAATCTTTAATTGCTACAAAAACTAATAGGATAGTAAGTGCTGCTAAAGGTAAAAGTGTGTTAGAGTTTGGAGCAAGAAGAGCACATGGGGAATCATCTGCTATAAATGGAGCGAAAGCTGCTTATATAGCTGGAGTAAATTCTACTTCAAATACTATGACTGATTTGTTATATGGTGTTAATGCAAGTGGTACAATGGCTCATTCATGGGTTCAAATGTTTGATACTGAATATGAGGCTTTCAAAAAATATGCAGAAATCTATCCTAATAATGCAAATTTTTTAGTAGATACTTATAATGTACTTAAGAGTGGGATTCCAAATGCTATTAAAGTTGTTAAAGAAGTTTTATGGCCTATGGGTATTAAAAAATGTGGAATTAGAATTGATTCAGGGGACATGTCATATTTAACAACGGAATCAAGAAAAATGTTAGATGCAGCAGGGTTAAATGATTGTAAAATTATTATTTCAAATTCACTAGATGAATACATCATTACTGATTTATTATTACAAGGTGCTCCAATTGATGCATTTGGAGTTGGTGAAAGATTAATTACTGCTAAATCAGAACCTGTTTTCGGATGTGTATATAAACTTAGTGCTATTGAAGTAGATGGAAAAATAGTACCTAAAATTAAAATTAGTGAAAATGAAGAAAAAATAACTAATCCAGGATTTAAAAAATTATATAGAATTTATGATAAAGAATCGAATAAAGCATTAGCGGATTTGATTACTTTACATGATGAAACTATTGATAATGATAAACTTGTATTATTTGATCCTGTTCAAACATGGAAGACAAAAGAAATACAAAATTTTTATACTAAAGAAATGCTGAAGCCGATATTCTTAAAAGGTGAATTAGTTTACGATATACCTTCTTTAGATAGTATTAGAGAACATTGTAAATTAGATTGTAATACAATATGGGAAGAGACTAAAAGATTTAGAAATCCAAATAAGTATTATGTTGATTTATCTCAAAGTCTTTGGGATTTAAAATTTAAAATGTTAAAAGAAAAATAAAATAAATTAGCAGTCATATGTTGACAGTGCCAAATGTTTGTTTTATAATTGATTTATAAATTTAGGAGGACTTAATTATGGAAGTTAAACAATTTCAAACGGAGACAAAAAGATTATTAGATTTAATGATAAATTCTATTTATACACATAAAGAGATATTCTTAAGAGAATTAATATCTAATGCAAGTGATGCGATAGATAAAAGACATTTTATGTCATTAACTGATGATAAAGTTACACAAGTTGAAAATAATATTAGATTAGAATTATCTGAAGATACAAGAACAATTACAATAAGTGACACTGGTATTGGTATGACTTATGATGAAGTTATTACAAATCTTGGTACAATTGCAAAAAGTGGATCAAAAGAATTTTTAGAAAAACTTGCTGAAGAAAAGAAAAAGTCTGATGAGATTGATATTATTGGACAATTTGGTGTAGGTTTTTATTCAGCTTTTATGGTTGCTAGTAAAGTAGAAGTTAGAACTAAATCTGCTTTTAGTGAAAAAGGTTATACTTTTATTTCAGAGGGTGACGATAGTTATTCAATTGAAGAAAATACTTTAACTGAAACTGGAACAACAATCGTATTATATTTAAGAGAAGATGAAGAAGATGTTTTATATACAGATTATTTAGATCAATATAAAATAAAAGATTTAGTGAAAAAATATTCTGATTATGTTAGATATCCTATTATGATGAATGTTGTAACAGAAGATGTTGTATATGATGCTGAAGGTAAAGCTACTGATGAAACTACAACATCAATTGAGGATCAAGTATTAAATAGTATGATTCCTATTTGGAAAAAAGCTAAAAAAGATATTACGGATGAAGAGTTATATGAATTTTATAAAAATAAATACAATGACTACAAAGATCCTGTAACTGCAATACATGTAAATGTTGAAGGTAATTTAACATATAATGCATTATGTTTTATTCCACAAACTCCACCAAGAGATTTATATAGTGATAAATATGAAAAAGGATTACAGTTATATACAAAAGGAGTTTTCATCCTTGATAAATGTAAAGAGTTAATTCCTGATTATTTAAGATTTGTTAGAGGGTTAGTAGATTCTAGTGATTTATCATTAAATATTAGTAGAGAAATGTTACAACATGATAGACAATTACAAAAAATATCTTCAAATCTTGAAAAGAAAATACTATCTGAATTATCAAAAATGTTAAAAAATGATAAAGAAAAATATGAACAATTTTATGATAATTTTGGTGTTAATTTAAAATATGGTACATATGAAGAATTTGGTTTAAGAAAAGATTCGTTAAAAGATTTATTATTATTCAAAACAACAAATGATGATGAATATACAACGTTAAAAGAATATGTTGAAAAAATGGATGAGAATCAAGAAGTTATATACTATGCTTCTGGAAAATCTAAAACTTCAATTCTTGGATTACCACAAATGGATTTAATCAAAAAACAAAACTATAATGTTTTAGTATTAACAGATGATATTGATGAATTTTTAATGAATGTCTTAAGTGAGTATGAAGGTAAGAAATTTAAATCAATTAATCAAGGTGATTTAGATTTGCTAAATGATGAAGAGAAAAAAGAATTCGATTCATTGAAAGAAGAAAAACAAGATACAATTAATTTAATTAAAGAAGCTTTAGTTTCTAATGTTTCAGATGTTGTATTATCAAAAAGATTAACTGATTCTCCTGTTTGTTTAGTAAGTGGAGAAGGTGTAAGTTTTGAAATGGAAAAAGTTTTAAAACAAATGCCGGGAGGGAATATTCCTACTGCTACTAAGATTCTTGAGATCAATCCAAAACATTCTTTATTTACTACAATTGAAGAAGTATTCGAGCAGGATAAAGAACTTGGACAAAAATATGCTAAAGTATTATATAATCAAGCTTGTTTGATTGAAGGATTAGAAATTGAAAATCCTGTTGAATTTACTAATCTTATTAGTGAATTGTTAACGAATAAAAAATAATAATTTAAAAATACTACATTTTGTAGTATTTTTTTATTTTGTGTAAATAATAAAAAAGGTGATTAGTTTGAAACAAGAATTTTATTCAATTGTATATTATGAAAATAAAGAAGAGTGGATTTTAATTATGGAAACGGCTTTACAAAGGGATTATTTATGTTTTAAATCAAAAGTCAAATGTATGAAAATGGGTAAAAAAATTGCATCTGAAAATAATATACCTATATATATTTACGATAAAAATGGCGATTTAATAGAGAAATATTATTTAAAACAATAAATAATTATTTTATTATCAAAATAAATTGACTACTTTAATAAAATTTTGTATAATTATAATTGACAAATATTTCGCAAAGAAATAAATAGATTTGTCATATGGATTGATTACAAATGGAGGAAATTATGGAATTAATTACAATCATAATCTCTATTTTGACATTAGTTATTGGTATAATAACAGGTTACTTCATTCGCGTTGTACAACGTGAAAAATCTTTAAAAAATGCTGAATCTACAAGTAAAAGTATAATTGAAGATGGAAGAAAATCTGCTGATGCATATAAAAAAGAGTTAATTGAGCAAGCTAAAGAGATTGCTGCTGAATTACGAAATAATGCTGAAGCTGATATTAAAGAACGTAAAAACATTGTTATAGAATTAGAAAATAAGCTTACTCAAAGAGAAGAATCACTAGACCGTAGAAGTGTTAATATGGATAGACGTGAAGATTCTTTAGATCTTAAAGAGGGTAAACTTGATGATAAAAAAGCCGAGTTAGAACAACTGAATATCAAAGTAGATGAGTTATTAGTGCAACAAAATGCTAAGTTACAAGAAATTGGATTATTATCTGAAACTGAAGCAAAAGAATTAATAATGGAAAAAGTTAGAAACGATTTAAGTGTTGAAATTACTTTATTCATCAAAGAAGAAGAAGAAAAAGCTAAAGCTGAAGTAAACAGTAGAGCTAAAAATATTCTTTCTTTAGCTATTCAAAAATATGCTAGTGAAACAAGTGTTGAAAAAACAGTTACTGTTGTTTCATTACCAGCTGATGAAATGAAAGGTCGTATCATTGGTAGAGAAGGTCGTAATATTAGAACGTTAGAGTCATTAACTGGTGTTGATTTAATTATTGATGATACTCCAGATGCAGTTATTTTATCAGGTTTTGATCCTATTAGACGTCAAGTTGCTAAAAAAGCACTTGAAACATTAGTATCAGACGGTAGAATCCATCCTGCTCGTATTGAAGAGATTGTTGAAAGATCAAGACAAGAAGTTGAAATGTTAATGCGTGAAAAAGGTGATGAAGCAGTATTCAAAGCTCAAATTGGTAAAGTTCATCCTGATATGATTAAATTATTAGGTAGATTACATTATAGAACGAGTTATGGACAAAATGTTTTATTACACTCATTAGAAACTGCATTCTTAGCTGCTAAAATGGCTGCTGAAATTGGAGAAGATGAAACTTTAGCAAGACGTGCTGGGTTATTCCATGATATTGGTAAAGCTGTAGATCACGAAGTTGAAGGATCACACGTAGAAATAGGTGTTGAACTTGCTGCTAGATATCGTGAACCAAGAGAAGTAATTGATGCTATTGCATCACATCACGGTGATAAGCCTGCTGAAAGTGTTATTGCTGTATTAGTAGCTGCTGCTGATGCATTATCATCTGCAAGACCTGGTGCTAGAAGTGATTCATTGGAAAATTATGTGAAACGTCTACAAGAACTAGAAGCTATTTCTAATAGTATTCCTGGTGTAAGTGAAAGTTTTGCAATTCAAGCTGGTAGAGAAGTTCGTGTTGTAGTAAAACCAGATGAGGTTGATGATGCGAGTACTTTTGCTGTAGCAAGAAAAATTAAAGAAAAAATAGAAGATAATCTAAGTTATCCTGGTACTATTAAAGTAACTGTTATTAGAGAAACTAGAGCAATCGATGTAGCAAAATAATAAAAAAGCCTTCGGGCTTTTTTTACTTAGAGGTGAATTTATGAAATTATTAATTTTAGGAGATATTGTTGGTGAAGAAGGATTAAGTTTTCTTGAATCTAAAATCCAACATTTAAGAGATGAATATAAATTTAATATGTTAATAGTTAATGGTGAAAATGTTACAAAAGGCAAAGGACTATCATTAAATCATTATAAAAGATTAATGAAATTAAATGTTTCAGCAATAACGATGGGTAATCACACGTTTAGACAAAAAGAAATTGAAAGTTATATAGAGGATTCAAATGTTGTTCGTCCGATGAACATTGATGTTAATCATGGATATGGTTATTTAACTATCAATTATAATGGTAAGAGAATCAATGTAATAAATTTATTAGGTCAATTTGCAATGAATTGTAATTTTGAGATTAGTAATCCGTTTATTTCTTTAAATAGTTTTTTAGAAGAAAATGAAGCGGACTTCACAATAGTTGATTTTCATGCGGAAGCAACTAGTGAAAAGTATGCTCTTGCTCATGCGTTTGATGGTAAAGTGGATTTAGTTTATGGTACACACACACATGTTCAAACTGCTGATGAACAAGTGTTATCAAATGGAACTATGTTTATAAGTGATATTGGTATGACAGGTCCATATGGTGGTGTATTAGGTGTTAAAAAGGAAACTATAGTTAATAGAATGTGGCATAATATCTTAGATGTATATGAAACATCGGATTCACCTTGTATGATAAATGGAATTTTAGTAGATTTAGCTACTAAAAAAATTAAAAGAATAAACGTTAAGTAATAATTATTTTAATATCTCATATAGTTTAATATAAAATTATAAGGAGATATAAAATGGAAATACTTAAAGTATCATCTAAATCGAAACCTAATTCAGTAGCAGGAGCTATTGCTAATGTATTTAAAGAAAGAAAAGAGATAGAAATTCAAGCTGTTGGGGCAGGTGCATTAAATCAAGCTATAAAATCTGTAGCAATCGCTAGAGGGTATCTTGCACCAAGTGGACATGATTTATATTGTGTACCAGCATTTTCTGATATTGAAATTGAAGGCGAAGATAGAACAGCAATAAAATTAATAGTGAAATCATTATAAAACTCCTTTATGGAGTTTTTTTGTATATAAAATTGTTTTTTACATATCATATTTCTAAAAGGAGAAATGAAAATGAAATATAAATGTAAAAAATGTAATGAAGAGTTTTCAAGCGAATATGCTGAAAGTGTATGCAACGATTGCAGATATGATGATTACGAAGGTGTTGGACCTAATAAGTACTCTGGTACGAAAACAGAACAAAATCTTATGACTGCATTCTCTGCTGAATCGCAAGCGAGAAATAAATATACATACTATGCTGATGTAGCTAAAAATGAAGGATATGGACAAATGTCTCAATTATTCACTGAAACAGCAGATAATGAAAAAGCACATGCTAAGGTTTGGTATGAAGAGTTAAATGGTATTGGAACAACAAAACAGAATCTACTTCATGCGGCTGCTGGAGAACATGATGAGTGGAGTGATATGTATTACCATTTCGCTATTATTGCTCAAGAGGAAGGATTTGCTGCGTTAGCACATAAATTTAGATGTGTTGCTGCAGTTGAAAAACATCATGAAGAAAGATATTTAGAATTATTAAAAAATTTGAATAATGATAATGTATTTAAAAAAGAAGAAGTTGTAATGTGGAAATGTAGAAATTGTGGTCACCTACACGAGGGTAAAAATGCTCAGATGGAATGTCCGTTATGTAATCATCCACAAAGTTATTTTGAAGTAAATTGTGAGAATTACTAAGAACCTTAAAAAGGTTCTTTTTTCTTTTATATAATAATGATATAATATATAAGAATATATATTAAGTATAGTTAGGAGAAATATTAATGAGTAGTATAAAAAAAAGTGTTGATAAATATTTTAAACCAGATTTAAAAAAAGCAAGAAAAAGATTGAGCGATACAACTGAAAAAGTTCTTTTTGAGAGTGTTCAAGAACATAAAACTTTGGGTACAAATAAATTTTATAATGTTCAAACTTATGGTTGTCAAGGTAATGAAGCTGATAGTGAAACTATTTGCGGGATTATGGAATCTCTTGGTTTCACTAGAAATGAAGATGCAACTAAATGTGATGTTGTTATTTTAAATACATGTGCAATTAGAGAAAATGCTGAAAATAGAATTTGGGGTGTATTGGGAAACTTAAAACATCCTAAAAGATTAAATCCTAATATGGTAATTGGTATTTGTGGATGTATGCCTCAAGAAGAAAATGTTGTAGATAAAATTTTACAAAAATATAGAGAAGTTAATTTAGTATTTGGAACACATAATATTTATAAACTGCCAGAATATATTTTAGAGTTATCAAAAAATGAAGGTAAAGTAATTGAAGTATTCTCTGAAGAAGGTAAAATCATTGAAAATCTTCCTAAGATTAGAAATAATACTCATAAAGCATGGGTTAATATTATGTATGGTTGTGATGAGTTTTGTACTTACTGTATTGTACCGTATACAAGAGGTAAAGAAAGATCTCGTGACAAAGACGATATTATTAATGAAGTGAAAAGACTTGTTGAAAATGGTTATCAAGAAATTACATTACTTGGACAAAATGTAAACGCATTTGGAAAAGACAGAAAAGATGGGTATACATTTGGTGATTTACTAAAAGACTTAGATGAAACTGGAATTCCTAGAATTAGATATACAACGTCACATCCAAGAGATTTAGATGATTTAACAATAGAAGCTATGGCAACATGTAAAAGTGTAATGCCTCATATTCATTTACCTGTTCAATCTGGAGATACAGAAATATTAAGAAAAATGAATCGTAAGTATACATATGAAGAATATATGATATTAATTAATAAATTAAAAAAATCTATTCCTAGTATTGCAATTACTACTGATATTATTGTTGGATTTCCAAATGAGTCTGTTGAACAATTTGAAAATACATTGAAATTAGTTGATGAGGTTCAATACGAAGGTGCTTTCACTTTTGTTTATTCAAGAAGAGAAGGTACACCTGCTGCAAAGTATGATGATACAGTATCTGAAGATGAAAAATCAGAGAGATTACAAATTTTAAATAAAAAAATAAATGATGGTTATTTAAAAGGGAATGAAAGATTTTTAAATAAAATAGTGAAAGTTTTAGTAGATGGATCATCTGCTAAAAATGATGAAAAGTTATGCGGTTATAGCGAACATATGAAATTAGTTAATTTTGAAGGTGAAAAAGAACTAATTGGTAAAATTGTAAGTGTTAGAATAACTGAAGTTAAAACATGGTCTATGGTTGGTGAGATTGTTAATGAATAATCTTATCGATTCATTACAAGAGTTAGATGAAGTTAAAAAGTACAAACGTTTAGAAAAACTAATTGATGAAAACTTAGAGTATAGAACTAAGGTGAAAAAATTATACGATTGTCAAAAACAAATGGTAAATTCAAAACATTATGGTCTAGAAAATAATTATTTTATTTATTTAGAAGAATATAATAAAATGAAAAAAGAGCTAGAAGATGATATTCTAATAAATATGTATCTAGAGTCTTTAGAAGAAGTGAATAGTTTATTAGAAATGGTTTCATCTATTATTTCTAATAAAGTGAATGAAAAGCTAATCGATTAAATTGATTAGCTTTTTTCTTTTAGTAAATTATTATTAAGTTCATCATATAATATAGTGTTTGATAATATATTATTTATAGTAGCATAATAAATTATCGTGAATATACTATAATGAGGAGGGGTATAATTGAGTGAAATTAGAGAAATAGTTACTAAAGCTGTAATTGCTAAAGGTAAAAAGACTCTTATCTTAAATGAGAACATTCCAACTACTGTGAATCCGTATAGTATTTTAGGTTGTTGGATTATTAATCATGAATTTGAAGCAACAAAAACAAGTCTTGATTCTGTTAAAATTATTGGAGAATTTGAAATAAATATTTGGTATTCTGAGTCTAATAATACGAAAACAGAAATAATAAGGGAAACAATTCAATATACAAAAGATATTCAAATAAAAACAATCGTTAAAGATTTTATTGAGAATACTGATGATATACTTGCTAGAATAATACAACATCCTACAGTTACTAATGCTAAAATATTTGATGACTCTATTGAGGCTGAAATAAGTCTTGAAATTCTTGCTGAAGTTATTGGTGAAACTAAAATGAAAGTTACTGTTTTTAATCCAGAAACTACATGGGAAGATGAAGTAGATGTAACTGATATGGATATAAACGAAGAATTTATAAATTTAAAGTAAATTGAAAAAAACAATTTACTTTTTTTCGTCTATTTTAAATAAAAAACGGCTCAACTAAGCCAATAATCAGTTTTAGTGTATAGTTAGTAACATATAGGTGAGCAAAAAACACATATTTTTCGACATTTTTTGTAAAAAAGCACAAAATATTTATTGAAAAAATAAAAGAAATGTTGTAATATAGAGATAAGTGTAAATGAGAAGAGTGAGAACTTTTGAATTTAATCTGAAAAAATATAAGTCGAGGTGCCTAATATGGAAATAAATTTACAAGATATGACAATATTATTTAAAGGGAATACGGAAGATATTTACGAACTTGCTAAGAAATTATCATCGAAAGATGTTAGTAAAGTTGTTGAGTTATTAAATGAAACAAATAGTGGATTACCACGTATCATTAGAACTAGAGCTTTAAAAATGGTTCTGAATGAATTTGTTAAAATTGCAAAAGAATTACCAATTACAACTGAGTTATTACACCGTTTAAATTGGTACACTGAATATTCTGATTATCAATTAAACAAATTATTCAATACATTAGCAAGCACTGGTGACACAAGATTTCATGAGAATGCATGTGCTGAACAATATAAAATTAGCTTATGGATTTTAGTTTTAGTAAATGCTGAGAAATTAAAAGTAACAGAAGATACTTTATCTAAATTATTAAAATTATCTGATGAACACACTCAATTCTCTGAATTCAATACTTTATTAAATGGATGTTTATATGATTTTGATGGATCTATAGATGTTATTCCTGGCGATGATTTTTCTCGTGTAATGTTTAAAAGTTCTACTGTTGCAGAATTAAGAGATGTTGCATCTAAATATGATATTAATGTTCCTAAAAGATTAAATCGTGCTCAATTATTAGAAGTAATCATTCAACGTCTTCAAGAAGAAGAAAAATTTGATGAATCTGTAAATGAAAAAATAAAAGATATGAAAGTTGTTTCATTACAACGTTTTGCTAAAGATAATGATATTAAAGCATCTACTGAATTAAGAAAAGATGCTGTAATTGATTTTATTTTAAAAGCTGTTGAAAATGGTCAAACTTCTTTAAAAACATTACCGAAAGTTAATCTAATTGTGTTAGATGAAGAACACTTCGAAATGAAACCAGAATACATTAGAGACATTGATTCAAGATATATTTATGAATTTGATGAAGATGGTGAAATTGTTTCTAAATCAGATATTGATGATTTAAAAGGTGAAATCGATAAATTACGTTCAGAACAAGAAGCTGAAAGAGAAAGATTAGATCAATTAAAATCTCAAACAGAAGTTGAAAGTGATGAACCAACTGTTGATCCATATGCTGAACGTGTTAAAGAATTAGAAAAACAAATTGAATTATTAAATGCTAAACAAAATGGTGAAACTGATGATGACCGTTTAGAAGATATTATTAATGCTAGAATCAAAGAGATGTTAGCTAACCAAACACAAGAACAACAAGAAACAGTAGTTGTTGAGACTGTAGTTGAAGAATATATTGAAGGTGAAGATACACCAGCTGAAATCAATGAAGAAAACCAACAAGGAGTTCAATCAAGATCTATTGGTAATAATGATGACGCAGTTCAAACAGTTTTAGATGATACTGAAGAAACTCAAACAATGTCAAATGACAATGGTAGTGAAGAACAAACTGAAACTGTAGTTGTTGAGACTGTGGTTGAAGAATACATTGAAGGTGAAGATAATTCAGAAAAAGAAGCTGAATTAGCACAAAAAGAAGCTGAATTAGCTGAAAAAGAAGCTGAATTAGCGCAAACTGCTGCAGAAAAAGAAGCGGAACTTGCAGAGAAAGAAGCTGAATTAGCACAAACAACTGCAGAAAAAGAAGCTGAATTAGCACAAACAACTGCAGAAAAAGAAGCAGAGTTAGCACAAAAAGATGCTGAATTACTTGAAGCTGCTGCTGCAAGAGATGCAGAATTAGCGCAAAAAGAAGCTGATTTAGAAGAAGCTTTAGCGGCAAAAGAAGCTGAATTGGCTGCAAAAGCTGCTGAATTAGCTGCGAAAGAAGCTGAGTTAGAAGAAGCTAGAAGAGAAGCTGAATATGCTGCTCGTGATGCTGAACTGGCTGCAAGAGAAGCTGAAATTGAAAAAGAAGCTGAATTAGCTGCGAAAGAAGCTGAACTAGCACAAAAAGAAGTTGAAATGCATAAAGAATTAGAATATGCAACTAAGGAAGCTGAATTAGCTGCAAGAGAAGCAGAATTAGCAAGAGAAGCTGAATTAGCACAAAAAGAAGCTGAATTAGCACAAAGAGAAAATGAATTAGCAAGAGAAGCTGAATTAGCGCAAAAAGAAGCTGAATTATTATTAAAAGAAGCTGAAATGGCTAGAGAAGCTGCTATTGCACAACAAAATGATTCGGAAGTTTATCAAGAAACAGTTGTTGAAGAAACTATTGAAGAGTATGTTGATGAAGATGGTAATTATGATGATCAAGCCGTTGCATATAGTGAAACTATAATTTCTGAAGAAGCTCCAATGTATTCAGAAGATATTGTATCAAATGGTCAATACGCTGATGAAGTTACATATAGTGAAAATATCGTTAATGAAGAGCCATCTTATTCTGAAAATATAATATATCGTGAAGCACCTTTACAATCTGAAGGTACTTCTTATAGCGAAAATATTGTAAATGAAGAACCAATTTATTCAGAAGAAATCACATACAGTGAAAATATTGTAAATGAGGAACCTACTTATGTAGAAGAGTCTTCTTACACTGAAAATGAAGAGCCTGTATATTCAGAGGAAATTACTTATAGTGAGAATATTGTAAGTGAAGAACCAGTATATGCTGAAGAAACATATCAAGAATCTCCAATATATTCAGAGAATATTGTATATCAAGAATCTCCAGCATATTCTGACGAAGTAGTATATCAAGAAACACCAGTATATTCAGAAAACATTGTATATCAAGAAACACCAATGTATTCAGAAAATATTGTATATCAAGAAACGCCAATGTATTCAGAAAACATTGTGTACCAAGAAGCACCAATGTATTCAGAAAACATTGTATATCAAGAAACACCTATTTATTCAGAAAACATTGTATATCAAGAAACACCTATTTATTCAGAAAATATTGTATATCAAGAAACACCAATGTACTCAGAAAACATTGTGTACCAAGAAGATCCATATCAACAACAAGTATACTCAGAGGAAATTGTATATCAACAACAACCGATGTATCAAGAACAAACTGTTTACTCAGAAGAAGTTGTATATCAACAACAACCGATGTATCAAGAACAAACTGTTTATTCAGAAGAAGTTATGTATGCACAACCTCAATACGATCAATATGGAAATGTACAATCTCAACAAATAACTCAAAGAGTTGAAGAAACAGTTGATATCTCTCATTATGATGATCCTTATCAAAATCTTGGTCCAGTTGAAACTATTTCTATTAGCCATGATAGAGTTGATGAAGTGTCATTCGTGTCATATGCTGAATTAAATAACTATTCTCAATCAATTTACGATGCTCCATATGAAGAAGAAACTTATAACGAAGTTATAGCTGTATCTGCACCTATGGAAACAACGCAACCACAAGATGATATAGTATCATCACAACAAGATTTAATTGCACAACAACAAGCTTTAATTGCTGAACAACGTAGATTATTAGATCAAGAATATTTACAAAATAAAGATGTTGAAGTAAATGAAATTGGATTAACTCCTGAACAAAAAGAGGAATTAAATAAACAATTACAAGAACAAATGGTTCAACAACATCAAGATTATTTAGAACAATTAAATGCTCTAGAACAACAACAAGCTGAATTAGATAAACAAAGAGAAAAATTAGTTGAAGATGAAGCTATGAACGATATTGCTTCAACTGTTAGTACAACTAGTGTTCAAACTGTAAGTAATCAACCTTTTGAAGATGATGAAAGAAAAGTTAGATTCCAAAATATGGAAGAATTAATCAGTGGATTAACTTCTAAACCAGAACCAGTTCAACAAGAACAAACTCCAGTTGCTTCTTCATTTGATGCAGAACATTTAAATAATTTATTTGAAACTAATGGAGTTACATCTGATTTAGATAAAAATGATATTGATGAAAGTGCAGGACAAATGGTTGAAGAAACTAATATTGTCGATACACTAGACTTTGTTGATACTCCGATGTCAATGTCAAATAATGATATTGATGAATCATTATTAACTAAAAAACAATTAAAAGCTAAAAAACAAATAGCTAAATTAGAAAAAGAAAAAGCTAAAATTTTAAGCTATAGAACGATGAAAGATTCTAAATTAGTTAAGCAATATAATAGAAATAAAGTATTTAAAGTAATCAAAATTTTATTATTCTTAATTTCATTAATTGCTATCTATTTATTCATAATGTTAGGTGGAGTTTATGCTTCAACTACTGATAGAATATTATTTGATTTCTGGGCATTTGATGCTACAACAGGAATTGGTAAAGCACACGTCGATATTATTAATTCTATAAGTTTTGGTAATGGTGATGCTGTAATTGATGCGTTCGGAAAAGTATACGATTTTATTTTCGATTTCTTAAATCCAATTATCAATAAATAATTAAATATAATACAGGTATATAGTATATATACCTGTATTTTTATTTTACATAAAAGCTATAAAATGTTATAATATTATTATATTTTTATATGAAAAGGCGGTTTTTTTATGAATATTGAAGATTTTAATTATGATAAATTTACTCCTATGATGAAACAATACATTGAAATTAAAAACAAAAATAAAGATTCGATTGTATTTTTCAGATTAGGTGATTTTTATGAAATGTTTTTTGCTGATGCTATAATTGCATCTAAAGAGTTGGAAATTGCACTTACTGCACGTGATGCTGGTCAGGAAAGTAGAATTCCAATGTGTGGTATACCTTTTCATGCACATCAGACATATGCAGAAAAACTTATTCAAAAAGGCTATAAAGTAGCAATGGTTGAACAAGTTGAAGAAGTATCTAAAGAAAATCCAATAGTAAAACGAGATGTAGTCAGAATTTATACTCCGGGAACTTTAACATCTTTAGGACTTGATTCTAAAAAAAATAATTACTTAGGAAGTATCAGGAATTTTAGAAAAGAATTCTTTTTATCTATTTGTGATGTATCTACAGGTGAATTGTATATTATGGCATTTGAAGATTATTCTGAACTTATAAATGAAATAGTAACTCAAAATATTAAAGAAATTATAGTTGATGATACGATAAATAAAAAACATATTGATATGTTACAAAACCATTATCAAATTATGTTAACTTTTTCTAATGACACTGAATTATCACCTAATTTCAATAATTTAATTAAAACATTAGAATCAACTGATGAAATAAAAACTGTTGCATTATTATTAAATTATTTATTTGAAACTCAACGTACTGAGTTAACACATTTAAAAGATATTACTAGATATGAAACGAAACAATATTTAAAAATAGATATTCATTCAAAAAGAAACCTTGAGTTAACTGAAACATTAAGATTAAATCAAAAAAATGGTTCATTGCTATTTTTAATTGATAAATGTGAGACTGCTATGGGTAGTAGAATGTTAACAAGATGGTTAAATCATCCGTTAATTTCTAAAAAAGAAATAATAAAAAGACAAGATGCTGTAGATGCGTTTATGAATAATTTTATTGATTCAAAAGGTGTGGAAGATTCACTTAAAACAGTTTACGACTTAGAAAGAATACTTGGTAGATTAGTAGTTGGAAGTGCAAATGCACGTGATTTAGTTCAATTAAGAAAAACTTTATTATCAATTCCAAATATAAAAGAAACATTAAAAAATTTTGATTCTGAAGTGTTAAATGAACTAGAAAATAAAATTGATCCATTAACTGACTTATGTGTTAAATTACAAACTAGTTTAGTTGATACTCCACCACTAGGTATTAAAGAAGGTGGAATGATTAAAGCAGGATATAATGATAAGTTAGATGAATTATTTGAATTAAAAGAAAATTCTAATAATTGGTTAATAGAATTTGAGCAAGCACAAAAAGAGAAAACAGGGATTAAAAATTTAAAAGTTGGATACAATCGTGTGTTTGGTTATTATATTGAAATATCTAAATCAAATATTGGACAATTAGATTTAGAAGGGTATGATAGAAAACAAACTCTTGCTAATGCTGAAAGATACATAACTGAAGAGTTAAAACATTACGAAGGCTTAATTCTTAATGCATCTGATAAAATAATTCAATTGGAATATGAAATGTTTTTAGCTTTAAGACAAGAGTGTCTAGGATTTATTAAACCATTACAACAGTTGGCTGACAACATTTCTACTGTAGATTGTTTACTAAACTTTGCAAAAATATCTATTAAATACAATTATAATAGACCGAATATTCATGAAGGATTAAGTGTTGAAATAATTAATGGTAGACATCCTGTAATTGAACAATTGTTAACAAATGAGTATGTTTCTAATGATGTAATAATAAATGATTTTAACACAATTTTAATTACTGGACCTAATATGAGTGGTAAATCAACTTATATGAGAATGCTTGCACTAATTACAATTTTAGCACAAATAGGATGTTTCGTACCAGCAACATCAGCAAACCTTCCGGTATTTGATCAAATCTTTACTAGAATAGGTGCTTCAGATGATTTAATGAGTGGTCAATCGACGTTCATGGTTGAGATGCAAGAAGCAAATTATGCAATTCAAAATGCTACTAAATCTTCTTTAATTTTATTTGATGAAATTGGTAGAGGTACAGCTACATTTGATGGTCTTGCTTTAGCTCAAGCTATTGTTGAACACATTCATAATAAAATAGGTTGTGCATTTTTATTCTCAACACATTATCATGAATTAGTTAGTTTAGAAGAACATCTAAAACACTTAAAAAATGTCCATGTACATGCTAAAGAAGAAGGAAATAAAATTATTTTTATGCATAAAGTATTAGATGGACCTGTAGATAAATCATATGGTATAAATGTAGCTAGTTTAGCTAATTTACCTAAAAATATTATTTCGAGAAGTAAAGTATTACTAAAAGGATTTGAAGAAAATTCAACACATATTAAATTAGATAATAATATCTTTGATTATGAAGAGGAAGAAGAAATTCAAATTCCAACAGAATTAAATGAGATTTACTACGAACTAAAAGAAACAAACATTGATAATTTAACTCCTATTCAGTGTATGAATTTATTATATAATTTAAAATCTAAAATAAAGTAGGTAAAAATATGGCTAAAATTAAACAATTATCTGAACAAATTTCAAACATGATCGCGGCAGGAGAAGTTGTTGAAGGACCTTTATCTGTTGTTAAAGAATTAGTAGAAAATTCTATTGACGCAAACTCAACTAAAATTGAAATTTATTTAAAAGAATCTGGTGTATCATTAATAGAAATAATTGATGATGGTTATGGTATGGACCCTGAGGATGCTGCATTATCTTTTAGTAGACATGCTACTTCAAAGATTGAGACAGAGGGAGATTTATTTAGAATATCTTCATTAGGATTTAGAGGAGAGGCGTTACCATCGATTGCTTCGATTTCTCATATGACAATGATTACTAGAAGTGATAGTCATGAGGGGTATAAAATTAAATATGAATTTGGTAAAAGAGCTGAATCTATGAACTTCCCTTCTAATAAAGGTACAAAAATTTCTATTGAAAAATTATTTTATAATACTCCTGCACGTCTTAAATATCTTAAGAGTGAGAATGTAATTTTATCATCGATTGTTGATGTTATTACTAGGTTAAGTATCGCATATCCTAATATTTCTTTTAAATTATCAAATAATGATAGTGTAATGTTTCAAACAAGAGGACAAAGTAATATGGTTAATTTATTAGCAAATATTTATGGAGTTAACGTTGGGAAATCTTTATCTACTATTCAAAGAGAGAGTGAAGGGTTTAAATTAACTGCTTATATTGCAAAACCTGAATTTACTAGATCTAGAAATTCTGAAATAACTATTATTGTTAATAATAGATATGTGAAATCAAAATTAATTGTTGATTCAGTAGTAGAAGCTTATAGAGACTATATCCCTCATCTAAGATATCCAATTTGTGTAATTAATTTAGATGTAGATCCGTTATTAATTGATGTTAACGTTCATCCAACTAAAATGGAAATTAAATTCTCGCTAGAAGATACTATTTCTTATTTAGTTAAAAGTTCTATATTAGATTCTTTATCTGAAAAAACTTTAATCGCTGAACATAGAGTTGAGAAAGAAACAAAAGTTGGAACATATGATGAGACTCTTATTGATATTAATAACAAATTAAATATAGAAAGTGATGATAAAACAGTAGATGACATGTTTAAACCTAACTATGTAATTACTGAAGAAATTCAAATTCCAGCACATATTAAAGAACTAGCAAATGAATATGATGCAAGTAATGAAAATGTTGTCATTCCAGAATTTAAAGGTGTTAAAGAGGAAGTTGAAGAAAAAGAAGTAGAAATTTCTATTACTCCTTCAAAAGAAAAACTCCCATATATGGAATATTGTGGTATTGTTTTTGGTGCATATTTAGTTTTTCAAAATAATACAGGAATGTATTTAATTGATCAACATGCTGCACAAGAAAGAATTAAATATGAACACTATTTTAAAATGTTTGCTAACCCTAAGAAAGAATCTATTGATCTTTTACTACCATTACCACTTGAATTTACGCTAAGTGAATCTTTACTATTAGAAACAAATTTATCTAAGTTAGAAGAAATGGGATTACTTTTAGAGCAATCTGGTCCACAAACCTTCTTAGTAAGATCTATTCCTACTTGGGTTAAAGGTGATGATCCAGAGAGAATTGTAGAAAGAATTGTTACATTCCTAGTAACTAAAAAAGATTTCAATATAGGTTTATATAGAGATTCAATGGCTAAAATGGTTAGTTGTAAGGAGTCGATAAAAGCTAATAATCACACAACTCCTGAAGAAGCTATTCATTTATACGAGGAACTTAAAACATGTATCAATCCATTTAACTGTCCACATGGAAGACCTTCAATTGTTAGGTTATCTGTTACAGAAATTGAAAAAATGTTTAGAAGAATAGTATGAGAAAAGTAATAGTTATAGTAGGACCTACTGCAATTGGTAAAACTAGTTTATCCATTCAACTAGCACAAGCAATAAATGCTGAAATAATAAATGGTGATTCAGTAAGTGTGTATAAAAAATTAGATATTGGTAGTGCAAAAATAACGCTAGATGAAATGGATGGTGTAGAACATCATCTAGTTGATTTCATTGATCCAACAGAACAATTTAGTGCTGCTGACTTTCAAAAATATTCTAGAGAATTAATTGATAAAATAGATGTGCCGATGATTGTTGGGGGGACTGGATTATATATTAAATCAGCATTATATGACTATGATTTTAGTGCTGCTAAAAGGGATACAAAACATGAAGAAAAATATAAGGATTTATCTAATGAAGAATTATATAAAATATTGATAAGTCTAGATGTTGAGAGTACTAAAACAATTCATATGAACAATAGAAAAAGAGTACTTAGAGCAATTGAATTAGCCAATGATAATACGTTAATAAGTGAAAATAAAAACAAGGATAATCCTTTATATAAGCCATTTATTATATATTTGAATTTAGATAGAGATGTTTTATATAAGAGGATAAATGATAGAGTTTTAATGATGTTTAAACAAGGTCTTGAGAAGGAAGTTAAAGACCTATATGATCAAGGAATAAAGATAGATGCAATTGGATATAAGGAGTTTTATCCTTATTTTAATGGTGAAATTTCAAAAGAGGTTTTGATTGAAACCATTCAAAAAAATACAAGACATTTAGCTAAAAAACAAATGACTTGGTTTAGAAATCAAATGGAAACTAATTTCTACGATGTAAGTGATAAAAACATATTTGATGTAATATTAAATGATGTAAAAAATTTTATAAAGGAGTAACTTATGAATATTTATTTAATTGGTATGCCTGGAGTTGGTAAAACTACTTTGGGTAAGGAGTTAGCTGACAATTTAAAATTTGATTTTGTTGATACTGACGAATTAATAAAAAATAAAACTAACTCTTCAATAAGTGATTTGCTTAAAAATGAAAAAGATTTTAGAAAAATTGAAACTGAAATCATTGAAGAAATAAAAGGGATTTCTCATACTGTTGTTTCTCTGGGTGGGGGTTCAATATTAAATAAGAAAAATATTGAAAATTTTTATGGAATAATTATTTATTTGTATAGTGAACTTGAAATTATAAAAACAAGAATTGATCTATCTACAAGACCTTTACTTGAAAAGCGTACACTTGAAAAAGTATATTCTGAAAGAAAAACTTTATATGAAAAGTATTGTGATTATAAAATAGATAATCATGATATTGATAGTAGTATTGAAAAAATAAGTGAGATTATAAATAGACCAAAGAAAAAAGTTTTAGTTATCAATGGTCCAAATATGAATATGCTTGGAAAACGTGAAGCGCAACACTATGGTAGTAAAACACTTGATGATATAAATACAATGATAAAAAATTATGATGTATTTGAATATGAGTTTTTTCAAAGTAATATTGAAGGTGAAATTGTATCGAAAATTCACCAAATGGATAAATTTGATTATTTGATAATTAATCCAGCAGCATATACTCATACATCAATTGCTATTAAAGATGCTTTAGATATATTTAAAAAACCTATAATTGAAGTTCACTTAAGTGATGTTAACTCTAGAGAAAAATTTAGAAGAATAAACTATATTAAAGATATTGTAACTGCTAAATTTGTCAAAAAAAAGGAGTTTAGTTACTTAGATGCAATAAACTATTTAAAAAAAATAAATTTATGATATAATATAAATAATAAAAATAATATGAGGTGATTTAGAATTGGACATACATAGGTCTATTAATTTAGTTTTAACTAGTTCAAACGTTGAGTTTGATTACGTGATTTTTTTTGTGATGATAGGATTAGTTTTATTATCAGGTTTTTTCTCAATGACAGAAACAGTATTTTCGAGTGTTAACGTTGTTAGATTAAGAATACAGGTAGAAGAAGGTAAAAAAGGTGCGAAAAAAGCATTGTATTGTGCTGAAAATTTTAATAATACTTTAACTACTTTGTTAATTGGTAATAATATTGTTAATATTGGTTTAGCGACGATTTCTGTTGGATTCTTTGCTAAATTTATTGCTGCTGAAAATATTGCTAATATAGTATCTACTGGTGTTATTACAGTTGTTGTACTTATTTTTGGTGAGATTTTACCCAAAACAATTGCGAAAACTTATTCGGATAAATTAGCATTAGTTTTAGGGCAAATAATCTATATATTATATATAATTTTATTTCCTTTTGTTTCAATTTTCAAAGGGATACAAAAAGGTGTTCAAGGAAAAGAAACAAATGAACCTAAAGTTAATGAAGCGGAATTAGAAGTTATTTTAGATACAATGGAGGAAGAAGGTGCCATTGAATCTGAAGAAGTTGAATTAATTCAAAATATTTTAGAATTAAATGATAAAACAGTCAGAGATATAATGACTCCAAGGGTGGATGTAATATTTATAGAAGTTCACTCGCCTATTGAAAAAATAAAAGATATTTTATTTGAGTGTCAATATTCTAGGATTCCTGTTTTTGATGCTGACAAAGATAAAATTGTTGGTATATTGTTCGAAAGAGAATTTTTAACTAATTATATTCAAAATCCTGAGTTTGATGTTGCTACAATATTAAAACCAGTTACATATGTTTCAACAAGCATGAAAGTAAATAATCTTATTCACGAATTACAAAAAAACAAAATGCATTTAGCTATTGTTTCAGGTGAGTATGGTGAAACTGCTGGTGTTGTTACAATGGAAGATGCATTAGAAGAATTAGTTGGTGAGATTTATGATGAACATGATAATTTAGAAGATGATATTTTAATTAAGAAAATTTCTGATAATACTTATAATTTAAATGCTAGTATTTATTTAGAAGACTTATTTGATGAATTAGAATTGGGGAAAGTTCCTGATTGCGAAGCTAATAAATTAAGTGGTTGGTTATATTCTTTAGGTGAATCAATTCCTGAAGAAGGCCAAGAATGTATACATATTTCTAAATTTGTAAAAAAAGATGAAGATGATGCTTATGTTGACGTTGTTTATAAACTTACGTTTGAAATAACGAAAGTTGAAGATAGACGTATTATCGATGTTCAATTAACAATTGAAGACTACATCGATGATGAAGAAGTAGAGTCAGAATAATATTTTAGAGTTTTGCTGCATATCATTAAATGGTGATGATATGCGCAAAGCTCTTTTTTTATTTTCTTTTATTATTTCTTTTTTATTTTCAACATTTAGTGTTGAAGCAGTAGGTAGTGAATCAGTTTGTTTAATCGATGGTGATACTAATACTGTATTATATCAAAAGAATATGGACGTACAAAACTTAACTGCTTCAATAGCAAAGATTGCTACTGCAATTGTTGCAATTGAAAATGTTGATGTATTTGCTTCAGTTACAATTACAGAAGGTGATATGGCTGAGGGAAGTAGTGTCTACCTAAAACCTGGTGATACTGTACTATTCATTGATCTTCTATATGGATTAATGTTAAGAAGTGGAAATGATTGTGCTATGGCAATAGCAAATAATACTTTTGGGAAGTACGATTTATTTATTAAAGAAATGAATTTACTATGTAGAAAACTGGGTTTAAATAATACTACATTTGAAAATCCATCAGGATTAGATGAAACAACAAAAAATTATTCAACAGCATATGATATGTCAATATTGATGAGTTACTGTATGGGTAATGAGATATTTAGAGAAGTAACAAAAGCAAGAGAATATACTGCTGATATTAATGGACCTGTAACTTGGTACCAAAAGCATAAATTGATCAATACAAATGAATATGTAATTGGTGGTAAAACAGGATATACAACAAAAGCAGGAAGAACATTGATTAGTGTATACGAAAAAGATGGGAAACAATTAATATGTGTTACATTTAAAATTGCTGATGATTATAATTTACATTTACAACTATTTGAAGAGTATATTGATAAAGTAACAATGAAACTTGTACTTGAAGCGCAAGTATTAAAGCAAGAATTAGAATTAGATTTTTATCCATTAGTAAAAGATGATATTTATTTACCTATTGCATCTGATAGCATTGTAACAATAAAATTTGTATTTTATGATATAGTAGATGATGTTTGTGGTGAGATTTTGGTTTACCAAAATGATACATTACTATATGAAGACATTTTATATGTATATAGGTTAGAATTTTAATGTTAAGTGTTATATGGTTGTTTATAATAATATTCAGTATGTTATACGGATTAATAACAAATGTTGTTGGAGTTAATGAAGTTATTTTAAATGTAAGTTATAATTCATTAGATACTTTTTTTAGTATAGCTTGCGGATTAGTTTTATGGAGTGGGATTCTTGAAGTTGCAAAACAAACAGGATTCTTAAAATTTTGCACTAAAAAAATAAATGTCATAACAAAGCGAATATTTGAAACGAGTGATGAAGAAACTCTTTCTTTAATAAGTGCTAATTTTATTTGTAATTTCATTGGATTGACAACAATGGCAACCCCATTTGGCTTAGAAGCTGTTTCTAAATTAAAAAAAGAAAATTCAAAATACGATATTGATTTAGTACTTGTTGGGAATTTCATTGGTATGAGTTTAATACCTATAAGTATGCTAACACTTAGGAATTCATTTAATTCTGTTTTTACAGTACAATTAATTCCATATGTAATATTAATAGCACTTTGTAATACTATAATTGGGTTTGTGTTAGTGAGGGTATGTAGATGTTTTACTTAAATTATTTAATTCCTTGTTTTATATTAATTGTGTTTATGTTTGCGTTAGCTAAACCAAAAGAAGTATATAATAATTTTCTTGTTGGAATAAATAAGGGGTTAAAGGCATCATTAGAATTATTCCCTTATTTTATTTCTATGGTATTTGCTACTACATTATTAGATAATTCAAATTTATTGTCTGACATATTTGATTTATTAAAAGTTCAATTTTCTGAATTGTATATTCAAGGGATATTTAAGCCGATATCTGGAAATGCATCTTTTGCAATGCTATATAATATTTTTGAGACGTATGGTGTTGATTCAAAAGAAGGTATTGTAGCATCAATTTTACATTCCTCAAATGACACAGCATTATATGTCGCTACATTATATACATCAATTTGTTGTATTAATAGTGCGAAACTAAGTATTTGCATTGGAATATTATTAAATATATTTACATTTATCATATGTTTATTTTTGTATACTAATATGTTATAATATTAATATACAAAAATAATATTATATTTACCCTAAATAAATAATTTTGTATGAAAGAAGGAAACTTCTTTTTTTACTTTAAATAAAGGATGAAGAAATATGAAAAAAGGAAAAAGTTTTATTTGTTCTGTGCTTGAATTAATTGCATTGATTGTTGTAATGTCTGTATGTTTTCTAGTTATAGATTCAATCTATGGATTGATTTTAGGTGCATTTTTATGTGGTTTATCATGGATGACTTTGGAAAAATTAGAAGAAAAAGGGAAATTCGAGAAAATTGATAACAAAATAAACGATACAGTTTTATTTCAATTTTTTAGTAGACACAGAAAAGCAGTTTACATTGTATTATTTGCAATAGCGTTATTATTAACGTTAACTTTATTTTGATTGAAAGAATATGTTTTTTAATGTATAATAAGTAGGATATAGTTACGACGAAGGAGGTTGAGTAAATTATGAGTTTAGAAGAGATAAGATTACAAGCTTTTATGGCTAAGTGTGGTGTTGCGTCTAGAAGAAAAAGTGAAGAGATGATTCTAAAAGGTGTTGTTACTGTAAATGGTAAAGTTGTAAAAGAGTTAGGTACAAAAGTTACAAGAAATGATAAGGTGCTTGTAAATGGATCTTCAATATATAAAGAAGAACCAGTATATTTTGCCTTAAATAAACCATTAGGTTTTGTTACTACAACAAATGATGAATTTGATCGTAAAACAGTATTAGATTTATTTCATAAAGCGGATTTAGTTAATAGAATTTATCCGATTGGTAGATTAGATTATGATACGCAAGGATTACTTTTGTTAACAAATGATGGTGAATTAGCTAATAAATTAATTAGTCCAAAATCAGATATTGAAAAAGAATATAGAGCTAGAGTTGAAGGGTTATTTGGTATGAGAGAATTGTCTGCACTAATGAAAGGTGTAGAGATTGATGGATACAAAACAAAACCTTCAATTGTTGAAATTATTAGTACTGATAAAAAGAATAATTCTTCATTAGTTAAAATCATTATTACTGAAGGTAAAAATCATCAAGTAAGAAAAATGTGCGAAAAAGTTGGACATCCTGTTAAAAAATTAACTCGTGTTAGATTTGGTACAATTTCGATTGTTGATTTAGCACAAGGTGAGTATAGAAGTTTAAAACCACATGAAGTAAAACAATTATATAGTTTATAAAAGAAGTAGGTGTAAATATGAAAAATTTTCAAGTAGCAATTGATGGACCAGCAGGAAGCGGAAAATCTACAATTAGTAAAATAGTAGCAAAAAAATTAGAGTTTAGTCACATTGATACAGGAGCTATGTATAGAGCTGTTACATTAGAAGCATTAAATAGAAATATTGATGTTGATAATGAAGAAGAGTATGGTTTTTTAGCAAATATTAAAGTTGAATACTCAAATAATTTAATTTTATTAAATGGTGTTGATGTATCAAAAGAAATTAGAAAAACTGAAGTTACAGCAAATGTGTCAGCAGTATCAAGATTAAAAGTTGTTAGGGATGCAATGGTTGATTTACAAAAATACACAGCAAGTAAAGGTTGTGTTGTTATGGATGGTAGAGATATCGGATATGTTGTATTACCTAATGCAGATGTTAAAGTTTTTTTAACAGCATCTGTTGAAGAACGTGCTAAAAGAAGAATGTTAGAAGAAGAAAATGCAACTTATGAAGAAATCCTTAATGATATAAAAGTTAGAGATCATAAAGATTCTACTAGAGAAATTTCTCCTTTAAAACAAGCTGATGATGCTATATTATTAGATACTACATCTTTAACGATTGATCAAGTAGTAGAAGAAATTATAAATTTAGTTAAAAAGAGGGATTAATTATGAACAATAATTTTATGGAAGAAGCATTAAATGAGTCAATTAGTATACCGAGAAGAAATGAAACTGTTACTGGTATTATTGTTGAAGTAAAACAAGATAGACTTTCTATTGATTTAAACACAATCACAGAAGGTGAATTATTATTAAGCGAATATTCGTATGATAAATCAATTACTAGCTTTATTGGGGAAGTTAAAGTTGGTCAAGAGATAACATGTGTTGTAATGGAAGTTAAAAAGAATAGTGATGAAGTATCAATATCTTTATCAAAACTACCGATATTAAAATTAGAAAATGATAAAGTGTTAGATAAAGTGTTTGATAATAAAGAAGTTATATCTTTAACTGTTGAAAGACAAGTTAATAGAGGATTCACTTCAAAATATTTAGGAACTGAAATATTCATTCCAGAAGGTCAAATTGACATTCAATATGATTCTGAAAAAAATTATGTTGGAGAAAAAATTGATGTTTTATTAATTGATAAAAAAGAAAGAAGTTATGTAGCTTCAAGTAGAGTATTATTATTAGAAAAACTAAATGAAAATAAAGAAAAAGAATATAATGAAATGCGTGTTGGTGAAGAAGTAACAGGTACAATTATTAAAATCGAATCATATGGTGCATTAGTTAGATTTAAATACAATACTGGATTATTGAGAGTTTCTCAAATTTCACATGAAAGAATTAATAAAGTCGAATCAGTTTTAAAATTAAATCAAGAGATTACTGTACAAATAATTAAAAAAGAAGATGGTAAACTTGATTTATCAAGAAAAGTTTTATTAGAAACTCCACATAAATTATTTGCAGCAAATAATAAAGTTAGTGATGTAGTTACTGGTAAGGTAATTCAAAAATTACCGATTGGACTGATTGTTGAACTTGATAAAAATATTACAGCATTATTACACAAGAATGAATTCTCATGGAATCCAAATGATAACTCAATGGATTTTGTAAAAGTAGGAGATTCTATTGAATCAGCAATCATTACAATGGATGTTCAAAACGAAAGAATTGGTTTATCAAAAAAAGTATTAATAGATAACCCTTGGGGTAGAATAACGGCTAAAGTTGGCGATTTAATTGATGTTAAAGTTAATGAAATTCAAACTACTGGAGTTGTTGTTGATGCACTAGGTGTTGATGGTTATATTCCTAAAAATGAATTAGTTTTAGGTGAAAAACAAAATAAAATTGAAGATGCATATCAAGTTGGAGATGAATTTCAAGCAGTAGTTTTAGAAATTAATCCAAGAAGATGGCAACTTAAATTAAGTGTTAAAAAACATGCAGAAGCAACTGAAAGAGCACAATTTGAAGAGTTTATGGCTACACAAGAAGAAGTGGAAACGCCAATTTCTTTAGGTGACTTATTCAAAGATATATTAAAATAAAAAAGGAGTAAACATTTATGAGAGGTCGTATTGCGATAGTTGGGAGACCCAACGTAGGAAAATCGACGTTATTCAATCGTATAATCGGTGAAAGATTATCGATTACGGATGATATGCCAGGTGTCACCAGAGATCGCATATACGCGAAAGGTGAATGGTTAAGTCGAGAATTTAGATTAATAGATACAGGTGGTATTGATATAGTTGATAGTCCATTTTTAGAGGAAATTAGAGCTCAAGCTCAAATAGCAATTGATGAAGCAGATGTTATTATTTTCGTAGTGGATTGTCGTACTGGAGTTACAGATAATGATATTTTCATATCAAGAATTTTACAAAAAACTAAAACAAAAGTTGTATTAGCAGTTAACAAAGTAGATGATAAAAAATTTACTGATATGTTATATGATTTTTATTCTCTTGGATGCGGTGAGCCAATTCCTGTATCAAGTATACATGGTGTTGGGGTAGGTAATCTACTTGATGTTGTTATTGAAAACTTACCAGAGAAAAAAGAAAAAGAATATCCTGATGCAATGAAATTTTCATTGGTTGGGAGACCAAATGTTGGTAAAAGTTCTCTTACAAATTCTATTTTAGGAACTGAAAGAGTAATTGTTTCTAATATACCTGGTACTACAAGAGATTCAATAGATACTGTCTTTACTAAAGATGGTAAAGAATACGTTGTTATTGATACTGCTGGTATTAGAAAACGTGGTAAAATTTATGAAAATGCTGAAAAGTATAGTGTTATTAGAAGTATGGATGCAATATCAAGAAGTGATGTTGTATTACTTGTAATTGATGGAGAACAAGGGATAATCGAACAGGATAAACATGCTTCAGGATATATAATTGATGAGTCAAAAGCAATTATATTTGTAGTAAATAAATGGGATGCAGTAAAAAAAGGACATAATGAGATGGAAAAAGTAAAAGAAGATATTAGAAAAGAATTTAAATTCTTATCATATGCTCCTATTACTTTTACTTCAGCTCTTTATAATAAAAGAATTCATACATTATTTCCTGAAATTGAAAAATGTTATGAGAACTATAGTAAAAGAATTTCTACAAGTGTATTAAATGATGTTATCATTGATGCAGTTGCTATGAATCCACCAGCTGAATTTAATCATGGTGTTGCTAAATTTTTCTATAGTAGCCAAGTTGCTGTTTGTCCACCAGCTTTCACTGTTTTTGTTAATGATCCAAATTATGTACATTTCTCGTACATGAGATATCTTGAAAATCAAATTAGAAAAAATTTCGATTTTGAAGGTACTCCTATAAAAATCTTATTAAGGAAAAGAGACTGATAGTATGAAAGTTAGTATAATTGGTGGAGGTTCTTGGGGTGTTGCCCTAGGACAAGTATTAGTTGATAATAAACATGAAATATTAGTTTATGATATAAACCAAAATACAATTGATTTAATAAATAAAGAAAATAAACATCCATTTTTTGATTGTGATATAAGTAGTGATATTAAAGCTACAAATTCATTACAAGAAGCTTTAGATTTTAGTGATAACATTTTATTGAGTGTCCCTACAAGTGTTATGCGTAATGTATTAAATGATATCGCTAATTCAATAAATGGTAAAAAAACTTTTATTAATGTATCAAAGGGAATTGAACCTGAAACTTCTTTAACTATAAGCCAAATTTGTGAAGAAGTATTAAAAGATAAAATCGATGGATTTGTTACACTATGTGGACCTTCACATGCTGAAGAAGTTATTTTAAGACAAATAACTGCATTAGTAAGTGCTTCTAATAGCGAAAAACATGCATTGTTAGTTCAACAATTATTTTCAAATGATCAATATGTTAGAGTATACACTTCAAATGATGTTTTAGGTGTTGAAGCATGTAGTTCTGTTAAGAATGCAATTGCATTAATAAGTGGAATGGCAAGTGGACTTGGACATGGTGAGAATGCACGTGCTGCTTTAATTACTAGAGGTGTACTTGAAATGTCATTAGTAGTTGATGTATTAGGTGGAAAAAGAGATACAGTATTCGGATTAACAGGAATTGGTGACTTAATTGTTACAGCAAGTTCTTTGAATAGTAGAAACTTCCAAGCAGGATTAAAACTTGGTAAAGGTGAATCTCTAGATAGCATTTTAGGAAATTCTAAAATGGTAGTTGAAGGTGTACGTGTTACTAAATCAATCAAGAATATAGCTGAAAAATATGATATTGAATTACCATTAATTTCTACACTTTATGATGTATTGTTCAATGGTTTAAAACCAGAAGAAGCTTTAATTAAAGTTTTAAGTAGAAAACTAAAAGGTGAATAAGGAGTAAGATTATGCATAGAGGACCAAGACATGGAAGACCTGGTGGTCATAGACATACAAGTCATAGACCGAGAGTATCTATTTCGACAGGAAGAAATAGACATTACCGTAGTGGAAGAAGTTATAGTAGAGGTATTTTTAGAATTATAATTTCTGCATTATTTTTTAGAAGTATTATGAATTTAGCATCAACTAATCCTGAGAAAGCTAAATCTACATGTTCGAAATACTCTTCAATAGGAAATATCCTAATTGTAATTGGGATTTTAATGTTTGTTGCGCCTATTATTGTATTCTTCACTTCTACAAGTCAATCGATGAGTAGTGCATTGTTTGCTGTAATTGTAGTTGGAATGTTTATTTTATTATTTGGTAGTGCAATGAGTAGAGAAGCATCATATGCTTATAGCAACTGTCAAACAGGTAATTTTGAAAATTCTAATTTTAATGGTTCTTCTCAGTATAATCAACCAACACAACAAGCCCCTACAAATAAAACTTGTGCTTATTGTGGTACTTCAAATCCACATACAAATAACTATTGTAATGCTTGTGGTGCATCTTTATAGGTATAAAATCCTCCCTTGTATAATATAATTACATGGGAGGTTTTTTTAATGGATTTTGGAAAGATTTGGGACTTTATTGCTGATAAAAATATTGAACCTAAAGACATTTTATCAATTGTTGAAGAAGTAAAAAGAATGGACGTATCTGATGAGGAAAATTTAAGAAAATTAATTCGTAAAATTTCAATATTAGCTAATAAAGATATTCCATATGAAAAAGAAACAATGCTTGTAAAAAAAATACAAAAAGATGGAATAGATTTAAGTCTACTAGGAATGATTTAAAAAACTAAAACTCAAGTGAATTCTTGAGTTTTTTTCTATTATATGGTATTATTAACTATCGTGAAGAAGAGGTATTTGAAATGAAAAAATTTAAAATGATTGATGTTTCATTCACATGTAGAAATTGTGGTAATGAGGTTTCTCCTCTTGGATATACAGCAAGAGATCATTGTCCAAAGTGTTTATATTCAATACATATTGATAATAATCCTGGTGATAGAGCTAATCCTTGTTTAGGTGATTTAGTACCTGTTAATATTGAAAAATATAAGGACACATATAAAATTATCTACAAGTGCAATAAATGTAATGAAATTAAAAAAAATATAATGGCAAATGATGATGACTTTGAGGTTATTTTGAAAATAACAAGTAATCTTAAAATATGATTATGATAAAAATGCTATTTTAAACATGGAGGTATAATATGAGTAATTATAATGGAACAGGTAACCCAATGGATCCGCATTTATTAACTTCTCAAGGTGATTCATTTATGAAAAAAGCGCCAGGATTTTTAATAAGTGATGAATTAAAAGAGAGATTTTTTAATGCCCAAAAATCTAATGCAGATAATGCTATGAAAAAAATAAAAGGTGAAGTAGTTCAATCTTGTCAAAAAATGCTAACTTTTTTAAAAATTTTGCTAGCTCTAGCCGCAATCTTATTTTTTACAGCGCCATTTAGGATAATGAGTATCGATCCATTTTCTAACTCAACAGTTTTTGCATTTAATATTGGATTAACAGTTTTAGCATTTATACTATTTGTAGTTGTTATGATTGGGTCATCATTTTTATCTGGAATGGTAAGGAATATTGATAAATGTCTTCTAACAAAAGAAGAAAAAGAAAATCTAGATAAAAATGTTTCAGCATCATTAACTGCAGATCAACAATATCATTTATATCAAAAATTAAGTAAAAGCTTTGTTACATGTGAGTATTGCGGCGTTACAAATGAGTTATCTGAAAGAGAATGTAAATCTTGTGGTGCAAAATTATAAAATTATAGTAATAAAATAAACTTCCATAACATACTATTAAGTAGTAAAAATATGGAGGTTTTTTTCATGGAAGAAAAAAGTTTAGAAGCAGTAATTAAAAGATGTCAGGGAGAATTTTATCTTGGTGTAGTTGGAGCAGTTAGAAGTGGTAAATCAACATTTATTAATAAATTTATTGAAAATAAAGTAATGCCATATGTATCAGATGACTTTCTAAAAAATAAAATTGTAGATGAATTACCACAAACAGCACAAGGTAAAAAGATTACTACTGTAGAGCCTAAATTTATCCCAAATAATGCTATTACAGTAAATGTTAATAATGTTAGTATGAATGTTAGGTTAGTTGACTCTGTAGGATATGTAATCCCAAATGCATTGGGTCATTTCGATGATGAAGGACCAAGAATGGTGAAAACACCATGGTTTGAAGATTCTATTTCATTCAAAGAAGCAGCAGAAATAGGAACAAAGAAAGTAATTGAAAATCATTCTACGATTGGTATTGTACTTACATCAGATGGTACTATATCAGATTTCTCTAGAGAAGATTATAAATATGCTGAGGAAACAGTTATCAATCAATTACAGGAATTAAACAAACCATTTGTTGTAGTAATAAATACATCAAATCCAAATTCTAAAGAAGCAATTAGTTGTAAAAATGAAATTGAAGAAAAATATAATGTATCAGCATGCTTAGTTAATGTATTATATATGGATTCATCAGATATTGATTATATTTTAGATACTGCATTACAAGAATTTAATATTGAAAATATTGATTTGGAATTACCAAAATATTTAACTGTATTAAATGAAGATAATGATATTAAAAAAAGAGTAATGCAAACTATTGAAGAACAAACATGTGATTATAAAAAATTTAAAGATATAAAAAAAATTAAAGAAGCTCTTCAAGCAACATTATTATTTAAAACAGTTGATGTTACATTAGAAGATGCATCAACATCAAGTGCATCGATAGAATTAACATTAGATGATCAATATTATGAAGATATCATAGAATCACTTATTGGGAAATCATTAGATACAAAAGGTGATTTAATTGCGATTTTATCGGAATACTCAACATTAAAACAAGATTTCTCCCAAATTGGTGATGCACTAAAATCAGTTAATGAAACTGGTTATGGAATAAGTTTACCTTCTGTAAAACAAATGAAACTTCTAAAACCAGAAGTTATTAAGCAATCTGGAAGATTTGGTGTTAAACTAAAAGCTGTTGCTCCAAGTATTCACTTAATTAAAGTAGATGTTGAATCAACGTTTGAACCAATTATTGGTAGTGAAGAACAATCTAAATTATTAATTGATAATTTATTAGAAGGTAATGATGAAATTACTGAGGTTTGGGACAAAGAAATATTCGGTAGAAAATTATCTGAAGTTGTTAATGATGGAATTAAAACGAAAATCCATATGATTCCTGAAAATGCAAAAGTAAAACTTCAAGATACATTAACTAGAATTGTTAACACTAAAACATCAGGATTAATTGCAATCATTTTATAAATATTAAAAGAATAGGAAACTATTCTTTTTTTTATTATTTTAAAGTATAATTGAATAGATAGGTGGGGTACTAGTGGATATAATAAATGAAGAGATTTTTAAAGAAGCAAGTAATGCATTAAAACAATTATATGGAGAAAATGCTTCATTTAGGGAAGATCAATATGAAGCCATAGAAGCAGTAGTATTAGGTAAGAGAACTTTAGTTGTTCAAAAAACAGGATGGGGAAAAAGTCTTGTATATTTTATTGCTACTAAATTACTAAAAAGAAGAAACAATGGAATAACTTTAGTTGTTAGTCCATTGCTTGCTCTAATGGAAAATCAATATAATGCTGCGATTAAATTAGGATTAAAAACAGAAGTTTTTAATAGTACAAGTAAAGATAGAAAAGAAAGTATATTAAATGACTTAGATAATAATAATTTAGATTTATTACTAATTACACCAGAAACTTTATTTACAAATGATTTTAAACAAAGATTGTTTAATTTAAATATTAGTTGTTTTGTTATTGATGAAGCGCATTGTATTTCTGATTGGGGTCATGATTTTAGATTAGAATATTCAAAATTAAATAAAATTGTATCATCACTTAGTAATGAAATTCCAATACTTGCAACAACAGCAACAGCAAATAATAGAGTAGTAGAAGATTTAAAATTAAAACTCTCAACAAATTTACATATAACTAGAGGCAATTTACAACGAAATAATATTGCTATTCAAGTTTTAAATTTTAATGATAGAACACACCGATACGCATGGTTACTAAAGAATCTTGAGTTATTACCAGGTGTAGGAATAATTTATTGTTTGACTCAAAGAGACTGTGATATGTTAACTAACTTTTTAAATGAAAATGGATATAATACTTTAGCATATCACTCTGGTATTGAAAATGCTGAAGATAATATTAAGATATTTGAAAGTAATAAAATCAAAGCTATAGTGTCTACAATAAAGTTAGGAATGGGTTATGATAAGATGGATATATCATTCGTAATACACTTTCAACAACCTAATAATCTTGTTTCATACTATCAGCAAATTGGAAGAGCTGGAAGAAATATACCCTTTAGTTACGCCATTTTAATGAATGATAAAAGTGACGTTGAAATATTAGAGTCATTTATTGATAATGCTTTTGCTGATGAAGATATATCGTATAATATTATTAATGCGCTAAAGAATGGAAGTATGACAATTACTCAAATGCAAAATAAATTTAATACATCATTATCTAAAATCAAGAAAGCATTAATGTTTTTAGAAAATGATGAATATGTAGAAAAAAACAAAAGTGAATATAAACTTCTTAATGAAGATTATTTTTATGATAAAAAACATTATGATTCAATAACTAAAACAAGAAAAAAAGAGTTAGTAGAATTTAACGATTACATTACAACAGATGATTGTTATAGTAAATTTATTGCTGATACACTTGATGATCCTAGTAGTAAAAATTGTGGTATATGCAGTAATTGTATTAAAAATGATGTTTATAAATTTGAAGATTATAGTGATAAAATAAATGATTCGTTAATTTATTTAAATAAATTAATAATTCCTATATTACCTAAAAAGCAACTTCCAAGTAGAAAGAAATTACCATTTATACTAAATGAAGGAATTTGTTTATGTAGATATAATGAGATTGGTTATGGTACGATGGTGAAAAATATTTCTTTACATAAAAAAGAGTTAATAGAAAAATCAGTAGAGATTCTTAAAGAAGTTGTATCAAATGGTTTTGAATATATTACTTGTATTGATAATCATGAATTTACAAAAGAATTAGCTAGCGTTTTAAATATAAAATACATTGATCTAATAGAAGTTGATAAATATAAGAAACAAAGTGAAATGGAAAATTCTGTCTATCAATTTGCTAATGCATATAAATCGTACGAAATAAAAGAGTTTAGTGGAATAAATAAAATAATTGTTCTTGATAGTATTATTAATTCTGGATGGTCAATGACAGTAGTTGGAAATAAATTAATGGATAAAGGAATAAAAGAAGTATATCCTTATGTATTAGCATCAAAAGCGAAATGGTAGGTGAATTTTTGTGAGTGTATTATTACTAGTAGTAATTTTAGTAGTAGGTATTATAATTAGTTATATCTTTAATTTAATAAAAGTGCCAAAATTAATCGGATATATTGTTTTTGGTATAATTCTAGGATACTTATCTATCTTTAATGCAGAGATGTCTACGATAGGTGGATATCTTAGGAAAATTGCTTTAGTAATAATACTTACAAGAGCAGGTTTATCATTAGATATTTCTAAATTAAGGAAGTTAGGAAAAACAGCAATATTAATATGTTTCATACCTGCTATATTTGAAATAGTAGCTACTGTTATTTTTGGTCCTTTAATTTTACCAATTGATCATCTAGAAGCATTATTACTAGGGAGTGTACTTGCTGCAGTTTCTCCGGCAATTATTGTGCCGAGAATGATTAAATACAAAGATAAGTACAATAGTAATATGCCGGAACTATTACTTGCTGGGTCGTCTGTGGATGATATATTTGTAATTACAGTGTTTTATTCTGTGCTAGGTATGTTTAGTGATTCAAGTATTACTACTCAATTGATTCAACTTCCTATTGGAATAATTCTTGGTGTTGGTGTAGGTATAGTCTTTGGTTTTTTATTAAGAACAATATTTACAAAATTAAATGTAAATAAATATGTAATTGTCATAGTAACATTACTAATTTCTTTATGTCTTGTTTTACTAGAAACATTAGTAGTTGATTACATCCAATTTCAAAGTCTTATCTCAATAATAATAATTGGACTATTTCTAACTAAAATTAACAAGATTGAAGAAGTTAAAACTAATTATAACAAGTTGTGGTTCATCTTTGAAATATTCTTATTTGTATTTGTTGGAGGTATTGTTGATTTAGAACTAGCTTTTAATTATGGTTTTGAAGCTTTGTTATTATTAACTATTACTTTATCATTTAGATCACTTGGTGTTTTAATTTGTTTAATTGGAACAAACATTAATATTAAAGAGAAAATTTTTTGTGTTATAGGTTACTTACCGAAAGCTACAGTACAAGCATCCATTGGAGCAGTTGCTTTATCACAAGGTCTTGAAGTTGGTAATTTAATTTTATCACTTGCTGTACTTACTATTTTAATTACAGCACCTTTAGGTGCAATGTTGCTTGATTCAACAACACCTAAGTTACTATGTGGTGATAGAGATATAAAATAACGATATTTTCGAAAAAATATCTAATATCAACAAAAAAAATAAAATAATTAAAAAAACATTGAAATATGTCGAAAATGTTGGTATAATGTATATCGAATAAGGTTTTCTTAGTAGGAGGAAATAAAAATGAATAAAAATGAATTAGTATCAATCGTTGCTGATAAGTTAAACATGACTAGATTACAAACAGAAGAAGTAATCGACACTTTCTTAGATACAATTACTGAGACATTATCAAAAGATGAAAAAGTAGTAGTATCTGGATTCGGAACTTTTGAAGTTAGAACTAGACAAGCAAGAACTGGTCGTAATCCAAGAAGCGGAGAAGAAATCTCAATTCCTGAATTAAAATCACCTGCATTTAAAGCTGGTAAAGGTTTAAAAGATAACGTAAGATAATAGAATAACTACAAATATTAATTTATTTGTAGTTATTTTTCTTTATAATCTAGAAGGGAGTACCTATGGATATTTTATTTGAAGTAAAAAGGAATAATTTGTTAGAATTAAAAAAGTATTTGCAATACAGTAGTCTTAATGTGCAAGATGAATTTGGAAGAGGTTTATTACACTATGCTGTTTTAGGTAAAGCAATAGATTGTATAAATGTTTTAATTGATTATGATATTGATATCGATTTAAAAGACTCTAATGGGCAAAGTCCTTTGTTTGATGCAGCTATAAAAGGTAGATTAGGAATAATTAAAATATTAATAAGAAATAAAGCGAATGCAAACATTAAAGATTGTTTTGGTAATGTTGCACTATTCTATGCAATTAAGACAAATAATCAAGCTGTAGTAGATTTTTTAACAGATAATACAGATTTGACTCTAGTTAATAATAAACAAGAGAATGCATTATTAAAGTCTATTAAATTTAATTATCATGACGTTGAAAAGTTTGATGATGGAAATATACATTATAATCATATAAATGATTCTATATTGCATTATGCAGTTAAATATAACAATCTTAAATTAGTTAAGAAGTATGCTAATAGATTTTTGATAAATCAAAAAAATAATAATGATGAATCAGTATTTTTTTATGCAGTTAAATTTGGAAATAGAGATATTGTTAGGGAGTTATTACAATATCTACCGGTTGTAGATATTACAAACAAGTATAGTGAAAACTTAATTGATGTTTCGGTTAATAATCATTATGAGATATCTGATTTGATTGAAAATTATTTATCATCTCTTGATTTTATTTATTATAAAAAAAATCACTCTCATATTTATAAGTATTTGTGTGACAATATAATTGATAAAGCAATAACAAACAAAATATTAAATAAAAAAGACAATTTTTCATTGTCTTTAATTGATTACTTAAATTTTTATGAGGATAAACCTAATTTAAAAATGTTAGATAAGAATAAGAATAATAGAAATTAAATTAACTAATATATGAATTATTGTTACATAATAAATATTTAATTCTGTCTTTATATATATTAAACCAAGTAATATACCTGCTGTTATATAAGGGATAAGTAGCATTATTGTTTCTAAAAAATCAAATGATCCAATAGACGATATAATGTGAATAAACCCAAATACTAATGAACTTGCTAATAATGCAAGTTTTTTATTTTTAATTAATCCAAAGAAACATTTCCTGAAAATTAATTCTTCAGCTATTGGACCCAAAATTACTGTTGATATTACTGTAAGAATTGTTGCTTTTGATAAAGCGACTTCAATAAATATTTGGTTAGTAGAAGAAGAGTCATATCCTATTAATCCTTGAATTAAATATATGATGTAATTTATAGAATAATTTAGAGTTATAAAAATGATGCTATATATAATAAGAGTTTTTATTGTTTTATTTAATGTTTCCTTTTTGAATATTACAGCATCTTCAATAAAATCTTTCTTCAGTACATATAAAAGTGTAATTACTAATATTGAATATACAACAAAATTAGTTAAAGATAGCATTTGAATTATTTGAACGGTTGTTACTGGGAACTCCTCTAAGTAATGGAAATAGTCACCTGACGTAATTATATTTTGCAATATTTCATAATTTATTTTATGTACATCAATGTATATTTGCTGTATTACTAAAGATACTACAGCAGCAACAATGTAAAATATAAAGAAATAAGAACCAAGTCCTTTTTTGTAACGTATTGATTGATCATTTATCATAAAATCACCTCTTGTTTATTATATCATATATTAAAATTTTATACATATAATTTAATGGTGATAAAAATGAAAATGAAAATAATAATTCCATTATTTATAGTATGTAGTGTTTTTGTTATTAGATTAGGGTTATCTAATAATAAAGTAGAAAAATATGAAATAGTATATGAGCAAGTACAAAGAGTTTCACATAATATTTTTTATTATGATAATGATACTTTAGTTTATGTATCAACTGTTTTTAACGAAAAAGTAGAAGTTGAGTATGTATTTGATTTACTAACAAACAAAAGTAATTCAATTAAAGAATCATATGATACAAAATTAATTACTTCAACAACTTTAATAAATTATGAAGTGGAAGACGAAACACTAATTCTTAATTTATCAGAAGATTTTTTAAGATTTGAAGAAGAATTATCATATCAAATATTTTCTCAATTAAGAAACTCTTTTTCAAATTTAGGATATGATATTCTTAAAATTAAAGTAGAAGGAACCTATATTGAAAAACTTGGATATGTAAATATTATTGATGGCATACCTTTAAGTAATGTTTAAAAAAAAGTAATAATATGATACAATAACTTGAGGTGATAATATGCATGAAATTATTATAGCTACGAGCAATAAAGGAAAACTAAAAGAGTTTAATGAAATACTTAATAAATACAATATAAAATGTATTGGTTTAGAAGAGTTATGTTATGCCGATGAGATAGTAGAAGACGGTTTAACATTTAAAGAAAATGCCTTTATTAAGGGAAAAACTATTTTTGAATTATTTAATAAACCTGTACTTTCTGATGATTCAGGATTATGTGTTAAAGCCTTAAATAATGCTCCAGGAATTCATTCTGCTAGATACATGAATTTGGATAGTTTTGATGAAAAAATGGATTATATATTAGAACAACTACATGAACAAAGAGATGCTTTTTTTAACTGTACTCTATGTTTATATACATCAGAAAATGTGTATTATTTTGAAGGAATTTTAAATGGTATCATATCAAAAGAAAAAAATGGTACAAATGGATTTGGTTATGATCCTATATTCATTCCTAATGGTTATGAAAAAACGTTAGCTCAATTAGATTCAAATGAAAAAAATAATATATCACATAGGAGTGAAGCTACAAAGTTGCTTCTTAATTTCTTAAATGAAAATAATATTTTTTAGTGATCTACATAACGATATTGATTCATTAGAAAGATTAGTTAGTCGTGAAGAAGGTATATTTTATTGTCTTGGAGATAGTGAATTATCTAATGAACAGTTAAAAAAATATAATATCATAAGTGTAAAAGGAAATTGTGATAATATACAATTACCAAATGAATTAATAATAGAAATAGAAAACAAAAAAGTTCTTTTAACTCATGGACACATGTTTAATGTGAAATTTACATTAAACAATTTATATTACCATACTAAAAGCTCAATGTGTAATATTGTAATTTTTGGACATACCCATAGGATTACAAAAGTTGAAGAGGATATTACAATGTACAATCCAGGATCAATAAGAGATAATGGTTCGTATATTGTATTTGAAAATGATAAGTTTGAAATAAAATATTTGTAGGGAGTGAATGTTATGGAAAGTATACTAAAATTAGAACCATCTGATGATTCAATTTCAAGAATCCAGCGATTTTTAAATAAAACTAGCGTAGATGATGAAGAACATGCAATAGTAGTATGTCATTTACTTTCTTTATATTCTAAAACTAAACAAATTGATTTCATGGTTAATGTAGTTGAAGCATTTACAAAGAAGTATAAATCGGAAAACTTAATAACTATATTAGATAAATTCATTGAATTAACAATTGATGATTATAGAAAAGAATGTTTAGATGCAATTAACCAAAAAAAAGAATTATTAAATTCATATGATACAGAAATATATTATCAAGATATGATATTGTTTCATAAAAATGATATTGGAGAAAGAATTAGATATATAAATTTATTTCTACAAGATGATACATCAAAAGCAAATAGGTTAGCAGGTATGTTTTTACTTGCAAAAGCTTACTTTGATGGTAATGAGTTTTATAAATTTAATAAAAATTTAGATACAACAAAAGAGTTAGCTCTTGAGTTAGGTGACTTTGAAGTTTTTGAATCATTATTATATTATGAAGCAACTAATTATTATCAATTAGAAGAATATGAAAAGTCATTAGAAATATTAAACTCAAACCCTGTAAGAAGTGAATACTTTGGTAGTAAAGTTAATCTATTAACATTAAAGATTTATTTTAAAAAAGGTAATTATAAAAGATGTTCTATTTTAGAAGCTAAATATGAAGAAGTAATGGAAAGAGCATCAACAGATGTTAAAAAAGATTATTATCAGTTATGTATAGAATTGTATACTATTTTACAAAATAGACAATCAATTGAACTATATAAACAAAGGTTAAAAGAAGTAAGTAATGTCAAAGTATACAAAGAAATAGATTACATACATCAAAATATAATAAAAGCAATTAAAATTAAGAAACCTAAAGAAAATACTAATATAGAAACACCTGTTTTTAAAAAGATAAAAAAAACTAAACCTACTTTAAATGAGATGAGTGATTTTTATCAGGAGACAATTGATATATTCAAACCGTTTCAATCTAACGAGAGATTTAGAGAACAACTACGTTTATCATTAATTAAATTGAATGAAAAAGTTCCATTTAATGATTGTTATATTATTACAAAAGAGTTCGAATCATTTCATTTCAAGAAGGAAAGGCTTTATATAAAAAAAGATGTTACTTTAGAAATTATAGATAATTTCCATCAATCTGATGTTGAAATAATTTCTTTTAATACCCAACGAGACAATTTGTTTAACCCTTTTAATAATGAAATAATTGAATTTAACTATGCAACAATTTTCCCTCTTTTTACAGATAAATGTTTTGGGGCAATATATTTTGTTTCTGAAAATCATAATATGATTGAAGGTGTTCTTAATTTCGAAAAACTGCATTGTTTCGCGAAATTTTACAATTCTATTTCAGTTATTAACTATGAAAAAGAAAGAGTTTTTTATGAAACGGAAAGTAAATTAGAAATACTTGGATCAAAGATGTTTTACTATGCTTTTAGTGATACAGATTATTTTTATTGTAACAAAGAGATTACAAATTTATTAGGCGTAAAAAATAAAGTAACATTTAATAGTTTTGTGTCTAATATTTCAATGGATGATTACAAAGAGTTTCTTGCTAATTATAATTCATTAAGTATTGAAGATAACTATTTTGAACAATTAGTTACTTTTAATAATGAGAAAAAAGTGTTAATTAAAACCACAAAGATTAGTGATTATAAATTGTTATTTATATTTGAAGATTATACTAAAGTAGAATCTAATAAAAGAGATTTAATTGTTACTGCATATCATAATCCAATAACTAATTTAAAAAATAATCAATCATTAAATGTAGAAATATATAAATATTTTGATATGAAAAAATTTAGTGCTATTTTATTAAATTTTAAAGATTTAAAAAAATACACATATTTATATCAAGAAAAATTCAGTATGGATATATTAAAATGTATAGGACAATTATTACCTGAGTTTAATAAAGATTATGATTATTACCATCTGAACTTTGATAAAATAATAGTATTAGTAAAAGATACAAATGATAAAAGAGTATTGAAACAAATAATTAACAAGTTAGATCAATACTTAATTGAGAAGTTATCGTTAATCAATAATAGATTAATTCCTAGATTTACCTATGGTACTTATAGAAGTACTGTTGACACTAAAGAAAAATCATTAGATAAAATGTTAGAGATATTAAGTGATTCCATTTTAAATGTTGACGACTTTTTAGATGAAAATGTAGGATTTTACGACATTGAGCTATATAAAGAAAGATTTTTAAGAGAACAACTTATCACATATATCAGTGAATCTATTGATCAAAAGAATCTTGGGATTTTATTTACACAGTGTGTTAATGTTAATGATAGTTTAATTGAATTTTATGAGTCTAAACTTAACTTAAGTAATTATAAAGTTGATGTAAGAATTTTAGAAGAAGTAATTAAACGTAAAAATATGACAACAACGTTAGAGCAGTATTTAATTCAAAGAACATTTCATGAAATGAATTTGATATCTAGTAAAATTGATTATAGTATTAATGTTGTAATTAAAATTGACGAGTATAGTTTAGTGAAAAAAAGTTTTGTAAATTATCTAGAAGAAATGGCAAAACAATTCAAAATTACAAAAGAAAGAGTTATTTTAAAAATTGATAGAGTGTACAATGGTGCAGTTGATAACATTATCTATTTAATGAATCAAGGGTATCATATTGCCTTAAATAATATTGATGATCTATCTCTTGTTAAACCCTCTTATTTCTTACTGAAAAATTTTAAAAATATGAATGAATTTAATGATGAATATATTAAGTCTCTTTCTAATATATTATCTAATTTAGATGTTAAATTTGTTTTAAATGAAACAAATAAAAATGAAGAGATAGAACATTACAAAAAATATATTAATTGTTATATGGGTAAAGTGTATAATCAACAATTAACTTATATAGATATTATTAATATTTTTAAAAGTAAATTAGGAATATAATTCAATTACTTTGCATATACTTTATTGAAAACAATAGGGGGACATGTAAATGATTAAGAAAAATAAACTTTCACTTTTTTTATTAGCTGTTGTAATGATGTTATCAATTTATTATATTAATATGCCGGAAGAAGGTATTATTGCACCAACTGTAAGTGAAAATATAACTACTGAACATCCAGAGTTTGCTTCGATGAGATTAGAAATTCTTGCTCAAAGAGAAGAGTATGTTGTTGATTTAGAAAACATAATCGCATCAGACACATATAGTGATGATATGAAAAGTGATGCATTTGAAACGATGCAAGAAATACTTGAATTAACTGAATTAGAAGTACTTGCTGAAACATTTGTAGAGAATTTAGGATATCTTGATTGCTTTGTTGTGAATGAGGATAATTTTGTTTCTGTATACATACTAAATTATGTTCCTACTACACAAGAATTTATTGAGATAACATCAATTATGAAAGATGTATTTGGAAGTAATATTAAAGTAGAAGTTTCACCGAAATCAATATAAATAAAAATTCCACTATTATTAGTGGTTTTTTTATTTATATTATTTAAAATGGATTAAATTTATGATATAATATTTTTAATTGGAGGATTTAAAAATGACTAAACAAGAATTAAGAGAATCAAGAATATTAGCAATGCAATTATTATACCATTTTGACTTAGTAGGTCATGTTGAGATTGATACTGTAGAGGTACTTGAAAAAGCACAAAGTGATTTTACTAGATCAATTGTTACAGGAGTAATTAACGATATTAAAAACATAGATGAAATCATTGAAAAAAATTTAACTAATTACACTTTAAATAGATTATCATATGTTGATAGAGCATTAACAAGAGCAGCAACTTATGAATTTTTATGTAAAACACCAGCTAACATTGTTATTAATGAAACATTAGAAATCGTGAAGGAATACTCAGATTTAGGTGATGGGAAAAACAAACGTTTTATCCATTCTTTAATTGATAAAATAAATAAATCATTATAATGGATAAACAGTATTTAACAGTAAGTGCGATAAGTAAGTATATAAAATATAAATTTGATAATGATGTACATTTAAAAAATGTTTATATTGAAGCCGAAATATCGAACTTTAAGAGAAATTCAAGAGGGCACTTTTATTTCACCCTTAAGGATTCAGAATCACAAATCAGTGCAACAATGTTTAGTAATGATGCTTCTAAAGTTGATTTTACTCCGAAAGATGGTCAAACAGTATTAGTTAGAGGTACTATAAGTACTTATATACCATATGGTACATATCAAATAAACGTTAATCAAATAACTCAAAAAGGGTTAGGAGATTTATATCTAGCGTATGAAAAGTTAAAAAAAGAGTTAGAAGAAAAAGGATATTTTGATTCAAGTAAAAAGAAATCAATTCCTTTATATCCAAAAGCAATCGCTGTAATTACATCTCCAACAGGAGCAGCCGTTAGGGATGTTATAAATACAATAAAAAGAAGATATCCAATAGCACAAATTTATGTGTATCCATCTATTGTACAAGGTGAAACAGCTAAGACATCAATTGTTAAAAATATTAAATTAGCAAATGAAGATGGATTAGTTGATACGATAATTGTAGGGAGAGGTGGAGGTTCTATTGAAGATTTATGGTGCTTTAATGAAAAAGTAGTTGCTGAAGCAATTTTTAATTCCAAAGTTCCGATAATTTCTGCTGTAGGACATGAAACTGATTTTACTATATCAGACTTTGTTGCTGACGTTAGGGCTGCAACACCAACTGCAGCTGCAGAAATAGCAACTCCAGATTTAAGTGTGTTAAAAAATACAATAAATATTTATAAAACACGTATTGAAAACTCATTTCATAACAAACTAAATAATATAAAACAAAATCTTGTTAATTTAGATCATAGATTAGATAATAGTAGTCCTCTAATAATATTAGAACAATTATATAATAAGAAAATACAACTAGATAAATTATTAGGAAATAATATGATTAATTTATTAGAATTTAAGCATAATAAATTAAGATATAATATTGAAAAATTAAACGCCTTAAATCCACTATCAATTATGGATAAAGGATTTAGTTTAGTAAAACAAGAAGAAAAAATAATTAGAAGTATAAATGATGTTAATGTAGATGATAAATTATCTATCAATTTAAAAGACGGAAAATTAAACGTAAAGGTAGTGAGCAAGCATGAGTAAAAAATTAAGCTTTGAAGAAAATTTAAAAGAATTAGAATTAGTTGTAAATAAATTAGAATCAAGAGATGTTTCATTAGAAGATGCAATTGAAGCGTATAAAAGAGGTTTAGATTTATCAAAAGAATGCCATGAAATCTTTAAGCAAACAGAAGATTTAATTGTTAAAAAAGTAGAAGATGGAAAAGTAGAAGATTTTAATCAGGAATAGGTGAAACAAAATGTTTGATTTAAACAAAATTACAGACCCTAGTTTTGTTAAAGAATTATCAATAAAAGAATTAAAGATTTTATCAAATGATATAAGAAATTTTTTAATTGATAATGTAAGTAAAACAGGAGGTCATTTAGCAAGTAATTTAGGAGTAGTTGAAATTACAATTGCTCTTCATTATGTATTCGATAGTCCAAATGATAAATTGTTATTTGATGTTGGTCATCAATCATATGTACACAAAATACTAACTGGTAGAGCTAGTGAGTTTAATTCATTAAGAAAATTTGATGGATTAAGTGGTTATATTAAAAGAGATGAGAGTATTCATGATTGTTTTGAATCAGGACATTCTTCAACAAGTATTGCAACAGGGTTAGGTATGCTTTATGCAGAAGAAAGTGATAGAAGTGTAGTTTCTATTATTGGTGATTCTGCGATAGCAAATGGTGTTGCTTTAGAAGCATTAAATATAACACACGAAACAAATACTAATCCAATTGTTATTTTAAATGATAACAAAATGGGTATAGGAAAAAGTGTCGGAGCATTAAATAAAAACCTAAGTAAAATAAGAGGCACTAAATTTTGGAGAGGGATAAAAACATTCTTTAGATTTATTTTACCATCATTCTTAATAACGTTCTTACATAAAATAAAGCGCGGTATTAAAGGGTTTTTACAAGCAGATAATATATTTGAAGATATGGGATATGATTATTTTGGTCCATATAATGGGAACAATATTAAAGATGTTATAGCCGCTATGCAAAGGGCGAAAAAAATTAAGAAACCTGTACTGATTCATTTGATTACTGAAAAAGGAAAAGGGTATACTTTAGCCGAAGATGATGAAAATGGAGACTTCCATGGAGTACCTTCATTTGATCCTGTCTTAGGTGTTGATAAAACTAAGATTGATAATTCATTTAGTGAAGCATTCGCATTATCATTAATTGAAATTAGAAAATATTATGAATTTAAAGTTATTAACCCAGCAATGATTAGTGGTACTAAACTTGATTTATTTCAAGATATTTATCCTAATGATATAATAGATGTCGGGATTGCTGAAGAACTTGCTGTATCAATGTCTACAGGACTTGCGTTAGAAGGAAAAGATGTAGTTGTTAGTATGTATTCAACATTTGCACAAAGAGCTTATGATTATTTTTTAAATGATGTTGCAAGACAAAATTTAAAAGTTTTAGTATGTTTAGATAGAGCAGGTATTGTTGGAGCGGACGGATCGACGCATCAAGGTGTGTATGATGTTTCAATGTTTAATTCAATGCCTAACTTCAAAATTGCTATGCCAATGAATAAGTCTGAAATGTATGGTTTGATGAAATATTATTTCATTCAAAGTAATCCAATGGTTATTAGATATCCAAAAGCATTTTGCTCAGAAGGTAATTCAAAAGATATCACTGATACATCATGGTATTATTTATTAAATAACAATTCAAAAACAGCAGTTATTTCTTATGGATATGATTTAGAAAGAATTAATAAAATTGTAAAAGAAAACAATTTTAATGTTGATATAATTAATGCGTTATTTATTAAACCTCTTGATTTAAAAATGATAAGAGAAATGAATAAGTATGATAATATATTAATATACGAACAAGTTGTTAGAAACAATAGTTTAGGAAGTAATATTATTTATGAATTAAATCAGTTGAATTATCAAATTAACATTAAACATATGTGTTTTAATGTTGATGATTTTTTAGTGCATGGTGATATAGAAAGTGTACTAGATAAATATAATTTATCTGATAAACATATATTAAAGGAAATTAAAATATTATGCGATTAGATGTATACTTAGTTAGTAATAATTTATTTGATTCAAGAGAAAAAGCTACGTTTGCAATAAAATCAGGTGGAGTAACTGTAAATGATAAAGTGGTACTTAAACCAAGTACTGATGTAATTGATCAAATAGTTAAAGTTGTTCAAGAAGTAAATCCATTTGTAAGTAGAGGTGGTTTTAAACTTGATCATGCAATAAAAAGTTTCGAATTAGATTTTAATAATAAAATAGTACTAGATATAGGAGCTTCTACTGGTGGGTTTACTGATGTTGCGCTTCAAAATGGTGCTAAAAAAGTAGTAGCTGTTGATGTAGGAAGTAATCAACTTCATGAAAAAATAAAAAGTAATCCTAAAGTAGAATCACATGAAAATTTGAATATTTTAGATTATGATACAACAGAAGAGTTCGACTATTTAGTAATGGATGTTTCTTTTGTGTCAATTAAATCTATAATTCCAAATTTACTGAAATTTTTGAATGAAGAGAATTATTTAATTGCTTTAATAAAACCACAGTATGAATTAGGAAAAGTTAAAATTAAAAATGGTGTAGTAAAAGATAAAAAAATTCATTTAAAAGTTATAAATGAAACAATAAATTCAATTAAAGAATTAAATTTAAATGTACTTAATTTAATTGAATCTCCTATTACAGGTAAGATGGGTAACAAAGAATACTTGATTTTAGTAGGAAAAAGTAATAACTATAAATCATACAATATAAATGAAATAGTTTCTAAGTAAATCCCTCGCAATAATATATTAATATAGTATAATAATTAGTGAGGTGATTATAAATGAAATTTATAGCTTATATGAGATGTAGTACATGTGTTAAAGCGTTAAAATACTTAAACGAAAACAATGTTAATCCTGAAGTCATTGATATTAAGACGAATATCCCAACAAAAGAAGAGTTGAAACAATATCATGAATTGAGTGGCTTAGATATTAAAAAGTTTTTTAATACATCTGGGTTAGTTTATAAAGAACTTAATTTAAAGGATAAACTTCCAACAATGAGTTTAGAAGAAAAATATGAATTGTTATCAACTAATGGAATGCTTATTAAAAGACCATTGTTAATTTCAACAAATTCTGTATTACTTGGATTCAAAGAAGAAGAATATAAAAAAATAGTGTAAATAAAAAAATTGTAAAGAATTAATTTTCTTTACAATTTTTTTGTATTACAAAGTTTCTTATACCATAAGCAACTCCATTTTCTTCATTAGACAATGTAATTTCATCAGCTATTTCTTTTACGAAATCCATTCCATTTGCCATTACAACACCTAATCCAGCCATTTTAATCATTGAATAATCATTTCCAGCATCACCAAATGCTACAGTATCTTTAATATCAATATTTAAATGATCTGCTAATGCTTTTAATGCAACACCTTTTTGTGCATTCTTATTACAAAACTCAAGGTATACAGGCGTACTACGTACAACGCTAAAGTCTTCATACCATTGTTTGTTTAAATTTGATATTGCTTCATCTAAAATTTCTTTTGGATCTATTAACATTCCTTTAATGAATAATTCATCCTCTTTTATTTCGTTAAAATCTTGTATATTAATTTCGATATTATTTAAAGTAGCCTCACTTTGAGTATGAATACTTATTTTTGGAGATACTAAATCTTGATTCTGTCTAAATGCATGAATGTTAACATTTAATTCTAAAGATTCCTTATAAAGTTTTTTTAATTCTTTACCAGTGATAGAAGAACTATAGATTACTGTATTTGTTAATAGGTGATACACTAATCCACCGTTGAAACAAATAATGTAATTATCTGTATTTTCTAATCCTAATTCTTTAACTAAATGAAAGAATCCCTTGAAAGGTCTTCCTGTTGCTATAACAACTTTTATTCCTAAATCTTGAGCTTCTTTAATTGCTGCTTTATTTTCATCACTTATTTTCTTTTCTTTATTTAATAATGTACCATCTAAGTCTATTGCTATAATTTTATACATAAAATTCACCTCAATTATTATTATATTATAAATAATTTTTTATTCAAATATATTTACAAAAAATGTGTAGTTTATTTTATTGATAAATTCTTAAACTATATTTGGAGGTGAAAAAATGAAAAAAATAATATTATCATTCACTTTAATAATATCACTTATGTTTTCAACAAGTGTATTTGCAAAGGATTTTATATTAAATGAAAATCAAGTTTATGTTTCAGGTGAAACAATCGGATTACGTTTAAACTCTGGAGTATTAATAACTAAAATGTATAGTGTTAATGTAAATGGAGAAACAATAAAACCTTGGGAGAATGCTAACCTTGAAATTGGAGATGTAATATTAAAAGTAAATGACGTAAATATAATTAGTGCAGATGGTCTAATAGGTGCTTTGAAGGTAAATGGAGAAAAACAATGTAACATCCAATTATTAAGAGATGAACAATTAGTAAGTACACACATTACTCCTATAAGTTATGAAGGTAATATATCACTTGGGATATATGTAAAAGATAACATACTTGGTGTAGGTACAATGACATTTATTACTCAAGAAGATTTAGACTATGCTTCATTAGGACATCAAATTGCTACAAAAGTTAATACTGATTCAGGATATATATATAAAGCTGAAGTAACAGGTGTTGATAAATCAATCAAAGGAAATCCTGGTTCTAAAAAAGCAGTAATAGACGAAGGTGTAATTGGTGAAATAGAATTAAATACTAATAAAGGAATATATGGTACTTATACAGATTCTATTGCAAATTTAGATTTATACTATGTTGCAGCAAAAGAAGAAGTTAAGAAAGGTAGTGCACAAATATTAACTTGTATAAATGGTACTGAGGTTAAAAGTTATTCAATAGAAATAATCTCTGTAACATTAAATACTAGTGATGATATAAAAGGTATAAAATTTAAAATAACTGATGAAGAATTACTAAATTACACTGGTGGTGTAATTCAAGGTATGAGTGGAAGCCCAATTATTCAAGATGGAAAATTAATTGGTGCTGTAACACACGTAATTGTTAATACACCTGAATACGGATATGGACTTTTTGCTGAGAACATGTTGAGAGAACTTGACTATGACATAATAAAATAAAAAAATAAATTGTGTGCCAAATTAAAATATTTTTTATTTTATAAAAATGTTATAAGTTTTATTAAAAAGTGCGAAATTTGTCGAATCAAAAAACTCTTTACAGCCAATTTACAACCATTATGTTGAAATAAAATGTTATATTAGAAATAATAAGCAATTGTAGAAACTGCTGTTGATATTTAATTTTCTATGTATTAATATAAGGTTGAAAAGGAAAAGGGGATTTTAAAATGACAAAAATAATTATTGCAGATGATAATAAAGAATTATCATTACTATTAGAAGAATTCTTAGGAGTTCAAAAAGATATCGAGATTATTTCAACATTCACATCGGGGAAAAGTGTATTATCTTTTTTAGAAACAAACAAAGTAGATTTATTACTATTAGACGTATTTATGCCAGAAACAGATGGTGTATCAGTATTACAAGAGATTAAAAATAATCCAACAAAATATAATAAACCAAGTAAAATAATTATGCTTACAGCATTTAATAGTGAAAGTATAATGAGTAAAGTTTCTGATTTAGGAGCTGATTACTTTGTAATTAAACCTGTTGAATTACCAACTGTTTTAAATATTATAAATGAAGTTGTTAGACCTGCTGTTAGTAAAAAAGGAGAAGTTATTTCTTTTAATAATCAATCGGCAGGATATGTGGATTTAGATACTGAAATCACAGCGATTTTACATGAGATTGGAGTGCCAGCTCACATTAAAGGGTATCTATATTTAAGAGAATCAATTTCTATGGTATACAATAATATTGAAATACTTGGTTCTATAACTAAAGTTTTATATCCTGTAATTGCAAAGAAATATAAAACAACATCATCAAGAACTGAAAGAGCTATAAGACATGCAATTGAAGTAGCATGGAATAGAGGTAACGTTGATGCAATTTCATCTATTTTCAGTTATACTATTAGTTATAATAAATCAAAACCAACAAATTCAGAATTTATTGCAATGCTAGCTGACAAACTTAGACTAGCACATAAAGTTACAAGTAATAACAATAATGTAACAACAATAACACGATAAAAAAGCAAATCCATTCTTTGATTGGATTTGCTTTTTTTATTTTAAAATTTAATTGAATTTATTGTCGTATAATGTTATAATATCTTGAAAAGGAAATGAGGTACAAAATGAAAAAATTATCATGGGCAGATGAACACGTACTAGGAAACGCTAGTAGTGCATCGGAAGAAATTAAAAAAGGTTTAAGAGACAATTTCAATGGAGAATGTCAAGAAGTTGGTATGTATTTAGCTATGGCTAGACAAGCTGATAGAGAAGGTTATCCAGAAGTTGCAATGGTTTTAAGAAATATTGCTTGGGAAGAGGCAGAACATGCATCAAGATTCCAAGAAATGTTAGGAGAATTAGTATTTGCTGATACTAAAGCTAACTTATTAAAAATGGTTAATGGTGAAAATGGAGCATGTGCTGGTAAAAAACATATCGCTACTTTAGCTAAACAAGATGGACATGATGCTATTCATGATTCAGTACATGAAATGTGTAAAGATGAAGCAAGACATGGAAAAGCTTTAGAAAGTATGTTAGAAAGATATTTTAATACTTCTAGCGTTATTGAAGAAGTAGAAGATAAAGTAATTTGTCATTGCTACAATATTAAAGAATCTACTGTTAAAGAAGCAATTGCTAATGGAGCAGATACTTTAGAAAAAGTTATGAAAGCTACTAAAGCAGGAACTGCATGTGGTGGATGTAAAAAAAGAATTGAAAAATTAATCTAAAAAAATAAAACCCCTTCATTAATTGAAGGGGTTTTTCATTTATTAAAATGCTGATCTAAGTAATATTACTAAACTTACTACAGGAATGATAACCATAGCACCTAATAATACCCAAATTAAAATTTTAGTTATTAACATTTCTGTTGGACTTTTAATTTTTTTTACTTCTTTTTTATTTGTATTCTTCATAATAATCACCTTTTATGTTATAATATTTCTTAAATAAGTAATAATATTATAATATAAAAACTTAAAAAAAGAAAGGGTTTTTTTATGAAAAAAGTTAAAGTAATCTTTCATATTGATTTAAATCAATTTTTTTGTGCAGTTGCAGTTAAATTAAACCCTTCATTAAAAGGTAAGCCTTTTGCAATAGGTAGAGAAAATTCATTGAAAGGTGTTGTATCAACTGCGTCTTATCAAGCAAGAAAATATGGAGTTAAATCTGGTATGCCATTAATAGATGCATATAAGAAGTTGAAGACATTGATTGTTGTTTCTCCTGAATATTCAAATTATGAAAAATATTCCGAGATGTTTTTCGATATTCTTAGTGAGTATTCTTCTAAATTATTAATAACATCAATAGATGAAGGTTACTTAGATGTTACTAATGAAACATTGGGGAATAATATTCATCCAATTGAGTATGCTCAAATAATTCAAAATAGAGTTAAAAATGAATTAGATTTGGAATGTTCAATTGGTATTGCTCCAACACTTTTTCTTGCTAAAATGGCAAGCGACTTAAAAAAACCTATGGGTATAACAGTATTAAGGAAAAGAGATGCATTGAGTGTATTATCATCTTTTCAAGTAGAAGAAGTATATGGTATAGGAAAGAAAACTAGTGAAAAACTTCACTTTCTAAATATTCATACTGTTAAAGATTTCGTAGATGAAAAAAATAAATACTATATAACTAAAATAATTAGTGAAGAAATTTATAATGGATTTATTGAAAAATTAAATGGAAACTCAACAGATAGTGTAGAACCACCTGTTGCTAAATCTAAATCAATATCACATTCTCAAACATTTGATAAACCATTAGATACATTTGATGATATATTAAATCAAATGATTGTACAAACAAAAGAACTTGTCAATCAATTAGAAATGTTAAATATGAGAACACGTACAATTACTATAACATTAAGAGATGTAATGTTTAAAACAATTACCAGATCTATTACAATAGATTATACAGATGAATTATCTGTTATTAATAATTGTGTTGAAGATTTACTTGAAATGAATTATAAAGAAGAAAAACTTAGATTAGTAGGAGTTACATTAGGGAATCTAAAAAATCTTGAAGAAACAATTAAAATAACACTTTTTAATGTATATGAAATTTATAAGTAAGTTTTATTTATAAATTCTATAATCTCATCAACTATATATTCGGGAGTAGAAGCTCCACTTGTTATTTTAATATTATTATATTGTGATAGATTTATGTTAGTAATTTCACTACATTCACTAACCAAAATACTATCACATTTTTGCTTTGATAAATTATATAGTTCGTTTGTATTTGAACTCTTTTTATCTCCAACGACAATGATGAAATCAGCATTTGTATTTAGTACGCCTTCTTGTCTTTTTGTAGTTGCCAAACATATTTTATTATCAATTGTAATATCCTTAAAATTGTTTTTTGCATAATCATATAGTGAATTTAATTTTAGTAATGATAGCGTCGTTTGGTTAGTTATGTAATACTTTTTACTTTTATCTAAAAGGTTTAAATCATTAACATCGTTAATTAAAATAATGTCGTTACTAATGGATAATATTGCTTCACATTCAGGGTGAGACTTTACTCCGATGTAAAGAATTGTGTGACTTTCTAAATGCTTTTTAATATTTCTATGAATTATAGAAACTTTACTACAAACTGTATTAATAACATTTAAGTTTTTATTATTAGCAATATCAATTAATTTTTCATCTGTACCATGAGCTGTGAATATTACTGTACCATTTTCTATTTCATTTATAGCATCACATTTTTCATTTGTTTTTATTATTAAACCTTGTTTTTCAAGTTCATTACATACAATATCATTATGAATTACTTTACCAATCATATAGATTGGTTTTGGTGCAGAGTTGATAGCTTCTAATGTTGTGTTTAATGCTTTAATTACACCACCGCAATATCCATGTGGATTTATTTTTTCAATCTTCATATCAAACATTCCTTCCGTAAAATCATAACTTTATTTATAAACATATTAATATTATAGTTTATTCAGTTGTAAAAATAAATAAAAAATGATAAAATAGTTTGAATGACAAAGGAGTGATACCATTGGTAAATTATCAATTCGAATTTAAAAAGTATATTACAAGTGCTCTTAATGATTTAAAGTTTAAAGAATTAATGGAAATTCAAAAAGAAATATTAAGAGAAAACAAATCAGATCGTAACATTATAGCAATGAGTAAAACGGGAAGCGGTAAAACACATGCTTTCTTAATTCCTATCTTTAATGATTTAGACGCATTAGATCAAACTTGTCAGGCAGTAATTGTTGCTCCAACAAATGAGTTAGCAACACAAATTTATAAAAAAGCATCTCACTTAGCATCATTTAGTGGAGAGGCAATCAAAATTAAATGTTTCACAGCAACTTCTGATATTAAAAGAGAAGTTGAGAAACTAAAAGTTAATCATCCTCAAATTGTTATTGCTACACCAAATAAAATTAAAGAATTATCAATTTCTTTTAATCAGTTGAAAATTCATGATGCTAAATACTTTGTTATTGATGAGGCGGATATGGTAGCTGATAGTTTCCTTGAAGAAATATTAGAAATTCAAGATAAATTTAAAAATGCTAAAAAAATGTTATTTAGTGCTACAATTAGTGAACAAATAGAACCTGTAATAAAAAAGTTTATTCCAAATACAGTTAAAATACAAATAGATAAAAAAGATGTATCATCATTAAAAATAACTCATTATTTAATTCCAATTAGAAATAGAGAAAAAGATGTTATTTTAGATAATATGATGAAAATAATTAATCCATATCTAGCTATTATATTTGCAAATAAGAAAGAAACTGTTGAACAACTATACCAAACAATTAAATCTAAAGGATATAACTGTACAACAATTCATGGTAATATGAGTCCTAGAGAAAGAAAAAGAGTAATGAATGAAATTGCATCATTAAAATATCAATATATTATAGCATCAGATATGGTTGCTAGAGGGATTGATATTGAAGGTGTAAGTCACATAATTAACTACGAACTTCCAAGAGATTTCGAATTTTATATTCATCGTTCTGGTAGAACAGGTAGAATGTACTTTGATGGTATTTGCTATAGTTTATATGATAGCATGAATAATACATATTTAAATAACCTTGAAAATAGAGGTGTAACTTTTGAATATGTAGATATTAAACATGGGGAATTTGCTCCATATAAAGGGCGAAACGTAAGACAAAACCGTATAGCTCCTGTTAAAAAAGAAATTATAACTGCTAAAAAAATGATTGCAAAACCTAAGAAGGTTACTCCTGGGTATAAGAAAAAAATGAATGAAGAAGCAAATAAAATTGCTAAAAAAATTCAAAAAAATGAAGGGAAAAAACGTCGATGATAATTGGAAGTCATGTTTCTATGAATGGAAAAGAAATGATGCTTGGATCTGTTAAAGAAGCTATCAATTATGGTGCAACAGCATTTATGATATATACTGGCGCTCCACAAAATACAGCAAGAAAAAAAATTGAAGAGTTAAGAATTGAAGAAGCTCATCAATTAATGAGTGAAAATAACATTGACCTTAAAAATGTTGTAGTACATGCTCCTTACATTGTTAATCCTGGAACTTTTCTTGAAGATAAAAGAGATTTTGCTATTTCTTTTTTAACTGAAGAAGTAAAAAGAACTTATGCTATGGGAAGTAAAATTTTAGTTTTACATCCTGGTAATACTTTAAAAAATGATTTAACTGAAACGATTAAAAATATTGCTTTTGTAATAAATAAGATAAATGATAATACAAAAGATTTAGATGTTGTTATTGCACTTGAAACAATGAGTGGAAAAGGTACAGAAGTTGGTAGAAACTTTAAAGAAGTCAAACAAATTATTGATTTGATTAATGATAAAAAAAGAATTGGTGTATGCTTAGATACATGTCATATACATGATAGTGGATATGATTTAGTTAATGACTATGATGGAGTGAAAAAAGAGTTTGATACTATTATTGGACTGAAATATTTAAATGCTATTCATTTAAATGATTCAAAAAATGTAATGGGAGCTCAAAAAGATCGCCATGAAAATTTAGGAGTAGGAAATATTGGATTAGAAACTTTATTAAAAGTTTGTTATGACGAAGATTTTGCTAACATACCTAAAATTTTAGAAACACCATATATTGATGGGGTTGCACCATATAAAGAAGAAATTAAAATTATAAGAAATAAGGGAGAATAAAAAAATGAAAGATTACATTATATTTACTGATTCAACTACAGATTTACCAGATAGTTTTGTTAAAGAAAATAATATTGAAGTTTTACCATTAACTTTCACCTTAGAAGGTAAAGATTATAAAAATTATTTAGATGAGAGAGAATTATCAACAAAAGACTTTTATGATGCTATGAGAAAAGGTAAACAACCTGTTACTGCTCAAATAAATTCAGAAGAATTTTTAGAAGCTATTACACCTTTCGTTGAAAAAGGATTAGATATATTATATATTTGTTTTTCTAGTGCTTTAAGTGGTACATTTAACTCAGTAAGATTAGGATTAGAAGTATTAAAAGAAACTCATCCTGATGCTAATGTTAAAGTAATTGATTCTAAATTAGCTAGTGCTGGAGAAGGATTATTAGTATACTATGCTAATAAATTCAAAAAAGAAGGATTATCATTAGAAGAAAATTTTGAAAAAACTGAAAAGTTCAAAGAAAAAGTTTGTGCTTGGTTTACTGTAAGTGATATTGATACTTTAAAACGTGGTGGAAGATTATCAAATGCTGCTGCATTTATTGCTAATGCATTAAAAATTAAACCGATTTTACATATTAGTGAAGAAGGTAAATTAGTTGCTAAAGGTAAAAAAAGAGGTAGAGACACTTCATTAACAACTTTGATTGCTGAAATGGAACAAAGAATCATTGTTGAAGAAAATGATGTAATTATTATTGCTCATGGTGATTGTTTAGAAGAAGCAGAACAATTAAAAAATGATATTGAAAGTAAATTTGGAATTTCAAACTTTATCTTAACAAATATTGGTCCTGTAATCGGAGCTCATACTGGTCCTGATGCAATGACTTTATTCTTCGTTGGGAAAGAAAAATAATATTTAATAAGTCTAAGGATTTCCTTAGACTTATTATTTTTTAAAAGGGAGATTTTTATGGAAATTAGTAAGTTTAAAAGTAGTAATGGTATTAATGAAGTTGCTTATTATGTTTATGAAATTGAAAATCCTATAGCGATAATGCATATTACTCATGGAATGTGCGAATATATAAAAAGATATGAACACTTCATTAAATACTTAAATGAACAAAAAATAATGGTTGTTGGACATGATCATCTTGGTCATGGTTTAACAGGTGATTTGAATGGAACTTATGGATTTTTCTCAGAAAAAAATGGTGATAAACATTTAAGTGAAGATTTACATTTATTGATTTGTTTAATTAAAGAAAAATATAACAATGTACCATACTTTGTATTTGGTCATAGTATGGGTTCTTTTGTATCAAGATGTTATCTGAGTAAGTATTCTAAAGAGATTGATGGAATAATCATTTGTGGTACTGGTGGGAAAAACTCTCTAGCATCTTCTGGGATAATGTTATCATCTGTTATTTCTAAAGTAAAAGGTAAGAAATATGTTTCAAAGTTTTTATACAAACTTATAATGGGTAATTTTAGTAAGAAAACTAAAGATAATACTGGTGTTGAATGGTTGACTAGAGATACTGAAATATACAATGGATATATTAATGATAAGTATTGTAGAATTAAATTTTCTGCTAAAGCATACAATGATTTATTAAAACTATCAAAAAATTCCAATTCAAAAAAATGGTATAAAAATTTTGAATTACCAATTTATCTTATAAGTGGAGATGAAGACGTAGTTGGTGGTAACGGGAAAGAAATTAAATATATCTATAAACATTTAGAACAAAAAGCTAATAATGTGGAAATGAAATTATATCCTGGAGCTAGACATGAATTAGTTAATGAATTTAACAAAGAAGAAGTATTTAATGATGTAAATCAATTTATAAGAAAAAATATAGGTCTAATATAGACCTATATTTTTTTATCTTATTGTTGAACCGCTTGTAATTACATCAGTATTAAATGATTCATGAGTTGAAGAAGAACAAATTCTACAATTTCTCATAATAGTTGTAGAAGAAGGAATTTTTGCATTTTTTCCAATTATATTAATACCGCTAGATAAAACACCAGGTATTTCTTCATTTGGAATAAGATTTGTACCAAATCCTATTATGCAGTTATCACCAATATTTACATCCTTATCAATAACAGTATTTTCAATAACACAATTTTTACCAATTATTACATTGTTCAATATAACACAATTTTTCAGTAAACATCCACTGTTAACAACAACTCCTGGACTTAAAACACAATTCTCTAGTGTTCCATCAATAACTGAACCATTTGAAATTAGTGAACCATTAACAGTAGCTTTATCACCAAATTTAACCGGTGCTAAATCTTCACTCTTTGTATATATTTTCCATGAAGGATGATATAAATCTAATGAATTACTTGCATTAGCAAGTTCTAGATTACATTCTAGATATGAATCATATGTACCTACATCCTTCCAGTAATCATTAAAGTCATAAGAGTACACATTTTTATTTTTTATTAAATCAGGTATTATATGATTTCCGAAGTCTAAATCACTTATATTATAAGAGTTTAATGCTTCTAATAATACTTCAGTATTAAATAAGTAAATACCCATTGAAGCTTTATTTGATGTTGGATGTTCTGGTTTTTCAATGAAATTATATATTTTATTATTGTCATCTGATTCTAAAATTCCAAATCTATTAGCTTCACTTAAATCAACTATTTTTGCAGCTATTGTTACATCTGCATTTCTATTTTCATGTTCTTTTATAAGTTTAGAGTAATCCATTTTATAGATATGATCTCCTGATAATATCAATACTCTTTTTGGATTATTCCTTTTAATGAATTCAATATTTTTCTTTACAGCATCTGCTGTACCTTCGTACCAATTGTTATGAGGTTGAAGAAGTGAGATAGAACTATCTCTACGATCTAAATCCCATGGTTTTCCAACTCCAATATGTTCATTTAATGATAAAGGTAAATATTGAGTTAAAATACCAATTTGATATATTCCTGAGTTACAACAGTTACTTAATACAAAATCAATAATTCTAAATTTCCCAGCAAAAGGTACTGCTGGTTTTGAACGTCTTTCTGATAGTATATCTAGACGAGATCCTCTCCCACCTGCTAAAATTAATGCTAAAGTTTCCATAATATTCCCCTTTATTTATTATAAATTTTTAAATATTCATTTGCACTTGCCTCAAAACTGAAATCGTTATTCATTGCATTTTTTGAAAGTACTTCCCATATTTCTTTGTTTTGATAAGTTTGAAAGGCTAGATTGAATACTTCCTTAAACGAAGAAGAAGTAAATTCTTTGAAAGTAAATCCACATCCAGTTTTGTTGTGGATGTTAAAAGGTATTACTGTATCTTTTAATCCACCTGTTTCTCTTACTAATGGTATAGTACCATAACGCATAGCAATTAATTGTGTCAATCCACATGGCTCAAACTTTGAAGGGACAAACAACATATCACTGCTTGCATAAACTTTATGAGATAATTCTTCATTGTATCCTATATATACTTTGACTCTACTAGGATATTTAATTGCAAAGTAATTTAGTTGTTCAACATAATTCATATCACCTGAACCCATTAGGAATAAATTGACATCACTATTTTCCATGATATGATCTATAGAATCAATTAATAATTCTATTCCTTTTTGATCACATAACCTACTAATCAAACTACACAACATATTATCGTTTAAATTGTACTCATTACAAAATTCTTTTTTATTAATATTTTTTTCACTGTAATTACTATATGGTTTGATTATATTGTCAGTTTTTGGATTATACATATTTGTATCAATTCCGTTTATTATTCCATAATAATCATCTTTTCTACTTAGTAAAATATTTTCTAAATTATAACTAAATTCATATGAAAGTGTTTCGTTTCTATATGTAGTAGAAACAGTCGTGATGATGTTTGAATTAACAATTCCACATTTCATAAAGTTAATCATATTATCAAATTCTAATGTGTCATTATATAATTTGAAAAATTTGTGGATACCTTTGTTGAATATCCCTTGATACTGAATGTTGTGTATCGTGAAAACTGTTTTAATTTCAACACTATACTTGTATTTAATTAAGAATGGAATTAATCCAGAGTGCCAATCATTTAAATGCAATACATTAAATTCTCCCATTATATCTAAACATTCTAATACTGCCATATTAAAAAAAGTAAATCTTTTATCATCGTTATATCCATATAAAAAATCATGATAGAAGAATTCATTGTTATCAATGAAGAAATATTTTACATTATTTACTTTTTCGTAATACACTCCTGCATAAATTAATTCCTCTCCAAACTTAAAATGTTTTTCTCCTAAGTACATACCAATGTTTTTCTCTTTAATTTTCTTGTAGTACGGAATTACAACACTACATTCAATTTGCTTTGATAAAGTAACAGGTAGGCTTCCTAACACGTCTGCTAAACCACCTGTTTTTATATATGGACTACACTCGCTCCCAACAAATAAAACTTTCAAAAGAACACCCCCAATATTCAAAAATATTATACTTAATAAATATCGTAATAACAACATTATTTATAAAAAATAGTGTTACAAATTAAGACATTTTTTTTATTCTACAACTAAAGACAATATACCTCTTTTTATAAAAACTTTTTGTGGTATAATGTAATAAGTTGAAAGAAGGGATATACTATGGAATTAACAGTTAAAATTCTAAAAAAACCTGATGATTTATCTTTGTGCTATAAAGTTAGATATGAAGTTTTTATCGATGAACAAGGATTTGATGAGGAAATTGAATTAGATGAATTTGATGATATTGCACATCATGTATTGATTTGTGATGGTAGTAGTCCTATTGCTACAGCGAGAGTTTTTTATAATAATGAATATTGGAAAATAGGAAGGGTTTGTGTTTTACAAAAATACCGTGGTAAGAAATTAGGTAATCTTTTATTGGAAAATATCGAAATGCACCTTCAAGCGTTGAATGTAGATGAAGTGTATTTAGCATCTCAATATCATGCTAAAGACTTTTATTTCAAATTTGGATATGAACAAGTAGGAGAAGTTTTCTTAGAAGAAGGTTGTGAACACATAAAAATGGTAAAGAAAATTGGAAAATAAACTTAAGAAAAATATATTTCAAATTGCAATTCCTATTTTTGTTGAATTGTTATTTTTCACATTGTTAGGTACTGTTGATACTATTATGTTAACTATGTACAGCAAAGATGCTGTAGGGGCAGTAGTTAATGCTAATAGTATAATAAATTTATTTACAGTTTTATTAACTGTAGTAGCAACAGGTATCGTAGTTGTATTAACAAAAACATTAGGTGCTAAAAAAAAGGAAGATGAAAGTAAAGTAGTTGGTACTGGTTTAATATTTAATATAGTACTAGGATTTACAATTGCATTCATTTTATTTCTAGTTGGTCCGATTCTACTTGTGGTTATTAAAACAGATGGTGATGTAATTGAATCAGCTCAAACATATTTAAGAATAATATCAATTGGGTTTATAGGTCTAGGAGTATCGCAAGCATGTGGTGCGATATTTAGAAGTTATGGAAGACCAATGGTCATAATGATTGTTGCGATAATTAGTAACATATTAAACATAATTTTAAATGCTATTTTTATTAATGGTTTATTTGGAGCACCTGAATTAGGTTCAACTGGTGCTGCGATTGGAACATTAACTAGTAATTTAGTTGCTGGAGGAATGGCTATTTTATGTTTGATGTTTATTTTAAAATATTCACCAAGAAAACTTTTATTCTCAAAAGAACAATTAAAAAATATTTTCAAAATAGGTATACCATCTGCATTTGAATATTTTTTATATAACATGTCTCAGTTTTTAATAATGATTTCTGTAAACTCTATTATAATAAATGGTGATGCATCGTTATCAGCTATAACAAGAAGTTATGTACTGATTATTTTAAATTATGTAATGTTATTTAGTTTATCTATTGCTAATTCAAATCAGATAATAACCGGATATTATATCGGAGAGAAGGAATTTATCAAAGGGAAAGAATTTACACTGAAAAATTTCAAACTTGCATTAAGTATTATCATTCCTGTTGTTTTATTGCTAAATGTATTTTGGGAACCTCTAATGGGATTGTTTTTAGATGATGAGCATGCAATAGATGCTCTTAGAGGTGTATTTATTGTTGTAGTCTTTCTTGAAATTGGAAGGACATCAAATATTATGTTTATAAGCGCGCTAAGGACAGTTAATGATATTGTTTTCCCTGTTGTAATGGGTGTAATATCAATGTATGGACTAGCTGTTTTATTTAGTTACCTACTTGGAGTACACTTTGGGTTAGGCTTATTAGGTATATTTATAGCTCAAGCAATGGACGAATGTTTTAGAGGTACATTCATGTATTTTAGATGGAAAACAAAAGATTTTGATATAATGGCTCTAAATGCTAAAAAATACCTTGAATGAAAAACTAAATTCCGTTTTTTAAAAATTAAAATTAGTATTATAAAATGAAACAGTAAATTCCGCAATACTACAATGGAATTTACTGTTTTGTATTTTAAGAAGTATT